>NZ_JBIVUT010000002.1:0-476208 GCF_044757365.1 Streptomyces sp. NPDC091289
ACGGCAGCCGCGGCCCCCCCCCCCCCCCCCACCTATAATGTAGTCTCCGTGGCTGCGGCCCGCGGGGGGGGGGGGGGGGGCCGCCCCCCGCGCGCGCCCCCCCCCCCCCCGGCGGCCCCGCTTCGCGACGCGCCCCACAACGCCTCTACGCGCGCTTTATAGAGCCCGGATAGCGCCGGTGGTTTCGCTGTGGGGCGCAAGCGCGACGGGAGGCAAGGACAGTGACCATTGAGGACCTGCACACGCGATCACGGTGGCTGAGGACATTCCGCGAGGTGAAGCGGCCCAGATACCGCCTGGTGTGCGCCCCGCACGCCGGCGGCACCGCCCAGGCGTACCGCACCTGGCCGACGGGCCTGCCCGCCGACATCGAGGTGCACGGCGTGCAGTACCCGGGCCGGCAGGACCGGCTCGGCGAGGCCCCGCCGGCCGCCATGGACGACCTGGTCGGCCCGGTCGCCGACGCTCTCGAACCCTTCCTCGGCGAACCCCTCGCCCTGTTCGGCCACAGCATGGGCGCGATCGTCGCCTACGAGGTCACCCTCGAACTCGAACGCCGGCACGGACAGGTCGTCGACCTGCTCGCCGTCTCCGGATCGCGCGCACCGCACGAGCGCGAGAACCACGACCGGCACATCCTGGACGACACCGGTCTCATCGAGGAACTGAGCCGCCTCAACGACGACTTCGCCGAGCTGCTCGAATCGCCGGAGCTGCTGGAACTGGTACTGCCCGCCATCCGCGCCGACTTCGGCGTGGTGGCCGGATACCTGCGCACCCCTCCGCTGCCGGTCCGCGCGCCCGTGCTGGTGCTCGGCGGCAGCGACGACCCGGATGTCTCGCCCGAGCAGCTGACCCATTGGCGGGCCTGCGCGGGCAACGCCTTCGGCACCCGTGTCCTGCCCGGCGGCCATTTCTACCTCGCCGACCAGCAGCCGGTGCTCGACCAGCTCACCGCCTGGCTCCCGGGCCGCCGTTCCTGACCCGCATGCCCGGTGTCGAGCACGCCGCGGCCATCCCACGAACACAGGAGTACGCGCAGCATGGCTGACCTGTCCGGTGCCCCGAACGTTGTCGATGTCCTCACCGAGCACGCTCGCACGCGCGGCGACTTCCGCGCCGTCGCGATCGTGCCCGACCCCTCCGACCCCGCCAGTACCCGGTGGACGACCTACGAACAGCTGGACCGTGCCGCCCGTGGCTGCGCTGTGGACCTGCTGCGCAGCTGCCGGCCCGGCGACCGCGCCCTGCTCCTGCTGCCGAACTCCGCCGAGTTCGTCGTCGCCCTTCTCGGCTGTTTCTACGCAGGCCTGGTGCCGGTGCCCTCGTCGATGCCGGGCCGGTACAAGCAGGACCGGCGCCGGGTGAGCGCGATCGCCGGTGACGCCGAAATCGCGGCGGTGCTGACCGGGTCCGACGACCTGGACGATGTGCTCGCCTGGACCGAGGCGGAGAGCCTCGACGTACCGCTGCTGGTCCCGGACATCGACCCGGCGCCGCTCACCGAGCCGTTCGTCCCGCATGCGGCGGACCCTCACGACCTGGCACTGCTCCAGTACACCTCGGGCTCCACCAGCGACCCCAGGGGAGCCCAGGTCACCCACCGCAACCTGCTGCTCAACGCGCTCGCCATCGACACCCACCTGCCGGTCCGCGAAGGCCAGCGTTACGGCGGCTGGATCCCCAACTACCACGACATGGGCCTGATGGGGCACATCCTGACCCCCCTCCTGGCCGGCCGCGGCATCGCCCTCATGACCCCGGCCGCCTTCCTGCGCCGCCCCCGCGCCTGGCTGGAACTCGTCGACCAGTACGACATCGGTCTGTCGGCCGCCCCCAACTTCGCCTACGAGCTGTGCCTGACCCGCGTCCCGGAGGACTCGATCGCCGACCTGGACCTGTCCCGCTGGACCCGGACCATCAGCGGCTCGGAGCCCGTCAAGGCGAGCGTCCTGGAGGCGTTCGCGGAGCGGTTCGCCCCCGCCGGACTGCGGCCGGAACAGCTCACTCCTTGCTACGGCATGGCGGAGACCACCCTGATGATCTCGACGACGTCCGGGCGTGCACCGCGGGTGCTCACCGTCGACAGCGACGCGCTCGGAACCGGCCGGGTGGCGCCCGCGGCCGACGGTGCGGGCCGGGCGCTCGTCAGCTGCGGTGCACCGCGCCACCTGGAGGCCCGCATCGTCGACCCGGCAACCGGCGATGCCCTGCCGGAGGGATCGGTCGGCGAGATCTGGCTGCGCGGAGAGCTCGTGGTGGCCGGCTACTGGCGCAACCCCGGAGCCACCGCCGCCACGTTCGGCAACCGGGTGGCCAACGACCCGGCCGACGTGGGGGGCTGGCTGCGCACCGGCGACCTCGGTGCCCTGGTCGACGGCGAGGTCTATGTCACCGGCCGGATCAAGGAGATGATGATCGTGCGCGGCCGGAACATCTACCCGCACGACATCGAGCATGAACTCCGGCGTCAGCACGAGGAGTTGCGTGAAACCGTCGGCTCCGTCGTCTCCGTCGCGGTCGGCGCCGAGGAGCGGATCGTGGTCATCCACGAGGTCCGGCGCCGTGCCCAGGACGAGGAACTGGCCCGGCTCGCGGCGGGCATGCGCCTGACCGTGGCCCGCGAGTTCGGCCTGCGAGCCGATGCCGTGCTCCTGATGCGCCGCGGCGCGGTCCGGCGTACCACCAGCGGCAAGGTCCAGCGCGGTGCCATGCAGGCCCTGTACGCCGACGGCGAGCTGGAACCGCTGTGGGCCGACGGCTATCCGGCCGCGCAGGCAGTCGCCGTCGCGGCGGGGAAGCGCGGATGACCGGGCCCGGCACGGTGCCGCAGGCCGTGTGCCAGGACACCGCGGCCGAGGCGCGTCCCACCGTCGCGGGCCTCGACCGGGCGCTGGCCGACTGGTCGCGGCCCGGAGGCCCCTTCGACCCCGCCCTCCTCGCCGCCCACGAGGAGGCGGAGAGCTTCCCGGCCGAGGCCTGCGCGGCGCTCGACGCCTGGGGGCTCCCGGAGTTCTACGTCCCCGTGCGCCACGGCGGACGCCAGGAGCACCTCGACGAGTTCGTCGCGCTGCTGCGCCGGATCGCCGCCCACGACCTGACCGTGGCCGTGGCCCACGGAAAGACCTTCCTCGGCGGCGTCTGCGTCTGGGCCGCCGACGAGAACGGCCCGGCCCGCCTGCTGGCCCGCCAGGTCCTCGCGGGCGAACCGGTGGCGTGGGGACTGACCGAACCGGGCGGCGGCAGCGACCTGCTCGCCGGTGCGCTCGACGCGACCCGGCACGGCTCCGGCTGGCGCCTCAGCGGCCGGAAGTGGCCGGTGAACAACGCCACCCGGGGCAACCTCATGTGCGTCCTCGCGCGCACCGAACCGAGCGGCGGGGCCCGCGGATTCACCGTCTTCCTGTTCGACAAGCGCGCCACGCCGGACGGCACCGTCCGCGCGCTGCCCAAGATGCCCACACACGGCATCCGCGGGGCCGACATCAGCGGCCTGGAGTTCGACGACGCCCGGCTGCCCGCGCACGCCATGGTCGGACCGGTCGGCAGTGGCATCGAACTCGTCCTTCAGTCACTTCAGTTGACCCGAATCGTGTGCGTGTCGCTGTCTCTGGGGGCCGGTGACCACGGGCTGCGGCTGCTGCGCCGCTTCCTGGGCGAACGGCGCCTGTACGGCCGGGGCCTGGCCGACCTGCCGCATGCCCGCGACATCGCGGGCCGGGCGGTGGCCCGGCAGTTCCTCGCCGAGGCCGTGGCCCACACCGCCGCCCGTGCGGCCCACCAGGTCCCGGAGCAGCTCAGCGTCGTGTCCGCCGTGGCCAAGGCGTTCGTGCCGAGCCTGATACAGGGACAACTCCGCCTGATCGGAGATCTGCTGGGGGCACGCGGCTTCCTCGCCGACGTCGAGGGGTACGGCGCCTTCGCCAAGCTGGAGCGCGACCACCAGGTCGTCCCCCTGTTCGACGGCAGTACCTGGGTCAACCGGGCCGGACTCGCCGCCGTACTGCCCCTGCTGCGCCCGGGGCGGCGGCCGGCTCCCGACGACGCCGATTCCCCGGCACGCTGGCTGCGCGAGGACCACGCCCTGGACCCGCTCGACACGCACCGCCTGCGACTGATGGCCCCGCGCGACGCCGTGCTCGGCGCCCTGCCCGCCCTGGTGGCCGAACTGGCAGCGGAGGAGGGCGGGTCGACGACGGTGGGCCTGGCTCGCGCGCTGCTCGCCGCGTGCGAGGCCCTGGGCGACGACATCGGCGCGCTGCGGCCCGCCGCGGGACCGCCGGGGACCGCCGCCATGCGGCTTGCCGAGCGCTACGAGTGGTGCTTCGCGGCCGCCGCCGCGCTCGCCCTGCACCGCGCGCGGCCCCGGTTGCGCGACGGGGTGTGGGGCGCCGACGGGCGGTGGCTGCGCGGCTGTCTGGTCCTGGCCCTCGAAGCCCTGGACGCCGCCCCGGCAGACGCCGCGCAGGTGTTCGGCGAGCTCGGCACGCTCCTGACCACCGCGCCCGACACCCCGGTCTCGCTCTTCGACAGCGACGGGGAGATCCGCGGACGGGGCGCCCCGGCGCTCCTTCCCGGTGCTCGCGCGACGGAAGCCCGACCCGCCGGAGAGGTGGAGGCCGCATGATCGGCATCGAGTCCCGCACCGACCATCTGGAGAAGCTCCTGGGCGACCCCTGGGACGCCCGCAACCCGGCCGGCTTCGCGGCGGCCGTGGCCGCGGACGAGCGGGAGGACACGGCCGCGGCGGCCGAGGCCGCCCTGGACGACTTCGGCCTGCACGCCGAGTTCGTCCCCACCGCGCTCGGCGGCCGCCTCGCACGCGTCGACCACATGGTCGAGCTGATGCGCTCGGTGTACCGGCGTGACCCGGCGCTGGGCCTGGGCCGCGCCGGCCAGCTGCTCGCCGCTGTCAACGTATGGACCGCCGGTTCGCCCGAGCAGTGTCGTGCCGCGGCCGACCTGCTCCTCGACAACCGCAGGATCGCCGCCGCCTTCCACGAGCTCGCCCATGGCAACGACATCGCCGCCAACGCCTTCGCGGCCCAGCACGTCGACGGCGGACTCCGGCTGAGTGGACGCAAGGAGTCCATCGCCAACCTGGACCGGGCCGATGCTCTGGTCGTGCTGGCCCGCACCGGCGAGACGGACGGCCCGCGCTCGCGGTCCCAGCTGTTCCTGACCGCCGACCGGCTCGACCCGGCGCGGGTCCGCCGCCTGCCCCGGTTCCGCTCCGTCGGCATGCGCGGCGTCCGGCTCGGCGGCATGGTGGTGGACGGCCTGCACGTGCCGGACAGTGTGCTGCTTGGTGCCGAGGGCACGGGCGTCGACACGGCCGCCCGCGCCTTCCAGGTGACCCGGATGGCGATGCCGGCGATGACCACCGCCCTGCTCGACACGGCCCTGCGCGTCACGCTGCACCACACGCGGCGGCGCACGCTCTACGGCCGGCCGGCGGCAGCCATCCCCGTCGTGCGGACAGCCCTGGCCGAGACATTCGCCGATCTGCTGGTCTGCGAGGCGTTCTCCCGGGCGGCGACCCGGGCCCTGCAGCTTCGCCCCGAGTCCGGCAGCGTGCACGCGCCCGCGGTGAAGTATCTGGTCGCCGGGGTTCTCACGGACGCGGTGGAACGACTGTCCACGGTGATGGGCTCGGAGTTCTACCGGCGCGACGGCGAGCACGCCGTGTTCCAGAAGCTCGCCAGGGACGTCAAGCCGGTCGCCTTCGGCCACATCGCGAGGGCCGCCTGCCTGTCCGCCCTGCTGCCCCAGCTGCCGGGACTTCTCGGCCGCTCCCGGCGCGATTCGGCCCCGGCCCCGGACGCCCTGTTCAGCGCGGAGAGCGAACTGCCGGCGGTCGACCTGACCGCCCTGCGGTCGGTCTCGGGCGGCCGGGACTGTCTCGCGGCCTCCCTCGGCACGGTGCTCGACGCGGATCTGCCCGCTGCCGTACGGCAGCGGGCGGAGGACCATGTACGCGGCTTCGCCACGCTCACCGAGGCCGGCGCATCCCTGCGGCCGCGGCAACTGGCCATCGACGCCGAGGTGCCCGTGCGCCGGCTCGCCGCGCGCTACACCACGGCTCTCGCTGCCGCCGCCTGCCTCGGCGTCCACCGGACCGCGGCGGACGGCGACTTCCTCGCCCGGCCCGAGTGGCTGGTCGCCGCGCTCACCCGGCTGTCCTCTCTGGACCGGCCGTCGGGCACACCGCTGCCGACGGCGGTCGAGGACGCGCTCATCGCGGAGTTGACGGACCGGGACGACCGAGGGCTGTCGTTCGGGCTCAACGCCCGGGCGTACACGTGAGGCGGCCGCCCGGTCGCCGTACCCACCCGCCGTCCCGCCGTCCCCGGTCGTCGCCGTGGACGACCGGGCGCTCCGGCCAGGATGCCCGACACCCGCACACCGTTCCGGCAGCGCAGCCGGGAAACCACCAGCACCACACACCCGAGGAGATCCCGATGACCACGTTCGCCTTCGATCCCACCGTTCCCTCCCAGCTCCAGGAGTGGCTCACCGACCGCGTCGCCGAGTACCTGCCGGACGTCACCGAGTCCGTGGACCCGCACCGTGAACTCGGCGAGTACGGGCTCGACTCCATCGCCGTGGTGGCCTTCGCCGCCGACGTGGAGGAGCGGCTCGGGACGGTCGTGGATCCCACCGCGATATGGGACCACCCGACGATCGCCGAGCTCGCCGGATTCCTGGCGGCCCAGCAGCCGCAGGCCGTCTGACGGACCGGCCGGCCCCCGGGGCATCCGATCCCGCCCCAGGGGCTCCGGTCACACGCGAGGGGGCCGCGGTGGTTCTCCCACCGCGGCCCCCTCGCGTCCTGTGCCCTTCAGGCCGCGTCGACCGCCATCGCGCGCACCAGGCTGAGCGGACGCATGTCGGTCCAGTGCTCCTCCACATACGCGAGGCACGCCGCACGGGTGTCCTCGCCGTGTGCCTTCTGCCAGCCCTCCGGGATCTCGGCGAACGCCGGCCACAGCGAATGCTGGCCCTCGTCGTTCACGAGCACGAAGTACGACGCCTCGTCGTTCTCGAACGGATTGGCCACGATGCCACCTCACAAAGTCCGTACGGAATTGGGATCGGCATGATCCTGGGGTACGGGTCTACAACTTTCCTACGACGCCCCTCGCGCTCTGTCTGGCCACAAACTGCCACCGGGAAAGGAAAAATGCCGGAGGCATCCAGATATCCGGATTCCATCGATCCGGATATCTGGCGGATGAGGTTCCGATTCCGGCTTGCGGCTGTGCTGAACAGGGGCGGAGGGCTCGACGCGCGAAGGTGAGCGCTGTCAGTTCACTGCCAACGCAGCAGGTTGACAGATCGATCGCTGGAGAAGGGCGCGGCGCCGAAGCGAGAATCATGTCGTACGGAGGCGACGCGCCGAATCGGGTGCGAACGCCGAAGACGAACGGAATTCACGGCATTCAGCCCACCCGAATCAGAGGAGTTCACCCATGAGGTCCGCAGCTTTCCAGAGACTCTCCGTCGTCGCCGTCTCCGTGGTCGCGCTTCTGCTCGGACCGGTCGCCGTCGGCACCGCCGCCGCCGAGGAGCCCGGCTGGCAGTCCGAGACTCCGAAGGCCGGCGAGGTCGTCCCCGAGCCCTCCGGTGAGCCGGGCCGGCAGGGTCCCGCGGCGGATCCCGGCTGGCAGCGCATCGTGGAACTCACCCAGTGAGGTTCTGAAAACCTCGGTGATCCTTCCCCGCTCCGCTGGGTCCATTCTGCGGCCCAGAAGGTCCGTTCCGGTATAAATCGCCCCTCAGGTGGGCGTGTTACTCTGCCGCTGTCGCGACAGGCTTGGATCAGGACTTTCGTTCGACGGGGGGGGCGGGGTGTTTGAGCCGATCGGTTTGAGTGCGGAGGCGGCCGAGGTCTACAGGGCATCTTTGTTAGGTTCGGGAGGTTCGGTCGAGGAATTGGCCGAATTGGTCGACCGGCCCGCGGAGATGGTCGGGGAAGCCCTGGACGAGTGCGTTCGCCTCGGGCTGATCCTGCCCTCCTGGGTGAATCCGGGCCGGGTGCGCGCGGTCAGTCCTGACGTCGCGCTTCAGGCTCTGCTCACCCGACAGGAGTCCGATCTGCTGGCCCGGCAGCGGCAGATATCCGAGACGCGGGTGGAAGTGGCCCGGCTCACCGAGGAGTTCACGGCCCAGCGCAGCCGCAGCGAGCGCAACGAGGTCGAGCAGTTGCAGGGCCTCGACCGGATCCGCGACCGCATACAGGAGCTGAGCGCCGACTGCACCCGCAGTCTCGTGGCCTTCGCCCCGGGCGGGCATCAGACCGCGGACAACCGTGAGGCGAGCCGTCCGTTGACGGAGGCGTTGCGAGACCAGGGCGTCGCCATGCGCACCATCTACCTGGACAGCATCTACAACGACCCCGCGACGGTGGCCCACGCGCGTTGGCTGGTGGATCTTGGCAACGATGTCCGGACAGTGGCCTCGCTGCCCGCCCGCATGATCATCTTCGATGACGAGGCGGCGATCGTGCCCATGGATCCGGACAACAGCGCCGAGGGTGCGCTGCTTTTCCGGGGCCGAGGGACACTGGCCGTCCTGTCCGAGCACTTCCGCATGGTGTGGGAGCGGGCAGCGCCCGTCACCACCGCCCGAAGACAGCGCACGAGCACCGACACCCGCGGCCTGACAGGCCAGGAGAGGGCCGTCCTGCGGCTGCTCAGTGAGGGGCTCACCGATGAGGGCGTGGCACGTAAGCTCGGCGTGTCGGTGCGTACCGGCCGCCGGATCACCGCCGAACTGATGGCCAGGCTCGGCGCCAGGAGTCGCTTCCAGGCGGGCCTGCGCGCGGCCCACCTCGGATGGCTCGGCGAGCACCCGGACGAGGACGAGGCCTCCGGGCGTGACCTGGCCGACCTGCTCGACCTGCCACCGTCCGATGGCGCGGACTCCTCCTCGGGCAGCCGGCTGGCCGGCTGCTGATCCCCGGCGGCCGATGCCACCCCGGCGCTGAGAGCGCACCGGGGGCCTGCCCACCCGTGCGGAGCGGTCAGGCGGCCGTGGGGCCGGGCACGGCGTGCGGGCCGGGCCGCGGGGCGAGGAATCCGCCCCGGTAGTACAGAAGCGGACCGGCGTCCTGGACGTTCTCCGGTGTGCTGAGGTGCATCACGCGGCCGATCACGATCCGGTGGTCCCCGGCGGGGATCACGGTCTCGATCCGGCAGTCCACCCAGGCGAGTCCACCGGTGATCCGCGGGGACCCGGTACCTTCGGCCGGGCTCCAGGCCACACCGGCGAACTTCTCCGCCCCCGAACGTCCGAACCCGTGGCACAGCTCGCCCTGATCGGCCCCCAGGACCGTCGCGCAGAAGGCTCCCGCCCTTTCGATCCGGGGGCCGGTGGTGGACGTGTCGGCCACGGCGTAGGACACCAGCGGCGGATCGAGGGAGAGCGAGGCGAAGGACTGGCAGGCGAAGCCGACGGGCTCGCCGTCGTGCACGGCCGAGACGATCGCCACCCCCGTACAGAAGCGGCCGAGCACATCACGGAATCGGCTCCGGTCGAACCGGAGGGCTGTCGCTGTCGAGTTCACGCGAACCTCACAGAGCAGGGGGCGGCAGGAACAGTGCACGGGGCGTAGGCCGGTGACCACAGTCCCCGCGCCCCCTACACCGGGTCTACACGCGAAGGTCCGGCCCCCACCCCGGGGCTGCGGGATGCTTGCTCTCCAGCGCTGCCAACTGCTGCCGTGACGGACGGTGTTCCGCGCTCATAGGGATGCCGTAGACGGGCGTCCTTTGATGAGCGTTGTGTCCTAGGCCGTCGGTGCACCGTCCCGTTACCCACCGGCCTCCCTGCCGAGATGTTCGGAGAAAGGCCGTGTGGTGAGGTTGGAGAGCTGGACGCCGCTGGAGATCGAGCCGGAGGGCATCGGTGGCCCCGAGGAACTCGTGCAGCGTCTGGAGGAGTGGGGGCCGCAGGACCTCGCCGGGCTGGTCGCCGAGGAGAAGGCTGTGGTCTTCAGGGGGTTCGACGTCACGGCGGAGGCCCTCCCCGCCGTGATCGCCCTGCTGCTCCCGGTCGGCTCGGGCCATGGAGCGGGGTGGGAGGGGCGGGCCGTCGACGCCGTCTGCCGCACCGAGTCGGGCCGGCCGGGGGCCACCATCTGGCCGTTCCAGAAGATGAGCGCCGCCCATGCCTGGCCGACGCGGCTGGCCATGTACTGCGACACCGCACCGCTCAGCGGCGGCGAGAGCATGGTGGTGGACGCGGCGCGCTGGCTCGCCGCCCTCGACCCCGAGCTGAACGAACGCCTGATTCCCGGAGTGCGCTACGTCCGCTATCTCCACGATGGTTCCGGGTTCGGTGAGAGGTGGCAGAGCACCTTCCGCACCGACCGCCGGGAGCAGGTCGAGCTGCTCCTCGACGGGACCGGGGACGAGTGGGCCTGGCAGGCGGACGGCGGGATCCGGGTGTCGCGCGTCCTGCCCGCCACCGTCCGGCACCCGGTCACCGGTACCGAGGTGTGGTTCAACCAGATCCACCGCTGGCATCCGGCCGGGTCGGGCCCCCAGCAGACGCTGTCGCGCATCCTGCCGGAGGAAAAATTACCCTGGAACGTGACGTTCGCGGACGGATCCGCCATCCCCGGCCACACGGTGAGCGAGATCTGCGGTGTCGGTTTCGCCGCGGCCGTGGACATCCCCTGGAACCGCGGTGACCTGATGTTGCTGGACAACGTCTCCCTCGCCCACGGCCGCCGCCCCTTCACCGGCAAGCGCCGCATCTGCGTCGCCATGTCGAGCTGATGCCCTTCTGGCCGCACCTTCCCGGCCGTGCCCGCCGGGAGCCTGTTCATGCCCGGTCCTGTCGGTCGATCCGGCCGGGCCCGGCACGGCGGTGGTGCCCGTGCCGGACGGCGGCCCGGTGCCGGGTGCATCGCCCCGCACGCCGGGCCCGGCGCTCAGGCCGCGGCCTGTTCGACCTCACACGCGTAGCGGCCCGTCTCCGCGAACAGCCGCACCAGGCTGTTGAGCCGGTACACGGGAGCATCGGGCTCCTCGGCGAATCCGAGCAGCCCCTGGTCCACCAGGGACTCCAGCGCCGACTCCAGGGACGCCGTCGCGAGACCGAGCGTCCGGGCCGCCGACCGTACGGAGAACACCTCTTCGCCGAGGAGCGGCAGCAGCAGGAGCAGTCCGCGCTCCTCGCGGTCCAGCCGGCTCAGCGACGCCTCCAGACTCCGCGGCACGGACAGGCCGCGCACCTCCAGCTCCCGCAGACGGCTGCCCGGGTCCGCGAGGCGGTCCGCGAGACGCCGCAGCGATGAGCTCGGCCGGGCCGCGAGCCGGGTCGCCGCGATCCTGATCGCCAGTGGCAGGCCCGCACAGTACCGGGCGATGTCCCGCGCGGCCTGCGGCTCGGCGGCCATGCGCGCCGGATCCACGGAGGCGGTCAGCATCTGGAGGCTTTCCTGCGGGCCGAGCGGCCCCAGGACCCGCGTGTGCACTCCGCCGACCGGCCCCAGCATCGTCTGGCTGGTGATGAGTACGCCGGGCTCGGGCGCCCCGGGCAGCAGCGGGGAGAGCTGGAGTTCGCTGACCGCGTTGTCCAGCAGGATGAGGACCCGCTGCCCGACGGTACGGGTCCGGTACAGCCTGACCAGCTCGTCGAGGTCCGACCCGGCGGCGCCCACCGGCTCCCCGAGGGAGCGCAGCATCCCGACCAGGGCGTCCCGCGGATCGACCGGCCGGCCGTCCGGGTGGGTCAGGTTCACGTACAACTGGCCGTCGGGGAAGGCGTCCAGGGACTCGTTGGCCGCCCGTACGGCGAACGCGGTCTTGCCGATGCCCGGCATGCCCGTCACCAGGAACCTGCGAGCGTGCCAGGAACGTCCCCCGGAGGGCGGAAGAAGCCGGCGCAGTTCGGCCAGTTCGGTCCGGCGACCGGTGAAGTCCGGGACGTCCTCCGGAAGCGTGCTGGGCGGCGCCGTACGCGTCGTCGCGCCGCGGACCGGCGGGGTGACCGCCGGACCACCGGACAGCACGCCCTGGTACACCGCGGTCAGCTCGGCGCCGGGATCGACGCCCATTTCGTCCGCGAGGAACCGGCGGCCCGCGTGGTACACGGTGAGCGCGTCGGCCTGCCGTCCGCCCTGGTAGAGCGCCTTCATGAGCTGTGCCCGCATCCGCTCCCGCATCGGGAACTCCGCCACCAGGGACGTCAGTTCCGGGACCAGCCCGGGGTGCCGGCCCCGCTCCAGATCTGCCGCGATGCGGTTCTCCAGGGTCACCGCACGGGCTTCCTCCAGGCGGGGCAGCTCGCTGTCGGCCAGGAACTCCGTGACGTTCGACAGGGCGGGTCCCCGCCACAGCTCCAGCGCGTCCCGCAGAAGCGCGCCCGCCCGCTCCACGTCGCCCGCCTCCTGCGCCTCCATGCCGAGCCGGCTGAGCCGTTCGAACTCCAGGAAGTCGATCCGGGCGTGGCCGGCATCGAGTACGTAGCCCGGCAGCTGGCGCTCGATCCGCACGCTGTCGCCCAGGCGCATGCGCAACCGGGAGATGTAGGTGTAGATCTGCGCGTTCACGGTGATGGGCGGATTCCAGCCCCACAGCAGCCGGCTCAGCTGCGCGTCGGGGACGACCCGCCCCCTGGCCAGCAGCAGAGCCGCGAGCACCGTCTTGACCTTGGTTCCCGACAGGACAACGGATTCGTCGCCTCTTCGGACTTCCACCGGACCGAGTATTCGGAACTCCATGACACCCCCTGGTTGGACGCTTTTCCCGCCACCCATTCTGTGAGCGCCGTGGCCGCCGAGGGGTGTCCCGGCCCTGTCAGGAGGCTGCACTGACAGCTCCTTGCGAGCTGGCCGCCGGGGCGGAAACGTGGAAGTGCCCCCCGGCGACGACGGAGGGCACTTCGCACCCGGTCCGGCCGGGCGCAGGGCGTCTATGTGACCAGCGGCTCCCACCAGGCACGGTTGTCCCGGTACCACCGCACGGTCTCGGCCAGGCCCTCGTGGAAGTCCTTGCGGGGCGCGTATCCCAGTTCTTCACGGGCCTTGGTGCAGTCCACCGAATACCGGCGGTCATGGCCCTTGCGATCGGCGACGCGCTCGACGCTGCTCTGCCAGTCGGCGCCGCAGGCGTCGAGAAGCAGGGCGGTGAGCTCCTTGTTGGAGAGCTCGGTACCACCGCCGATGTTGTAGACCTCGCCGGCCCGGCCGCCGGTGCGCACGAGTTCGATGCCCCGGACGTGGTCGTCGATGTGCAGCCAGTCGCGTACGTTGCCTCCGTCGCCGTACAACGGGACCTTCCTGCCGTCCAGCAGGTTCGTCACGAACAGCGGGATGAGCTTCTCGGGGTAGTGATGGTGCCCGTAGTTGTTGGAGCAGCGGGTGACCCGGACGTCCAGGCCGTGGGTGCGGTGGTAGGACAGGGCGATCAGATCGCTGGAGGCCTTGGCCGCGGAATAGGGCGAGTTGGGGGACAGCGGCTGGGTCTCCTGCCAGGAGCCGGACTCGATCGACCCGTACACCTCATCCGTGGAGACGTGCACGAATCTGCGGCCGCCCGCCTGGTGGGCCGCCTCGACCAGGGTGTGCGTACCGAGCACGTTGGTCCGAACGAACGCGGCTCCGCCCTCGATGGACCGGTCCACGTGTGATTCGGCCGCGAAGTGCACCACCTCGTCGTGCCCGGCCATGAGTTCGGCGACGAGACCGGCGTCGCAGATGTCACCCTCGACGAAGGCGAAGCCGGGGTGGGCGCGAACCTCGTCGAGGTTCGCCGGGTTTCCCGCGTAGGTGAGCAGATCGAGCACGGTGACGGAGACATCGCCCGGGCCGTCGGGGCCGAGCAGGGTGCGGACGTAGTGGGAGCCGATGAATCCGGCGCCGCCGGTGACGAGAATCCTGCCGCTCATGACGAGATCTGCACCTTGCTGTGATCACCGAGCACCAGCCGGTGCGCGGCGGGGATGGGGGGAGCCGGTGTCACCTCGACGTCGCGACCGATGAGGG
This sequence comes from Streptomyces sp. NPDC091289, assembly GCF_044757365.1. Classification (NCBI taxonomy): domain Bacteria; kingdom Bacillati; phylum Actinomycetota; class Actinomycetes; order Kitasatosporales; family Streptomycetaceae; genus Streptomyces; species Streptomyces sp. NPDC091289. The sequence goes on from NZ_JBIVUT010000002.1 coordinate 13,997, forward strand.
AGGCCTCGACACGACGGACACCCCGCACCGAGGAACCGCGCATGACGATGGAGTACTCGATCTCGCTCTGCTCTATGCGGCAGTTGGCGGACACCGAGGTGTAGGGGCCGATGTAGGCATCACGTATCACCGTGTCCTCACCGATCACCGCGGGGCCCACGATCCGGCTGCCGCTGACCTCGGCGCCCTCCTCGATCACCACCCGCCCGATGAGTTCCGACCGGTCGTCGACCCGGCCGTGCACGGCCGGTTCGAGTGTGTCGAGGACCGAGCGGTTCACCTCCAGGACGGCCTCCGCGTTCCCGGTGTCCTTCCAGTAGCCGGAGATCGCGGTGGACCGCACGTTCCTGTCCTGCTCGATCAGCCACTGGATCGCGTCGGTGATTTCCAGCTCCCCGCGCCAGGAGGGCTCGATGGAGCGGACCGCTTCGTGGATCGCCGGGGTGAAGAGATAGATCCCGACCAGAGCCATGTCGCTCTTGGGGTGGACGGGCTTCTCCTCCAGTCCGACGACCTGGCCGCTCTCGTCGAGCTCCGCGACCCCGAAGGCGGAGGGGTCGTCGACCCGGGTGAGCAGGATCTGGGCGGTGGGCCGTTCCGCGCGGAACGCGTCGACGAGTTCCCTGATCCCGCCGACGACGAAGTTGTCACCGAGGTACATCACGAAGTCGTCGCCGCCGAGGTACTCCTCGGCGATGCTCACCGCGTGGGCGAGCCCGAGGGGGGCCTCCTGCGGGATGTAGGTGACCTTCAGGCCGAACCGGGCGCCGTCTCCGACGGCTTCGCGGATCTCCTCGGCGGTGTCGCCGACGATGATCCCGACCTCGACGATGTCGGCCTCGGCGATCGCCTCCAGACCGTAGAAGAGCACCGGCTTGTTGGCCACCGGCAGCAGCTGCTTGGCCGAGGTGTGGGTGATCGGGCGCAGGCGGGTGCCCGCGCCGCCGGCCAGGACCAAAGCTTTCATTGAGCTCTCCCTGTCTTGCTGTCGAGCCGCTCGGGGGGCGGTGCATCGGTACGGGGTCCGGGATCGCGCGATGTCAGGCGGAGACGGTCCCGATGAGTTGGCGCACGATCGTGTGCCGGCCGGCGTCGTGACGGTGCAGGAACTCCCGCAGCCGCTCGGCGTGCCGGTCGCTGCTGCACTGGAGGGGGTGGATGACGGTGAAGCCCCCGTCCTCCGGCACGTACGAGAGTTCGCGCAGCATGGGGACGGCGGGGTCGGTGACGAACTCCGCCAGTCCGGTCAGGGCCTCGTCGGCGCTCATGCCGTGCGGAGTCACCAGCTCACCGGCGTCGGCGATCTCCCGGTAGAAGCGAAGCATCTCGTCGGCGAAGGAGGCGCGCAGCTCGTCCTGGACCGCGGGAGCCGCGATGGCCTCGGTGAGGCTGGCGCAGGCCGCCTCGTCGGGCAGGGTTCCCAGGTCGACACGGTGGCTGACGGTCATGGTCCGCCGGCGGGAGGTGTCGCGCAGCAGCATGCGGACCGTGCGGTCCAGCACCGTGGTGAAGCGCTCCCCGGCATCGGCGAGCCGCAGCCACAGGTCCCAGTCCTCCATCCCGGTGTGGTCGGTGGTCCAGCCCCCGACGCTCTCCGGGAGCCCGCGTACGTGACCGACACGGGACGGCTCGTACAGCGGCCACAGGAGCTGGAGCTTCGGGTGCCACAGGCCGTTCAGCGGGTGCGAGCGGTACTCCTCCTCACCCTGCTCGTTCATGCCGATGCTCGCCGTCGCCACGAGGCGCGCCCCGGCGTCGAACTCGCGCTGCAACACGGCCAGATGGTCGGGCAGCCACGCGTCGTCGTAGTCGAGGTAGGCGATGGCCGGGGCCGTGGAGGCGGCCAGGCCGATGTTGCGGGGGCCCCCGGGGTGGCCGTGCCGCTCCGTGCGGATCAGCTGGACGCGCTCGTCCTCGTAGGACAGCACCACGTCGTCGGTGTCGTCGGTGCAGCCGTCGGACACCACGATCAGGCGCCAGTCCTCGAAGGTCTGGGCGAGCACGCTGTCGATCGTCGTGCGGATGGCCTCGGACCGGTTCCAGGCCGGACAGATCACATCTATCGCTGCCGTGCTCAAGGGCTTCCTCGCAGACTCCTCAAGACGGCCGTCATGCCGTCCCCCGTACCTTCGGAGCCCTGCCTACGCGGCGCCTATACGCACTGCGCAGCCACTCCCACCGCGCGTCGAAGCCATGCTCCGCACCCTCCCGCACGGCTCCCCCCATCAGCTCCCCGCAGCGACTGCCGGTCGGCAGGCGGCTCCGAACGCGTGGCTACGCTCCACGTGTAGCACGGCTCAACCGGGTGCACTTGTTCGATGGCGTCTGACCTGGGTCTTTGCGCTTTTCGAGATCAAATCTGGGGTGGCGGGGCCCGCACACGGGCGGTTCCACGGCGCTGGTTGGTGGAGAATCGGCAGGTCGGAGAATCGCTGTGGAAGAACCGGCCGTGAACGTGATGCGCTTCGACGCGGAGCCGGAGAGTTCGTTCTCGGCGTGTGGGAGGAGAGCGTGCAGCTCCTGCGGGGGTAGAGGCACCTTCCCCGAGCTCCGTCCCGGCCGAAGAGGGTGGCGAACACGTGATGACAGGCGGGCAGGTTGTCCTCCGTGAGGAGGTTGACCATGAGGGCCGTACGGCCTGGATGTGTTGTTCCGGGACGGTGGTGACACGCGTGCTGGGTTCTCGACACGAGTGAGGGCCTCCTGGCTCGGTTTCGCCCCCACAGAAGACCTGCCCGACGGGACCGCCTCGACCTGCGCCACCTTTCTCGCGCGGGCCACCGTCCGGTTCGCGTTCCTGGGCATCACCGTCGAACGCGTCCTGACCGACAACGCCTGGGCCTGCAGCAAGAACACCTGGCGCCGAACCTGCCGCGATCCGGGCATCAGCCCGCGCTGGTCTGTCTCCTGAGGGAAGGTGGTTCGGTGTTCTCGACGGTTGCTGTCCGCCGGGGCGGGAAGGGGCGCTGGCTCAGTCCGTTGTGGCGATCGTGTCCATGACGTCTTCGGCGTGGTAGTACGCGCGTCCCGAAGCGCGGTACCGACGCCAGGAGTGCTTGCTGGCCAGCCAGTAGACGGTTCCCTTCGGGAGTTGCCAGATGGAGGCGATGTCGGACACGCTCAGGCCTGTCACCGCGTCGCCGTGAGGGTTCGCCGCAATTGCGCCCACTGCCGTGGTTGCCATGTGTGCTCCTCGTTCTTGTCACAGCTGATGTCGGAAAGCACCCGTGTCCGGGCGAGCAGGCTGCCGTCGCAACCTTGGTGTGTGCAGCTCCCCACCACCCGCCCATGGGGGCGCGGGGGGCCGGTGAGGGCGGTCAGCCGGGAGTACAGCTCGGCGATCTCATCCGTGAAGTCCTTGGAAGCCGGATGCTTCGCGAGCCACTCGGCGTGTGCGGTGAGAAACACGGTCATGGCGGCGACTGTGCGCTCGGGGGGGCGTACCGCGCGTTCTCCCGCTGTCAGAGCGGACCATGAGGCCAGTACCGACCGGGTGGAGGCCCGTACCTCCACGGCGCGTTCGTTCAGCGGGATCCCGGGCCTGGAGCTTCCCGACACCCGCTCACCCGCATGGGGCGAGGCTGCCACCAGTGCCTGGGCGCTCTCCTCGTACAGAGCGGGAAGTCTGCGCAGCAGCAGCGTCGCCTGCGGGGGAGAGGCGGAGGGCGGCGGCCGGTCGACATCGCCGGCTCCGGAGAGGGGAGGTGCCGTATCCGCGGGGCGGAGCACGGCGGAGGGGCTGGACATGTTGATCCCTTCGGCGCGGGTGCGGGAGGCGTTGCCCGGGAGCGTGGCCGGTGTGGCACAGCCGTGCCCACCGGCTGCGTCACACCGTCGTCCATGCCGTTATGGATGCGCTATCGGTGGCCTTCCGGCGGTGATGGCGGCCGGGCTCCGGAGCGATAGCGATCCAAAGGCGGGCCGCTGTTGAGTGTGCTCACACCACGACGGGCGGTGATCCGGCCAGGCCGTATCACCAGCAGAGAGAGCGGGAGCTCACATGCGTACGATCATTCTTCGCCGAATCCGGTCCGCCTGCGCTGCCGTGCTCATCGTCTCCGCGGCCGCGTTCGCCGCGGCTGCCGTGCCTGCGGCGCCTCAGGCCGCGTACATGGTCAGCGCGGACGGCCGGGATGCGGGTGCCCCGAAGCCGAGTGATACGCACTGGGGCTGACCGGAGCGTTGGCAGCCTCGGGGCGTCCCCCGAAGAGGGAGGGTTGGGCTGTGGCTGGTTCAGTGGCGGCCGTCTCACGGGCGGCCTCCGCCACCGCGTCGAGCGCCTCCCCGGTGCGCCGCTGCCAGTGCAGCGCCCCGATCTCCTCGAACAGGCCGAGTGCTGAACGGAGATGGCGCTGCGCCTCCGCGAAGCGGTCCTGCTCCCGTGCGCAGTCGGCCAGCGCGTGGAGCGCCTGTGCCTCCATGAAGCCGTCATGGGCCAGCCGTGCCACCGACAGTGCCTTGGTGAAGTCGGTGCGGGCGGCCCCGATCCGGCCGTCGGCCCGCGATACCCGTCCGAGCCCGAAGAGGGCGTGGGCCTCACCGACCTGGTCGCGGTTGGCCTGAACGATCCGCAGGGTCTCCCGGAACGCCAGGCCTGCCTCGCCGGTGTCGCCGTGCTCCAGATGGAGTTCACCGAGTCGGTAGAGCACCTGGGCCTCCACTCGCCTGCACCCGGTCTCCTTGCACAGACTCCGTGCCCTGTCGAGCAGGTGTTGCGCCTCGTCGTTCCGGCCGTTCTCCATCGCTGTCCGGGCGAGGTTGGACAGGACGTGTGCCTCGCCGATCTTGTCGCCGACCTCGCGCAGTCCGTCCGCCGCGATGCGATATCGGGCGGCGGCGCGATCCCGGTCGCCGCGCACCCGGTCGACGAAGGCGACATTGCGCAGGACGAGCAGTTGCCCGTGCCGTTCGCCGACCGCCTCGAACAGCTCTCGGGCGCGATCGAAGCGGTCCTCCGCTTCGAGCAGGCGCTTCTGCAGCATGTGCAGGGTGCCGATGGTGTAGTGCATGGCTCCCTGGCCTCGGCGGTTGCCCGTCTGCTCCGTGGCGTCGAGTGCCAGGGTCGCGGTCTCCAGCCAGTCGTCGTAGTAGCTACCGGCTTCGAAGAGGGTGACGGAGGTCAGGGCCAAGTCCCAGCAGAGGTCGTCCAGTTCCTCGGCACGGGCGAGCCGTACGGGAAGCCTTCGCCGAGTTCGACGGCGCGATAGAGAGCTGGCACCTGAGGTCCGCCCTCGACCTCCCGCTGGGGCCCCGGGGAGAGAGCGGCACCGCCGCGGTGCAGCGCATCCGCGAAGTGACCGCCGAGATCGAGGCCCGCCATGAGCGAACTGTCGTCGTCGTCAGCCACAGCACCGTCCTGCAGATCGCGCTGCCGAATCTCTGCGCGAACCTTCCCGCGTCGTACGGGCACCGCCGGTGGATCGCCAACGCCGGATACGTCGAGACACGGACGACCGAGGCCGGACTCTCCTGTGTCACCTGGTCGGGCGCGGCCCTGGAGGCCGTGTGAACCTCCCGCACGCATCAACCACTTCCGGACTTCGCAACGAATTCCCTGAGGAGACCAATTCCATGAACGAGCACACCACTGACGTCCCTCCGGTGGAGGTTCACTGCCACGGCTTCGGTGACGTGGACTTCTCCGACTTCCGCAAGGTCGACCTGGCCCGTCTGGACGACTGGTGCGCGAGCGAGGCCGTCCAGGCCCTGCCCACGATGTACCTGCGGCGCGACAAGCTCAGTGAGTTCGAGGAGTTCGTCCGCAGGTACGACGCCATGCGCAAGGACGGGCTTCTCCCTCACATACCGGGCATCGCTCTGGAGGGCCCCCTGCTGGCCAGCCACGGCGGCACCCCCGCTCAGACGGTGTGGGCCCCGACCCGGGGCGAGTGGTCCCGGCTCGCGGCGCTCGGAGAGCTCGGCCTGAAGTACACGGTGATGTCCCCCGACGCCTTCCGGCAGGGGTCCACGCTCCACGATGCTCCAGAGGCCCGTGAGGCGGGCTTCGACTGGATTCTGCCCGAACTGCTCGCCCACGGAGTGCGCCCCGCACTCGGCCACTTCACGCGGCAGGACCCGAGGGCCGGCGCGGAGCTGGCTGCGGAGATGGTGGAGATCGCTTGGCAGTCCGAGTTCGGCGGCAGCGGCGCCCGAGTGGTCACCGACCATCTCTTCAACGACATGCCGCTCACCATCCGGCACGCCTTCCGCAGCACCGCGGCCCGCCGCGAGCGTGACCGCGTCATCGCCTCGTACGACCTGCCGGGGTGGAGCCTCGACGCGCTGGACACGATCGTCGGGCCCGTCCCCGCCACCATCATGCGCGAGGCGGCTCGGGGCCGCGTCGCCGCCTGCATCAACTTCGACGGCGAGCACGTCGACCTCGCTATCGCCACCCGCGCCGTACAGCTCATGGGCATTCCCCACTCGATGATGATGACCGACCGCTGTGACTCGGCCCGGCTGGGCGGCCAGGACCTGCACCGCACGGAGGACAACGGCCTCTGGTACCAGAACGCGGGCATCGTCGCGGCCGGTTCGCAGCCACTGGCCCGCCAGATGGCCAATGCTCTCGGGCAGGGCCTCACGGAGCCAGAAGTCCGGATGCTCGCCGGTGGCACCGCACACCGGGCCTTCGGGCTCACCACGACGGCTCCGCAACTCGTCCCCGCGGGCCGGCGGTGACCACATGCCGGTAGGCAGCGCGCTTCCGTACGGCGGCACCGTGCCCGACCCTCTGATCTGCCTGTGCGCCCGGGTCCCCGAGAGCGAGCTGATCCAGGCCGCCCTGCGCTGGCCGGGAGACCCGGTGGCGGTCGGCGAGGCGACCGGCGCCGGGTCCGGGTGCGGCGACTGTATGGAAGAAGTCGAAGAGATCGCCGCGCTGTCCATGGCCGGCGACATCGCGAGCCCGGGAGAGGGGGCGGGATGCCAGATGTGAGCGGCGGCCGGAACGGGGTGGGGCGGGGGAGCGCGCTGCGCAGCGTCGCCTCCTCCGACTCCCTGAAGGAGCCGGAGGAGTCGTCCCCACGTTCGGTACGCGACCTGCTCGGGCTGGTCGTGGACAGTCCCGTCGGCGTGGACGAAAGCCCACAGGAGACTGTGCGCCGCACCCTGGAGGAGAGCGCCGCGGAGGCCGGGCGGGCCGCGGACCGTCTGTACGAGGTGCGGGAAAGACTGGCGAAGCTGTCCCGCCGCGCCCTGGTATCCGTGGCCGACCGGACACACGGTCCCGGTCCGGCCGAAGGGGTCCAGGGCCGGCAGGAGGTCGAGGAACTGCTGGACGGCCTGCTGGCCGGAAGCGAACAGGAGCTCCTCGCCCTGCGTCTGGGCCCGGGGCCGGACGAGGCCGGGGTGAACCTGGCCCCCGGCCGGCTGCGTCAGAGTCTGCGGCGGGGCGTGCGGATCACGATGGTGGGCGACCCCGTGCCGCCGGGCCACCCGGCCCGGCTCCGCGGCCTGTCCCGGCTGCGGGACGAGGGCGCGCGCGTGCGTGTGGGGGAGACCACGTCACTCCGGCTCGCTGTGTTCGACCGGACCACCGCGGTCCTGGTGACCGCCGAGCGGCCGGAGGCGCTGGTTCTGCGGGACGCCGCCTTCAGCCACGGCCTGACCGGTCTCTTCGAGATCTGCTGGGAGAGTGCCCTGCCCGTGCCCGGTCCGGCGTCGGACGATCGTGCCGGGCCCTTCGAGGCCCGGCACCGGGCCGTACTGCGGCTGCTGGCGTGCGGTGTCAAGGACGAGGCGATGGCACGCCGTCTCGGGATCTCTCGGCGGACGCTGACCCGTGTGATCGCGGAGATCATGCGGGAGCTCGGCGTGGAGAATCGCTTCGAGGCAGGGGCCAGGGCTGCCAGGCTGGGCCTGTTGGGCCCGACGCCGACTCCCCGAGGGTGGTCACGTGCCCGTGGGTGACGTCGGGGGTACCCAGGTCGTGGTGGCCGGAGCGGGACCGGCCGGCCTTGCGACCGCCCTGCTGCTGGCCCGCGGCGGTGTCCCCTGCCAGGTGCTGGAAGCGGCGGGGAGCCCGGGTGAGGCCGCCGGCCCGCACAGCGGCGGTCCCCGCGCAGGGCAGCCGTACGTCTACTCGGGCTTCTTCCGGCGGCGGCTCATGGAACGCCTCCCCGACGTCTACGCCGATCTGCTGGACCAGGGCGCCCAGACCTTCGACACGGACGGAGCTCCGGAGGAGCCCTCCCCGTACGGCGACCTTGCCGGGCGCGAAGGGAAGGCGGTTCAGGGGGACCGGCTCTCGCTGACCTGCTCGGGCACCGTGGTGACGGCAGCGCTGGCCCGCGCTCTCGCGGCGGAACCACTGGCCCGGGTGCGCCACGGGGACCGGGTGCGCGGCCTGCGTACGGAGGGCGATCGGATCACCGGTGTCCGGCTGACCGGTGAGACGGTCGAGGCGAGCACGGTGGTGGACGCCCTGGGCAGGAGCTCCCCGCTCGCCCCGGACTTCACTGTGACGGTCGATGAGGTCGACTGCGGGGTGACGCACTCCACGCGTCTCTACCGGACGGATCCCGCGGACGGACCGTCCGCCATCGCCGGCCGGATGATCAAGTTCCAGGGGGAGGCGTTCAGCGCCCGCGTTCTGCCCCAGGGGCCTGACACCTTCGCCGTCACCTTCCGCTATCTGGCGGGGGACCAGGTTCTTGAGCGGCTGACGACACCGGAGGGCTTCTCCCGGGCGCTCCGCTTCCTGCCCGGAATCGGAGACCGGCTGGCGACCGCCGTTCCAGCCGGTGCCATCATCAGTGGGATCGACCCGCCGCTGCTCCTGAGATGCCTGGACGACCAGGCCCCGGTCGGGTATCTGCCGGTGGGGGACGCCCTGTGCGCGGTCGATGTCGAGTCGGGGTCCGGGGCGGCACTGGCTCTGGAAGGCGCGACCTGTGTCGCGCGGGCGTTGACCGCACCGGTGGACGGCGCCCCCGACGCATCGTTCGGCGCCTTCGCCAACGGGCTGTTGCGTCATACGTATGAGCGTTCGGCCCGGCGGAGCATCGTGCGGACCCGCCTCTGGGAAGCCGCGGTCACGGCGATGGAGCCGGTCGCCCGGTCCGGCCCGAACGCCCGCTTACCCACTCGCGCGGCGATGGCGAGCGCCCTCCTTCTGTGAGAGAGCGTCAGCAGCCCCCGCGCCACGTTCTTCCCGGCCCCGGCCGGGAAACCGGCGGCCACCGGTTGGTCCGCCGGGACCGGAACAACTACCAAGGAGACAGATGCTTCGCATCGCTGTGCTCACCTCAGGGCGGGGCACTTTGCTCCGTTACACGATCAGCGCTTGCTACGACGGGGTGGTGGACGGGGAAGTGGTGGCGGTGGCCACCAACCGCGATTGCCCGGCCCTGGACGTGGCACGTAAGGCAGGGATCGACACCACGGCCTCGTACCCACAGAGCAGCTATGGCTCACTGGCCGAGCGGGACGCCGTGATGGCGGCCGACGTGCTCGAAGCGGGCGCGGACTTCGTCCTGGTGGGCGGCTATACGGACGTCCTCGACGCGGCGTTCCTGAAGCACTTCCCGGACCGGGTCATCAGCGTCTACCCCACCATCCTCCCGGCTTTCGGAGAACTGGACGAGTCGATCGGCCCGGCACTCGACTACGGGGTCAAGAGCCTGGGCGTGACCATTCACCTCCGTGACCCGCACTCGCTCTCCGACGGCCCGATCATCGCGCAGATCCCCATACCGGTGGAGGTCGACGACACCATCGAGTCCGTCACTCCGTACATCGCGGCGGTCGAGCGGGAGCATCTGCCACTCGTCATGCAGGCGTTCGCTGAGGGGAGGGTGCTCCGGGAAGGCCGCAAGGTGCGCGTGGTCGCTCCCAAGCGCAGGGCTTCCTGAGCTCTGAGCCACTCTTCTTCGGATCGCCGACGAGACGTTCGGGGAATCCGGCCACGGCCCTCCTCGGACGTCTCGCCGCATCGGTGTGCCGGCCGAAGGCGGCTCAGCGAAGGCCCAGGACAGACACCGTCTGTCCTGGGCCTTTGTTCATTTCGCCGACCGTGAACGCAATGTACGCAGACCCGCCGAGTGGCGGGGGTCGTCTCGTTCGGGCAGTGGATGTGATGCCCCCTGTCGCTGCTTAGGCTCGCTTCTGTGGAGCAACTCGACCACGCAACTCGACCATGCGCCACGGCCTTTGCTTGAGCATGAAATACGGGGCAATCCCGTTCATTCCCAGGAGGACCCTCATGCGGCAGCGCCAGCATTCCCTCCCGGCCGGCCTGTATCTGCTGGCGTGGAACACGGATAAGCAGAAGCTCACCAGTACCGACACCATCGGTCATGTGGTGCGGGCCGGGGCGCTGGCCGAGCTCGCCCTGCGAGGGCTGCTCACCGACGCCGACGGCAGGCCCGCCGTGGCCGAGGGCGCGCCGACGGGAGAGCCGGCGCTCGACGATCTGCTCGAGCTCATCGCCCGCTCCCGGCCCCTGGCCTGGAAGGGCTGGATCAACCAGGGTGTGAAGCCCACCCTCACCGCGGTGAGGGAACAGCTCGCGGAGGCGGGCTGCCTGAGTCTCGACACCCACCGCATCGGCGGCCTGATCTCCGTGACGACCGTGAACCCGCCGCCCTCCGGAGCCGGCGACCTTCTGCGGAACCGGGCCGTACGGGCGCTGCGCGGCGAGGGGCCCGCCGACGCGGTGCCCGACCACGATGCCGCGCTGATCACGCTGGCCGCGGCGGGCGGCCTGCGTACCGTCATCAGCGAGGCGGACAGCAGGGCGTACCAGCAGCGGCTCGCAGCGCTGGCCGGGCGCGGCGGCCCGGTCGGCGAGGCCCTGCGCAGGATTCTCCCGGAACTCCGCGAGACGGTGGCAGTCGCCCATGCGGGGTGAGCGCCCGCCTCCGCACCGGTGACCCTGGCCAGCGGACCGGGGGGATGCCGGCGCCCGCCCCCTGAGAGCCGCGGTCGGAAAAGCTTGATGAGCGGACCGCACGTGGACCCGGTTCGGGGCGGTCCGGTGCCGGTCGCCGCCGGCCGGACTACTTTTCCAGACCGTTGGCCCACACCCAGGCGGCGATGCCGACCCTGTTGCGTACACCCAACTTGCGCTGGATGTTGGCGACATGCGTCTTGGCCGTACCCGCCGAGATGAACAGCTCGGCCCCGATCTCCGCGTTGGTCATCCCCTTGGCGACCAGCCGCGCGATCTCCGTCTCCCGGCCCGTCAGCGCGTCCAGCGACTGCGCGGCCCTGGGCCGGCCGGCGTCCCGGTGGTGTCGCAGCAGGCTGACGGTGAGCGAGGGGCTGATCAGGGTGTCGCCCGCCATCGCGGCGCGCACCGCCTCCACCAGCAGCGTCGGCCCCGAGCGCTTCAGCAGGAAGCCGCAGGCACCGTTGCGCAGGGCGGTGTGGACGTACTCGTCGAGCCCGAAGGTCGTCACCACCACCACGCGCATCGGGTGCTCGGCGTCGGGCCCGGCGAGCCGGCGGGTGACTTCCAGGCCGTCCAGGCGCGGCATGCGGATGTCGGCGAGCACGACGTCCGGGCGGAGTTGCGCGGCGAGTTCGACGGCCCGCAGACCGTCGGAGGCCTCACCGATCACTTCCATGTCGGGCTGGGAATCCAGGATGAGCCGGAATCCGATGCGTACGGATTCCTGGTCGTCGGCGAGGAGTACGCGAATGGTCACGGTGGGCACCGTAGTTCGCGTCCGCCCCGCGCGGCCACCGGAGAGAGACCCGTGCGCGATGCGCGCGGAGTCTGCGAGCGCCGCGCCCGCGGCCGAGGATCTGCATGATCCGCATGATGCGCCGGTGTGCCGAGCTCCTATCCTGAGCGGACGCGAACGGCTCCGGCCGACGCGAACGACCGCAGGGGACAAGGCCATCGGGGGATCGGGTCAGCATGGGCGAGGGCGCGGGCAAGGACAGCGGGCGGTACACGGCGATGGAGGGGATACGGCCGCTCGCGGCCGGTGATCCGGTTCGGATCGGGCCCTATCCGCTGCTCGGCCGGCTCGGTGCGGGCGGGATGGGCCGGGTGTATCTGGCCCGCTCGGCGGGCGGGCGGACCGTGGCTGTGAAGGTGGTGCACGAGGAGCACATCGCGAACGGGGAGTTCCGGGCCCGCTTCCGCCGGGAGATCGAGGCGGCCCGCCGGGTCGGCGGCCGTTACACCGCCCCCGTGCTCGACGCCGACCCCGACGCCGGGCAGCCGTGGGTGGCCACCGGCTATGTGCCGGGCCCCTCCCTGGAACAGGCGGTCCGGGAACACGGACCGCTGCCCGCCGACTCGGTGTACGCCCTGGCCGAGGGGCTGTTGAGGGCGCTGCGCGGTATCCATGCCGCCGGGATCGTCCACCGCGACCTGAAGCCGTCCAACGTCCTGCTCACCGTCGACGGGCCCCGCGTCATCGACTTCGGCATCGCCCGCGCGCTCCAGGTCTCCGTCGAGTCCCTGCTGACCAGTACGGGCATGGTCATCGGCTCGCCCGGCTTCATGGCGCCCGAGCAGATCCTCGGTGAGGAGACCGGGCCCGGCGCGGACGTCTTCTCGCTCGGCTGTGTGCTGATGTACGCGGCCACCGGGCAGTTGCCGTTCGGCGCCGGGGTGAGCAACCAGCACGCCGTGATGTTCCGGATCGTCCAGTCCCCGCCGGACCTCACCGCGGTGTCCGACGCCCCCTTGCGTGAGCTGATCGAACGCTGCCTGACCAAGAGCGCCTCCGAACGCCCCGGCGTGGACGCGCTGTTGGAGAGCCTGACGCCCGCGCAGTCCTCCGACGCCCTTCGCGGCGCCTGGCTGCCGCCCGTGCTCCTGGCCCGGCTGGCACAGCAGTCGGCGCTGCTGCTCGACGCCGAGGTGCCGGAGGGCGGGGAGGCCGCGGAGGTCGCGGAGGTTGCGGAGGTCGCGGAAGTTGCGGAAGTTGCAGTTGGGCCGGGCGACACCGACGTACCGGAGGCCGCTGACGACGTACCGGAGGCAGAGAAGTCTGCCGCCCCTTCCGCTGCTCGTGATCTCGGCACGGTCGACCTGCGGCCGGCACCGGTGAAGGGCGACGAGCCGGACCCGGCGCCGGAGCCGACGCCCGCTCTCACATCCGCGCCGGCCGGAGACCGGCCCCGCCACCGCCGTCGGCGTACCTGGGTCATCGCGGCCGTCGTCGTCGCCGTTCTCGCCGCCGGTGGCACCACGGCCTTCCTCAAGCGCGGCCCCGGTGGCTCCGCCGCGCCGCCCGCCGCAGGTGGCACCCCTTCCAGCCCCGCGGCCTCGCCCTCCGAAGAGGGCGACGAGAAGGACGACGAGGGCGGGGCGAAGGACGGCGAGAAGGAGAAGGGGAAGAAGGAGAAGGAGAAGGGGTCGGAGAAGGACCAGGACGGCGACAGAGGGGCTGACGGCGGTCAGGGCGCCGGCGGCGGTGACGCCGACGGCTCCGCTTCCGGCGGTGGATCGTCCGGGGACGAGGGGGCCGGTGGATCCGGCGGGGGCGGCGCGCAGGGCGGAGCCGGTTCCTCCGGGTCCGGTTCGTCGGGGTCCGGTTCGTCCGGGTCCGGCGGCTCCGGGGGTGCCGCGAAGCCGCCCGCCCCGGACCCGGACCCCCCGGCCCCGGACGGCCGGGTGCCGCAGCACTTCGTGGGGACCTGGTCCATCGCGTCCCAGTACGACGTCCTCCAGCCCCACACCGTGGTCGTCCGCCGGGTGTCGCCGGGGCAGAGCGCGGTCACCCTCATCGCCGACGTACAGGGTTCGGGGCACTGCGAGTACACGGCGAAGCTGACGTCCGTGGCGGACGGCGGGAAGCGGATCAACGTCGGTACCGCTGTGGTGGACAAGGCCCGGTCCGGCGGTATGTGCCGTGACACCGACGCCTCGTTCTTCACGGTCGCCGGGTCCGGCATCCTGCACGACGTCGGCCCCGCCCACGGCAGCGGCTACCGCTACAACCGCGCCTGAGCGGAGGGGTTCACCGGACCGTCAGCCCGGGGCCTCGCCCGGGTACGCGTTCTCGAACGCCGCGTGGAACAGGGCCGTGACGTCCTGCCCGGTGAGGCCTTCGGCGCGGGCCCGGTCCAGCCAGTCGTCGAGGGTGGCGCGCAGGGGCGAGCCGGGGCCGGACTGGGGCTGGGCGAGGGAGCGGGTGATGAACGTGCCCGCTCCCTGGCGTACTTCGGCGAGGCCCATGCGTTCCAGTTCGCGGTAGGCCTTGAGGGTGGTGTTCGGGTTGACCTTGGTGGTCGCGGCGACCTGGGCCGCGGTGGGCAGCCGGTCGCCCTCCTCCAGCGCTCCCATGCGCAGCGCCTGCTCGACCTGCCGGACGATCTGGAGATAGGTCGCCACTCCACTGCGCCGGTCGATGCGGAACACGACCACGGACTTCACCTTCCGCTCGATTGCCGACACTTTACGTAGGGGGAGAGGGCGGACCTAGAGCGGCCGGCGCGAGACCCGCCACAGGGTGAACGCCGTGAGCAGGGCCGTTCCGGCGAGCAGGATGCCCGCCGCGATCCACTGCATCGACGCCATCTGGCTGTAGTCGAGGTACTCGATGACGTCGTTGACGATGCCGTGTTCCTTGATGCACGCGTTCTGCGCCTTGTCGGTCGCCTCGGCGCAGGTGCCCCACCCGTACAGGGTTCCGTCGGCGCTGCCGACCCAGCGGTCCACCTCGTACGCGTCGTCGAAGCGGGCGGGGAGTTCGGAGTCCATCGGGTACGTGAACATCTGCGTGGTGCCGAGGCGTACGCGTACTTCGTCCCAGATGAACATGGTGGTGATGATGGTGAAGAGGAACGCCCCCACCATCGCCGGGAGCACCCGGCGGACCAGGACGCCGATGGTGACGCCCGCCGCGGTGAGGAAGAGCAGGAACGCGGGCAGGACGGGCCCGGTGTTGTCGAAGATGGCGCCGTCGATCCAGTCGCTGAGGAAGACGGAGCGGTACGGCTCCCACCACCAGGTGAACAGGACCGAGAGCACCACGCCGGAGACCAGCGCGAGGGTGTAGGCCAGGGCCAGCTTGGCGATCAGCCACTGGCGGCGGGTGACGGACTGGGTGGTGACGAGCTGCGCGGTGCCGTTCTCCTGGTCGCCCGCGATGAGCGGGGCGCCGATGAAGACGGCGAGGATCAGGGGGAGGCCGCCGAGGATGGTGGTGACGTATTCGTAGCCGCGGTTGTTCTCCATCGGCTGCCCGGCGTCCTTCTCCGGCCAGCCCTTCGCGTCGAGCAGCTGGATCAGCTGGTGGCGCTCGTACACGATCCAGAACGCGCACAGCAGGGTGAGGCCGAGGATGCAGACCAGCGCGGTGCGGTGCTGGCGCACGACCAGCCAGGGCAGGCCGTGCAACAGGCGTCGGCGGGAACCGGTTTCGGGTGCGGATCCGGCGGGCTTCTCGGTGACGGTGGTGCTCATGCGGCCTGGGTCCCTTCGGCCTCGACGCGGGCGCCCTGCGTGTAGAGCGAGGGCGCGTCCGGGGAGCGGAGATGGGCGAGGAGGACTTCCTCCAGGGAGGGTTCGACGGTTTCCCAGTTGGCCGGGAGCGGGCTCTTCGGCCGGATCATCGCCTGGAACTGCCGTCCCTGGAGGCGGGTTTCGACGACCGTGTGGCGGTCGAGCTCGGGCGGCAGCGCGCCGTCCCGGGTGACCCCGGTGACCAGCGTGTGGGCCGGGACCAGGGCGTCGGCGTCACCGGCCATCCGGATCCGGCCCTCGGCGACGACCAGCAGGTAGTCGCACATGTCCTCCAGCTCGGTCAGCATGTGCGAGGACATCACCACCGTGGTGCCGCGTTCGACGGCCTCCGCCATCAGCAGGGTGCTCATCTCGTCGCGGGCCAGCGGGTCGAGGTCCGACATCGGCTCGTCCAGGAGCAGCAGGTCGGGCCGCTTGCCGAAGGCGAGCGCGAAGGCCACGCGGGTGCGCTGGCCGCCGGAGAGCGTGCCCACCCGGGCGTCCAGCGGGACGTTGCCCGAGCGGACGATCCGCTCCGCCGCCACCGCGTCCCAGCCAGGGTTCAGCTCGGCGCCCATGCGCAGGGTCTCGGCCACGGTGAACCGCTTGAACAGCGGCTTCTCCTGCCCGAGGAACGCGAAGGTGGGCATCACCGCGGGGTCGTCGACGGGGACGCCGAAGACCCGCAGTTCGCCGGTGGTCGGCTGCACCTGCCGGGTCGCCAGTCCGAGCAGGGTGCTCTTGCCGGCCCCGTTCGGGCCGACCAGACCGCAGATGCGGCCGGCCGGAATCCGGAAGGAACAGTCGCGCAGCGCCCAGCCGCGCCGGTAGCGCTTGCCCAGGCCGCGGGCTTCCAGGGCCCAGCTGCCGGACGTCGCGTTCGGGGTGCTCATTTCTGCCACGCGCCTCGCCTCGATTCCATTAGTCAATTAATGGAATCATGGAGTCGTGAGGGAATGACTGTCAAGCGAGGCAGGCCGCGGGGCGGAGCCCCGGCCCGGCCCGGACCCGGCGGCAGAGGGCCCGCACCCGATAGGCTCGCCCCATGGGCAGTCACCCGGAACGTCTTCCGACCCCGACCACCCCGGCCGGCCGCGAGGGGCTCGACGCCGTTCTCGCCCGGCCCGACCGCGCGGTCGTCGCCCTCGACTTCGACGGCACGCTCGCCGACATCGTCCCGGACCCCGAGCAGGCCCGCGCCCACCCCGGCACGGTGGCCGCGCTCGCCGCGCTCGCGCCGAAGGTCGCCGCCATCGCGGTGATCACCGGCCGGCCGGCGGGCGTCGCCGTGCGCTACGGAGGCTTCGCGGGGGTCCCGGGCCTGGAGCACCTCGTCGTGCTCGGGCACTACGGCGCCGAGCGCTGGGACGCCGTGACCGGTACCGTCCACGCCCCCGCCCCGCACCCGGGCGTCACCGCGGTGCGCGCCGAACTCCCCGGCGTGCTGCACGAGTTCGGCTCCTGGCACGGCACCTGGATCGAGGAGAAGGGGCAGGCTGTCGCCGTCCACACCCGGCGCGCCGAGGATCCGCAGGCGGCCTTCGAGACGTTGCGCGGACCGCTCGGCGAGCTGGCCGCGAAGCACGGACTGATCGTCGAACCGGGCCGCCTGGTCCTGGAGTTGCGCCCGCCCGGCATGGACAAGGGCGTCGCGCTCGCCACGTTCGTCGCCGAGCTGGACGCCGAGTCCGTGATCTACGCGGGCGACGACCTCGGGGACCTCGCCGCGTTCGCCGCCGTGGAGAAGCTGCGGACCGAGGGCCCGGACGGCATCCCGGGCCTCCTGGTGTGCAGCGGCAGCGCCGAGGTGCCCGAACTGGCCGAGCGCGCCGACCTGTCGGTGCCGGGCCCGGCCGCCGTGGTGGACTTCCTGGCGGCCCTGGCCGAGCGGCTCTGAGCCGGATCAGGAGACCGGCGGCTCTGAGCCGGGTCGCGGCCCCGCCTCACCCCTGCCGCAGCGCCTCCAGCTGGTCCAGGAACCACTGCTGCGGCGGCAGCGCGGTCGCCGCCTCGGCCAGCCGTTTCGTGCGGCCGGAGCGCTCGTCCCCGCTCATCGTCAGCGCCTCGTGCAGGGCTTCCGCCGTGCCCGTCACGTCGTACGGGTTCACCACGATCGCGTCCTCGCCCAGCTCCTCGTACGCCCCCGCCTCCCGCGACAGCACCAGCGCGCAGCCGTGGTCGGAGACGACCGGGATCTCCTTGGCGACCAGGTTCATGCCGTCGCGGATCGGGTTGACCAGGGCCACGTCCGCCAGCCGGTACGCGGCCAGCGAGCGGGCGAAGTCGTCCTTGACGTGGAGGACGACCGGGGTCCAACTCTCCGTGCCGTACGCCCCGTTGATCTCCGTGGCCAGGGTCTGCACCGCCGCCGTGTAGTCCCGGTAGACGGCGAGGTCCTGGCGGGAGGGGTAGGCGAAGGCGATGTGGACGACGCGCTCGCGCCACTCGGGGTGGGCGTCCAGCAGGGTCCGGTACGCGTGCAGGCCGCGCACGATGTTCTTGGACAGCTCGGTGCGGTCCACCCGGACGATGGTCTTCCGGCCCTCGCCCACCTGCTCCCGCAGCGCCGCCATCCGCTCCTCCACGTCCGGCTCCTGCGAGCGGCGGCGCAGGAAGTCCGCGTCGGCCCCGAGGCCGTGCACCCCGATCCTGGTCCGGCCCGTGCCGCCGAGGATCTCCGTACAGCAGCCGATGAACGCGTCCGCCCAGCGCCGGGTCAGGAACGCGGCCCGGTCCGCGCCGAGGATGCCGCGCAGCAGCTGTTCGGCGATGTCGTCGGGCAGCAGCCGGAAGTAGTCCACGGGCGCCCACGGGGTGTGCGAGAAGTGGCCGATCCTGAGGTCCGGGCGCAGCTCGCGGAGCATCCCGGGGACCAGGGCCAGGTGGTAGTCCTGCACGAGGACCGCCGCCCCGGGGGCCGCCTCCTCGGCGAGCGCCTCGGCGAAGGCCCGGTTGTACGTCTCGTACGAGGCCCACTGCCGGCGGAACTCCGCGTCGAAGACCGGCTCCACGGGCGTCTGGTAGAGCAGGTGGTGGACGAACCACAGCACCGAGTTGGCGATGCCGTTGTACGCGTCGGCGTGGATCCCGGCGTCGATGTCGAGCATTCGTACGCCCGCTTCGCCGACCCCGCGCCGGACCGCCTCGCGGTCGCCGTCGCCGAGGGCCGCGCAGACCCACAGCTTGTCGTCGACGGCGCTCAGCCCGGAGACGAGACCGCCCCCGCCGCGCTTGGCGTCGAGCGTCCCGTCCTCGCCGAGCGTGTACGAGACCGGGCCGCGGTTGGACGCGACGAGGACCTGGGCAGTCGGGGAGGGTGCGTGCTCGGAGACCATGTAGCGGAACCTAGCCCGTTCGGGAAGCCCCCAAACGCCTCAGAGCTTCACCGCGGCCCCCGCCCCGGCTCTTTCGCGTTTCTCACGCCGCGTGGCGCTCCGCGTACTCCGCGATCTCCCGCATCGGCGGCCGCTCCTCCGTGTCCACCGCGTGGGTGCGGGGCACGAAGCCGTCCTCGCCGCGCTCGAACTGGGTCAGCGCGGGCCGCACCAGATGGCCCCGGGAGAGCCGCAGCTGCGCCGTGCGGTAGATCGCCGCCGCCATCCGGCCCAGCGCCTGCCCGTCCTGGTGGCGGTGTTTGCGTACGCCGACGTCGACCTGGCCCAGCGCGTCCAGGCCCACGGTGTGCAGCGCGTCGACCAGCAGGCCCAGCTCCACTCCGTAACCGACCGGGAACGGCAGCCGCTCCAGCAGGGACCGCCGCACCGCGTACTCGCCGCCCAGCGGCTGTACGAATCCGGCCAGCTGCGGCCAGTGCAGATTGAGCAGCGGGCGTGCCACCAGTTCGGTGACCCGGCCGCCCTGACCTGCGCTGTCGCCGAGCGGACGGTCGTACATCGCCTTGACGAACTGGACGGCCGGGTCGGTGAGCAGTGGCCCGATCGTGCCCGAGACGAAGTCCGCCGAGAAGTCCTTGAGGTCGGCGTCGATGAAGCAGACGATCTCGCCGCTGGTCACCAGGAGCGACCGCCACAGCACCTCGCCCTTGCCGGGGAGAGCCGGGATCCGAGGCAGGATCGCGTCCCGGTGGACCACCCGGGCGCCCGCCGCCCGGGCCACGGCGGCGGTGGCGTCGGTGGAGCCGGAGTCGATCACCACGAGCTCGTCGACGAGCCGTACCTTCTCCATCAGCTCGCGGCGGATCGTCGCCACGATCGCCCCGACCGTGGCCTCCTCGTTGAGCGCGGGCAGCACCACGCTCACCGACGTACGGTGCGGATCGGCGTCCCGGGCGTCGGTGAGCCGGTTCAGCGGGCGGTCGCCGGACGACCAGGAACGCCTGGTCAGCCAGCGTTCCACCTCTTCGAGCACGGTCGGAACTCCTTGCGTGTGAGCGGTGTGTGATCCATCTCGCGGTTCGGACGACTATCTCAACGGTCCGATGCTTCGGTTACAGTCTTGAACAACGCGTATGGCCGTCGCATGTCGGGGTCGGACCGCAGATAAACGCCTGGATCGAAGATCCAGTGCCATAGAGCTCATCCAGAGGGACTGAGGGAACGGCCCGTTGAAGTCCCGGCAACCCTCCTGCCGACCGCGAGGTCACGGTGGGGAAGGTGCCAATTCCGTCTTGTGGCGAAATGCGTCGCAAGGAAGATGAGGAGAAAGGGCCTCCGCCATCATGGCTGTTCAGACCGTCGCAGGTAATGCCACCACCGCCCCCGTGGACCTCGGTCCCGCTGCGGCGCTTTCCTGCCGCGAGTGCGGCGAGCGTTTCGAGCTCGGCCCCCTTTTCGCCTGTGCGTCCTGTTTCGGGCCGCTCGAAGTGGCCTACGACCTGCCCACCGGCTCCCCGGAGGAGCTGCGCAAGCGCATCGAGGCCGGCCCGGACAACATCTGGCGGTACGCCCCGCTGCTGCCGGTGCCCGCCGACGTCGCGGAGAAGCCCAACATCAATCCCGGCTTCACCAAGCTGGTCAAGGCCGACAACCTCGCCCGTGAGCTGGGCGTCACCGGCGGCCTGTACGTGAAGGACGACTCCGGCAACCCGACGCACTCCTTCAAGGACCGCGTCGTCGCCATCGCCGTCGAGGCCGCCCGCGCCTTCGGCTTCACCACCCTCTCCTGCTCCTCCACGGGCAACCTGGCCGGAGCCGTCGGCGCCGCCGCCGCCCGCGCCGGACTGCGCTCCTGCGTGTTCATCCCGCACGACCTGGAGCAGGGCAAGGTCGTCATGGCCGCGGTGTACGGCGGTGAGCTGGTCGGCATCGAGGGCAACTACGACGACGTCAACCGCTTCTGCTCCGAGCTCATCGGCGACCCGCTCGGCGAGGGCTGGGGCTTCGTCAACGTCAACCTCCGCCCGTACTACGGCGAGGGCTCCAAGACGCTGGCGTACGAGATCTGCGAGCAGCTCGGCTGGCGGCTGCCCGACCAGATCGTCATCCCGATCGCGTCCGGCTCCCAGCTGACGAAGATCGACAAGGGGCTCCAGGAGCTCATCAAGCTCGGCCTCGTCGAGGACCGCCCGTACAAGATCTTCGGCGCCCAGGCCGAGGGCTGCTCCCCGGTCTCCGCCGCCTTCAAGGCCGGCCACGACGTCGTACGGCCCCAGAAGCCGAAGACCATCGCCAAGTCGCTGGCCATCGGCAACCCGGCGGACGGCCCGTACGTCCTGGACATCGCCCGCCGCACCGGCGGCGCGGTGGAGGACGTCACCGACGAGCAGGTCGTCGACGCGATCAAGCTGCTGGCGCGCACCGAGGGCATCTTCGGCGAGACGGCGGGCGGCGTGACGCTCGGCGTGACGAAGAAGCTGATCGAGGCCGGCGTCATCGACCCGACGCTCACCACCGTCGTGGTGAACACCGGTGACGGCCTGAAGACGCTCGACGCGGTCTCCGCGACCTCGCAGGCCACGGCGACCATCAAGCCGAGCCTGGACGCCTTCCGCGCCGCGGGCCTCGGCTCCGCCTGACCACCCCAGACCGAAGGAAGAGAAGGGCACCCACCATGAGCGTCAAGGTCCGCATCCCCACCATCCTCCGTACGTACACGGGCGGCCAGGCCGAGGTCCCGGCGGAGGGCGCGAAGCTCTCCGAGGTCATCGCGTCCCTGGAGAAAGACCACCCCGGCATCGCGGCCCGCGTCCTGGACGACCAGGGCAAGCTGCGCCGCTTCGTGAACGTGTACGTCAACGACGACGACGTGCGCTTCGAGGGCGGCCTGGACGCGGCCACGCCGGACGGCGCGGGCGTCTCGATCATCCCCGCGGTCGCCGGCGGCTGCTGAATCGCCCCGGGCCGCTCCGCGGCGGCCCCCACCGCATGCTCGTGTGACCACAGTTGCCCCCTCCGCTCACAGAAGCGGAGGGGGCAATTCTGCATGGTTGAGCACGGTACAGTTGGGGAAACCCCATCCGCTGCCCGTGCCGCCCGCATATGAGAATGCGCCCGGCCCCGATAAGAAGCAGCCAAAGTGCGTGAACCTCTTGCGGCATAAGTGCCCTTTGCCTGGCCCGACTTGCCCGTAAATCTCAGCAAACCCGCATATTCGCGAGTTCTTCTGTGCCCGGAATTCTCGTCCGATTGACCTGTTGCAGAGGGCAGTTGGGCGGATACATTCGGCCGCGGTCGACGCGCTGCGGCGCCGCACACCCTCTCCTGTCGGGGGGTGAGTTCCGACCCGGGTCCGCGAAGTGCGGTCCCGTGCAAGGGCCAGTAATAGGGGAGTTAGGCATGGCTCAGGGCACCGTCAAGTGGTTCAACGCGGAGAAGGGGTACGGCTTCATCGCGGTCGACGGTGGTGCGGATGTTTTCGTCCACTACAGCGCGATCCAGATGGACGGGTACCGCACCCTCGAAGAGGGTCAGCGAGTTGAATTCGAGATCTCGCAGGGCCAGAAGGGGCCCCAGGCCGACATGGTCAAGCTCGCCGTCGGCTGAGCTCGGCGCGGTCGTCCGACGACACTACTCACGCACGCAGGGCCCGATCCCGGATCAGGGGATCGGGCCCTCCGTGCGTCCCGGCGGCCCGGTCCGGGGGCGCGCCGCCGTCCCCGTCCGGCGCCGCCGCTGTCCACATCCGACCGGGGACGCTTGCACTCGCAGGGGTCGAGTGCTAATCATTGGCGTTAGCACTCTCCAGGTGAGAGTGACAGAAACTTGGACCGGGCCGGTGAGGCCCGCAGGTGCGGTGGGGCAAGGAACCACCACGCAGGCAGGCCGTCCGTCGCGGGCGCCTCTCGGTCCGGAGAAATCCACCCCTGTCCGGGAGGACCACTTCACATGGCCAAGATCATCGCGTTCGACGAGGAGGCACGGCGCGGTCTCGAGCGCGGGATGAACCAGCTCGCCGACGCCGTCAAGGTCACCCTCGGCCCCAAGGGCCGTAACGTCGTCCTCGAGAAGAAGTGGGGCGCGCCCACGATCACCAACGATGGTGTTTCCATCGCCAAGGAGATCGAGCTCGAGGACCCGTACGAGAAGATCGGTGCGGAGCTGGTCAAGGAGGTCGCCAAGAAGACGGACGACGTCGCCGGCGACGGTACGACCACCGCCACCGTTCTGGCTCAGGCTCTCGTTCGCGAGGGTCTGCGCAACGTCGCCGCAGGCGCCAACCCGATGGCCCTCAAGCGGGGCATCGAGAAGGCCGTCGAGGCCGTCTCCGCCGCTCTGCTGGAGCAGGCCAAGGACGTGGAGACCAAGGAGCAGATCGCTTCGACCGCCTCCATCTCCGCCGCCGACACCGAGATCGGCGCCAAGATCGCCGAGGCGATGGACAAGGTCGGCAAGGAAGGCGTCATCACCGTCGAGGAGTCCCAGACCTTCGGTCTGGAGCTCGAGCTCACCGAGGGTATGCGCTTCGACAAGGGCTACATCTCGGCGTACTTCGCGACCGACATGGAGCGTATGGAGGCGTCGCTCGACGACCCGTACATCCTGATCGTCAACTCGAAGATCGGCAGCGTCAAGGACCTGATCCCGCTGCTGGAGAAGGTCATGCAGTCGGGCAAGCCCCTGCTGATCATCGCCGAGGACGTCGAGGGCGAGGCGCTCTCCACCCTGGTCGTCAACAAGATCAAGGGCACGTTCAAGTCCGTCGCCGTCAAGGCTCCGGGCTTCGGCGACCGCCGCAAGGCCATGCTCGCGGACATCGCCATCCTCACCGGTGGCACCGTGATCTCCGAGGAGGTCGGTCTCAAGCTGGAGAACGCCGGCCTGGACCTGCTCGGCCGTGCCCGCAAGGTCGTCATCACCAAGGACGAGACCACGATCGTCGACGGCGCCGGTGACAGCGACCAGGTTCAGGGTCGCGTCAACCAGATCCGTGCCGAGATCGAGAACTCCGACTCGGACTACGACCGCGAGAAGCTCCAGGAGCGTCTGGCGAAGCTGGCCGGCGGCGTGGCCGTCATCAAGGCCGGCGCCGCCACCGAGGTGGAGCTCAAGGAGCGCAAGCACCGCATCGAGGACGCGGTGCGCAACGCCAAGGCCGCCGTCGAGGAGGGCATCGTCGCCGGTGGTGGCGTGGCTCTGCTCCAGGCCTCGGCCGTCTTCGAGAAGCTCGACCTCACGGGCGACGAGGCGACCGGCGCCAACGCCGTGAAGCTCGCGCTGGAGGCCCCGCTCAAGCAGATCGCCGTCAACGGTGGTCTCGAGGGTGGCGTCGTCGTGGAGAAGGTCCGCAACCTGCCGATCGGTCACGGCCTCAACGCCGCGACCGGCGAGTACGTCGACATGATCGCCGAGGGCATTCTCGACCCGGCGAAGGTCACGCGCTCCGCTCTGCAGAACGCCGCGTCCATCGCCGCGCTCTTCCTCACCACCGAGGCCGTCATCGCCGACAAGCCCGAGAAGGCCGGCGCGGCCGCTCCGGGCGGCATGCCGGGCGGTGACATGGACTTCTGATCGGTTCCCGGTCCGCCGGGTCGATCGAAGCTCCGCGTACGTCCCACAGGGGCGGTATCTCCTTCACGGAGGTGCCGCCCCTGTGGCGTTCCCGACCGCACTGCGACAATGCGCCGGAGGACCGGAGGACCGGAGGGCCGGGGTGCCGGGGGGCCGGTGGACCGGTCGGTACGAGAACGGGGGACGGGATGATCAAGGACTGGAAGGGGGCCTCGTTCGTTCTGGGCGGGGCCGTGCTGTTCGCGCTGGGGCTGTTCATCGTGGTGACCGGGACGGGGCTCTCCGGCGCCCTCGGCATGCGGGTCGAGACCTTCGGCCGGATCGACTGCGACGACACCCGTACGGAGAAGGGGCAGACCGTCTGGCACTGCTTCGGGGAGACCCCGGCCCAGCAGCGCGCCAACGACGCGGAGCGCGAGCGGGTGGCCCAGGAGTCGCTGCGCGCCCATGTGGACGGCACGCCCAGGTCGGCGGAGATCCAGCGCGTCAGGATCCTCTTCGCCGACCACGACGGCCGTACCGACCCCGAGACCATCACCGCGACCCAGGTGTTCGACGGCGGACGCTGGTACGCCCACTCCTCGATGGTCGTCGGCTACGGCATGATCCCGCTGCTGCTGGGCGCGGGTGGCGCGGCCTGGGGCGGCTACCGGCTGCGCAGGCGGTAGTCACGGGGCGGTAGTCACCGGGCGGTTGCACGCGATGGGCGTGGTGGGTGCGGTTGGCGTGGCCGAATGGCTACTTGCCGTGCCCTTTCCCGTACGGCAGCACGGGTCGGTGCGACTGTGCCGATGACGGTGGCGCGCCCTCGGTCCCTGAGGTAAGGCGGACGCGAAGCCGCCCGGAGTTCCGTTCCGGGTGGTTCCCCGGTTCTCCCGACGGCCGCTCCCTCTCTTGGCAGCTCACCGCCCGGCCCGGCGACCGCATACAGCCATTGGTCCAGTCCACTACCCCCCTGTGCCCCGGTGGTGTGCGACTGCACATGGCGGCCGCCCGGCACCCCGGTCTCCGGTGGAGTCGCCCCGGAGCGGCCCGTTCCGAACCTCGCCGCTCACGCTATCCAGCCAACTTCGCACGGTAAGTCGGAATCATGCGTACCGGTTCGGCAGCGGGACATGATGGCTCTGGTGTTCACGTCGTGAACACCAGTCGCATGAGTAACGTCAGTTATGCAGAAGTTATTTGGGCATAACGGTCGTCAACCGTACGGAAGGGAAGGTGTCATGAAGCTGCAGAAGAAGGCTTATGTGAAGCCGTCACTGTTCAAGCAGGGCGACTTTTCGAAGAAGACCGCCGGCTACTTCGTCGGCTCGTACAAGGAGTACTGGACCCGGCGCATCGTCTGATCCGCCGACCTGTTTCCTGTGCGCAGAGTGAGAACTTCCGAAAGGTGAAGATGCCCGGCCAGCTGCGTGACTACTTCGTCGTCCTGCCGGACAGCGTGGCGGGAGCGGTGGTGGCCGGGCGGCTTCCCGCACCGGAAGCGACCGGGCCGGCCCCGCGGACGGGTGACGCCCTGACCGTCGCCCATCCCTCGGGCCGGCCCTGGGTCGTCGCCCGCCCACTGCACCGCAGGGTCAGCCACCTCGCCCGGGGCACGGACGCCCTCGTCCTCATCGGCCCGGACCGCGTCCCCGACGCCGTGCTCGCCGGGCTCCTGGAGGGCGCCCGGGACCGGGCCGGACTGGAACGCCGCCTCGCCCGGCTGCCCGGGCTCTACCACGTCGTCGCCCGGCTCTCCGGGGAGACATGGATCCGGGGCACCGCCTCCGGACTGCGCCGGATCTACCACGCCCGCCACCCGGAGGCCGGAACCCTCGCCTCCGACCGCCCGGCGGCCCTGGCCCGGCTGACCGACGCACCCCTGGACGACGGCGCGCTGGCGCTCCGGCTGCTGGACTTCGTGCCGCACCCCCTGAGCCGCCGTGTCGTGTGGCGGGGCGTGCACGAGACCGCCGCCGGGTACGGCCTGGCCCTGCCCGTCGCAGCACCGGGCACGGCCGCCGTCCCCGGCCCCACGGAGTACCGCTGGTGGGAGCCGCCGCCCGGGGAACTCTCCCTGGCGGAAGGGGCCCGAAGACTCGGTGACGCCGTCGCCGCCTCCGTACGCGCCCATGTCGGCGGCGTGGACCGGATCAGCTGCGAGCTCTCCGGCGGCATGGACTCCACGGCCCTCACCTTCGCCGCCCGGGAGACCGGCCCGGCGGCGCTGTCCCTGCTGACGGTCGCCGCCCGGGACCGCTACAGCGAGGACGAGACCTGGGCGCGACGGGCGGTCGAGGCCGCCGGCCGCACCACTCCGGGCGCCACCGTCCCCGCCCCCGCCACCGTCCCGGACCACCACATCATCCCCGCCGACGACGCCCCCTACTTCTACGCCGACCTCGCCGCCACCGCCGAAGAGTTGAACGACGAGCCGCTCCCCGTCGCCCCCGGCCGAGCCCGCGCGCACCTGCTCCTGAGCCGCGCCCACGCCACCGGCTCCCGCTACCACCTCACCGGCTACGGCGGCGACGAACTCTTCCTCGGCCTTCCCCACGCCTACCAGGACCTCTTCCACGGCAACCCCCTCACCGCCTGGAACCACCTCAGCGGCCTGCGCCACCAGCTCGGCTGGCCCCTCCTGCCCACGGTGAAGGCCCTGCTGGACCGCTCCACGTTCCCCCGCTGGATCGCGAACGCGGTCGGCACCGAACCCCAGCCCGTCGCCCGGACCCCGCTGCTCTCCTGGGGTGTACGCCAGTCCCTGCGCCCCTGGTTCACGGACCACGCCAACGCCCTGATCACCGAGGAGTTCCGGGCCGCCGCCGAGCACGCCGAGCCGATCGACCCGTGGCGCGGGCGGCATGTGGACATCGACGCCGTACGGATGGGGGCCCGGCACTTCCAGGCGATGGAGGACGTCGGCATGACGATCGGGCTGCCGGTCGCCGCACCGTTCTACGACGACCGGATCCTGGAGGCGACCCTCGCCGTACGCCTGCCGGAGCGGGTCAGCCCCTGGCGCTACAAGCCGCTGCTCGCCGAGGCGATGCGCGGGGTGGTGCCGGACGCGCTGCTGGCCCGGACGACGAAGGACCACATGTCCTCCGACGAACACCAGGGCCTGAGCGAACACGCCCCGGAACTCACGGAGTTGTGGACGGACTCCCGACTCGCCGCACACGGCCTGGTCGACTCCCGCCGCCTGCTCCGGCTCGCCGCCGAGCCCTTCTCCCCGGTCCTGGCCGAACACTCCATCTCCCCGACCGTGGCCGGGGAGACCTGGCTCCGCACGGCCGAGAACGCCTGGCCCGTACCCCGTCGGCCCTCTACCAGCGAGGCAACCCTGTGAAGCTCAGAAAAGGCATCGCCGTCACGACCACCGAGTACGGCGGCGTCCTCCTCGACGAAAAGGACGGCAGCTACTGGCAGTTGAACGACACCAGCGTCATCGTCGTCGACACCCTCGCCGCGGGACACACCCCCGAGGTCGCCGTGGAGCGGATCCTCGCCGCGTTCGACGTCGAGCGCACCGAGGCGGAGTCGGACGTCGCGGAGCTGACCCGGCAGCTCGTCGAGGCGAAGATCCTGCGCCCATGACCACCGAGATGACGATGCCGCGCCGGGGCGCGGGAGCGGGCGGCCTGCGGCTGCGCACGGCCATCGCCGCCGCGTTCGTCCTGGCCCGCTTCAAGCCCGGCCGGCTGCGCCGGGTGCTGACCAGGTGCGCCCGGGGCGCGCGCCCGGCCTCGTACGCGGAGACGCTGGAGGTGTTCGAGGCGGTCGTCGCCACCAGCCGCCGCTGCGCGGGCCGTTACGGCTGCCTGCCCCGCTCGGTCGCCATCGCCCTGGCGTGCCGGATGTCCGGCGTGTGGCCCGACTGGTGCGCGGGGGTGCGGGCGGCTCCGCCGTTCTCGCCGCATGCTTGGGTACAGGCGGGGGGCCGTACGGTCGGGGAGCAGGCGGAACCGGCGGATCTGCGTCCCTTGGTGGTGGTGTCCGTACGCGAGGGGGTTCCGGATGAGCGCGGTAGCAGGGACGACGGCGGGGGCGGGGCAGGGCGGGCCGCCTGAGGGCAGGCCGCCTGAGGGCGAGGGGCCTGAGAGCAAGGGCCCCGAGATGTCCGCGGGGAAGCCCGCCGGGGCGCCCGCCAAAGGCGACGGGCCGGGCCCGCGCCCCCTTCGCCTCCTCCTCTCCCGGGTCCGCCCCCACCGGGGCGTACTGATCCGCGCGGGCCTCCTCTCGCTCACCGGGTCCGCGGCCGGCCTCGCGATGCCGCTGATGGCGAAGCACGCGGTCGACGCGTTCGCCGCGGACCGCTCACCCGCCGGACCGCTCGTCATGCTGACCGCGCTCGTGCTGGCCGGGGCCTGCCTCTCCGCGTACGGGCGCTACCTCATGTCCCGGACGGGGGAAGGCGTCGTCCTCCAGGCGCGCAACCAACTGGTGGGCCGCATCATGCGGTTGAAGGTTCCGGCGGTGGACCGGCTCACCCCCGGCGACCTCCAGTCACGCGTCACCAGTGACACGACGCTTCTGCGAACGGTCCTCTCCAGCGGCCTGGTCGAGTCGTTCAACAGCGTGCTGATGCTGCTGGGGACGATCGGCTTCATGGCGTACATGGACGTCACGCTGCTGGGCGTGACACTGGTGGTGATCGTCGGCATCGGAGCCGTAACCGCCCTGCTCATGCCGCGCATTCAGCGCGCCCAGCTTCGCGCGCAGGAGGCCGTGGGCGCGATGGGCGCGGCCCTGGACCGGGTGCTCCAGGCGTTCCGTACGGTCAAGGCGAGCGGGGCGGAGGAGCGGGAGACGGCGGCCGTCGCGGCCGCGGCCCGGCACGCGCACGACCGGGGGGTCTCGGTGGCGAAGTGGTCCTCGGTCTCCGACGTCACGATGATGATGTCGATCCAGCTGGCGTTCCTGGCGGTGCTGGGCGTGGGCGGCGCGCGGGTCGCCTCCGGCTCGCTGGAGATCTCGTCGCTGATCGCGTTCCTGCTCTACCTCTTCTACCTGATGGGCCCGATCGGCGGTCTGGTCGAGGGCTGGACGGGCCTGCAGAGCGGGCTCGCGGCGGTGCGCAGGATCGACGAGGTGGAGTCGCTGCCGGGCGAACCGGCCGCGGGCTCCGAGGGCGTAGCACGCGAAGTGGCGTCGACCCCGCTGGACGGGACCCCGCTGGGTGTCACCTTCCAGGACGTGACCTTCGGGTACGGGGACGAGCGCGCCCCCGCCCACAAGGGGGTGACGTTCGACGTCCCGACCGGTGGACTGGTCGCGCTGGTGGGCCCGTCCGGGGCGGGCAAGTCGACGGTGTTCAGCCTGCTGGAACGGTTCTACGACCATGACGGCGGCACGATCACGGTGGACGGCCGGGACATCCGCGACTGGCCGCTGGCCGAACTGCGGGCCTCGCTCGCGTACGTGGAGCAGGACGCCCCGGTCCTGGCCGGGACGCTCCGCGAGAACCTCCTCTTCGCCGCCCCGGACGCCGAGGACAAGGCGCTGACGGAGGCGGTGGCCCGCACTCGCCTGGACACGCTGGTCGACCGGCTGCCGGAGGGCCTGGAAACGGCGGTCGGCCACCGGGGCGTCACCCTCTCCGGCGGCGAACGCCAGCGGATCGCCATCGCCCGCGCCCTGTTGCGGCGCCCCCGGCTGCTCCTCCTGGACGAGGTGACCTCGCAGCTGGACGCGGTCAACGAGCAGGCGCTGCGCGATGTCATCTTCGAACTGGCGGAGCAGACAACGGTGTTGGTGATCGCCCACCGCCTTTCCACGGTCCGTCATGCCGACCGCATCGTGGTCCTGGAGGAGGGCCGGGTCCGCACGGCGGGCACGCACGAGGAGCTGATAGCCGGGGACGACCTGTACCGCGAACTGGCGACGACGCAGTTGGCGGCGGACGCGCGGTGAACGCGGTGAGCGCGGTGTGCGGGGTGAGGGGCCGGGTGGTGGCGGATCAGCGGGCGTAGTTCTTGAGCTCCTCGGTGTCCAGGGTGATGTCTACGGGGCCGGGGAGGGGCACCGCCTTGCCGTACCCGTACGTCGTCCGCTGCTGGTAGTGGCCCTTCTCCGGCTCGCTGTAGACGACGAGGGTGTCGTGGTCGCGGTCGACGAGGAGGTAGACCGGGATACCCGCTGCGGCGTACCCGTCACGCTTCTCCGTGCGATCACGGCTGTCGGTGTCGTGGTCGTGCGACGTCACCTCGACGGTCATGAGGACGCGGTCCGGGCTCGACCACTCGCCGTCACCCGCGAAGCGCCCCGCGCGGGCCAGGGTGCCGTCCGGCCGGGCGCGGCCGTTGCCGTACCCGCCGATCCGCAGTCCGCGTTCGCGGTACAGCCGCAGATCCGGCTGCTGCCGCATGCACTGCATCGCGACCCACATGATGATCTCGTCGTGGTCCCCGTCCGGCACGGGCTTGACCTCCAGCTTTCCGTTGATGAGCTCAAGCGTCACGGTCTCGGGGGCCGCGCGGGCGATCTGCTCGAAGTCCTCGACGGACATCTGGGCGTGCGGTGCGTGATCGGCGGTGCTGGGGGTCATGGCGTCGCCTCCTCCCCTCCATCGTGCCCCGTCGGATCTGCGGGCGAGCCGCACGGTCATCGGTATGTCCTTTCGGATCGCGGGACGAGCCCCGCCCGGACCGCGTTCATCCGGTCCCGTACACCCGTCGGCTGCACGGTTCCCGGCGGGCCCACCGGCGGCTCGGGGGACGGTCCCCGGCACGGCCGGCAGAGGCCTCCGAGCAGGGCTTCCGCGCTGCCGGGGACTCCGCACTCGCCGCATTCGAGGATGCGCAGGACGGTCCGGGGCCCCGGCAGGATCCGCTCGGGCGGCAGCTTGTCGCGCAGGCGGGTCTCCAGCAGGCGGGGGGCGCAGTGGACCGGCGACGGCAGGCCGTCGGTGAGCGCGTGCAACAGCTGCGTCTCCGTCGCGCCGCGCGCGAACCACTCGCTGACCAGGGGTTCCAGCTTTACGCAGTCGGCGGCGGACAGTGTCAGGGTGGGGGCGGTCCGCCCCAGGGCGGCGAGCAGGATGAACGCCCTCGAACGGGTGGGCCGTTGCGGCTCGTCCGGCGGGGCGTCACCCCGGGTGTACGCGTTCCACCAGCCGTCCTCGCGTGCGGTGCGGGAGAAGAAGGTCCGGGTCACCCAGAGCATGACCTCCTCGGTGATCACGCACTCGCTGCCGCGCCGCAGGTGCCCGGCGGCCTGGAGCCGGTTGAGGGTGGTGCTGAGTGCGCACTGGCCGTACGGGAGGTGCTTGGCCAGCGTCTTCACGGAGATGTCGGAGCCGTCGGGGAGCCGGTCGATGTACGCGGCGACGGCGGCGTCACGGGGGAGGAGGTGGGCGAAGTCCCGGTCGGTGCGGGGGCGTTCGCCGGGGGCGGAGCGCTTGCCGTACCCGGGCTTGGCCCTGGGGTGCGGGGGAGCGTACGCGGAGGAGGGGGCATCACTAAACTGGCTGTCAGCCATGGGGATCGCTTCCTTCGATCTTCGGTGGTTAGACCCCTGTCGGTGTTGGAGCACCGGTGGGGGTCGTCTTTTCTGCCTGGTCGTGGTCTTCCCGCACGCTAGAGCCTGGCGACCGTGCGTCGCAACTCGATCACAAGTTGTCAACTTCGCAGCCAGGGTGGGTGGGTGGGACAACTGACCCACCCACCCCATCGCTGTTAAGAGGGCTCGAATCTCGCGGCTTGAGCTCCGGGAGGTCGAGGAGATCCGGGCTCAGCGCTCAGCAGAGTCCGGGGTCCGGCCCCGGTACGGCGGTGGCAGGAAGCGCTGCTATGTGTAGGAGAGGACGATGCGGCTGTCCTTCTTGGCGATGGAATGTCCCTCGGGAATGTGCGTGTCGGCGGTGTCCATCGGGTGGACGGTCAGGTGCGGCACTGCATCGCGGTCGGCTTCCCAGGCCGTGATGTGGGCGGCGAGCTTCTTCGCCAGGGTGGTGCCATCGGGCCCGTAGCCAGCAGCCCCGAGGCGGACCTGACGCGTAGGGTCCGCTTCCTGTTCGTCGATCGTGAGAACCAGATAGGCGAGCGAGTTCTTGCTGACGAGCGCGACGCTCCGGAGGGGGATCGCGGGGCGCCGGACGCCGTCCTTGAGTGCTTGGTCGGTGACCTCGATCCGGCATACGGCGTCTTCGCAGACCGTGGCGCGAAGCCAGACCCCGTCGAAGGACTCCTGCCGTCCGATCCGAGCCTCGGACCAGACTTCCGTGACGGGTGTGGAGAACGCCTCGTTCAGGCGCTCGGCGTCGAACCGTAGGTCTTGGTCGTGGTGGAGACGGACGGTGTCGCCGGGCAGCGTGGTGGTCCGCTCTCCGTCCTGGCCGACGATCGGCACGAATCCGCACAGTTCCATTCCCTCGGAGGCGAGGGTGTCCCCGCGGCGGATGAGGATCACGGATCGGGTCTGGCCGCGCCACCGCAAGGGAAGCACGAGCCGGCCCCCCCTCAACCAGTTGGTCGCGCAGAGCAGTGGGTACGTCCCAGAACCCGACCGATCCGATCATCTTCGTGTAAGGGCCGTGCTCGGGAGCCCCCTTCAGACCGTCCCGCTCCATCACCCTCACGTGTTCGTAGCCCGCCTCGTTGAGGGCGTCTCGGGCGTGCAGGGTGACGCCGGGGTCAATGTCGAGGGTGGTGACCTCGCCATCGGAGCCGACGAGTTCGGACAGGAGCGCGGCGTTGTAACCGGTCCCCGCGCCGATCTCCAGGATGTGGTCGCCGGGGTGGGCATCGAGCTGTACGAGCATCATCGCGACGGTCGACGGCACGGAAGCGAGGGATAGGGGCAGGGGCCCGTTGGGGTTCTCTTTGATACTGACGGCTTGGTCGGTGTAGGCCTCGGCGAGGCTGGCTCCCGGAAGGTGGACTTCACGGTGGACGGTGCGCAGGGCTTGCTCGACAGGGCCGGTCAGGGGCACCTTGGACTTGATCTCAGCGACGAGCCGGTTGCGGAGATCTTCGAGTGCGGGGGCGTTGTTCACGGAGACTCTCTCTTTCAGTTGAGGAGGAGGCAGGTCTCCCACCCGGGGCCAACGTGGTGGGTCGGCTCAAGGGTGTGAGTGGTGAGCAGGATGCCGTCCGCTCCGGTGAGGAGCCCGGCGTCGCGGGGTAGCGCGTTCTCGGCCATGTATGCGGCGAAGGCGGAGCGCAGGGCCGCAAGGCGGTCGGTGAGCGCAGTGCCGGGGGCGGCTTCCGCAGCGGCTGTGCAGGTTGCGAGGCACACCCCCGCCCAGCCGTGGCAGACCGTCGCATCCTGGAGGCGGTCCAGTTGACGGGTATCGGAGATGCAGGACAGGAGTGCGTCTTCGGCGCGGTGCTGCGAGCCGGTACGGCCGCAGGCGAGCGCGGCGAGCTGCAGGCTCCGGGCGACGCCGGGCGTGCCGTAACACCACGAGGGTCGGCCCAAGCATGCACGGGGAGAAGGTCCGTCGAGCCACTCGTTGACGGTGGTGGTTTCCGGCCAGGCATCACCACCATCCGCCAGAGGCCGTAGCCACCCTTCCAGAAGGCGGCACGCCCCGACCAACGTTTCGTGCTGGCCAGGAACGGTGTGCCCGGCGCGCGAGCACAGGGCAAGAAGTGCGACAGGGCCTGCTACGCCGTGGGCCATGCCGAAGTTCCCGTGACCGAGGGGCCATCTGTCGTCCGGCTCACCATGTGGGCTGTCGAGCGTCCACCAGCCGGGCAGGCTGTGGCCCTGGACGGTGACGGGTTGCTGGAGGAGTCGCACGAGATAGCGCAGAACGCCGTCGAGCAGGTCGGGCCGCGTTTCACGGCGCAGCAGGTACGCGCCGAGACCGGTCAGGCCCCGGATCAGGTCGTACTCCCGCATACGCGGCGGTTGACCCGAGTCCATGCGAAGGTGTGCCGCCGACAGCCGTGCGGCGATGTGCGGACCGATCTTGCGGTCCAGCTCATTCAGGGCGGAGCGGTAGGCGCGGTGGCCAGCCGTATGCAGTGCGTACGCGACGGCGGGGGCTCCGCGGTACAGACTTCCGCTCGACGGATCAACGGTGGCCGCTTGCCCTGCCATCGTCCGGGCAGCGGCGTGCGCAGCCGTCCACACGCCGCTGCCCTGTGCCAGAACGCCGTGGTGGACGAGGGCGCCTGCGGCACCGCGACCGAGGTCGTGCGCGAGGTCGTTCATTTGCGCTCCTGCTGCTCCTGCTGCTCCAGGGCAGAACGGCACACCTGTCGGGCGGCGTGACGGCAAGCGTCTTCTGCTTCCCGGTCGGGGCCCATCAGTCGGTTGTGGTGCATGTGCATCAGGGACTCCAGGACCGCTTCGAGCCGGTCGTCACGGACGTGAGACGCGTAGTGGGCCAAGGCTTCCTGGCGCCGCTGGTGGGCGGCGTGCAGCCGGGGAGTCCAGTCGGCCCGTTGCTGCAGTGAGCCGGCGCGGGCGTGTTGGAGGGCCCGCCGGGTCACATCGGGAGCACCCATGCCGCGCGCAGGCGTGGCCGCCATCCAGCGGGTGCCTTCATCGGGTCCGAGGAATCCACGAACGAGATCGATCATGCTGAGGGCGCACAGTACTTTCCGGTCCAGTCGGGTGAGGTCGGCCATGGCGTACCGGGTGGCGTCACTGTCGGCCACGAAGACGTCCTCGGCGGCGGCGAGGGCTGCGCTGGT
The DNA here is from genome assembly GCF_044757365.1 of Streptomyces sp. NPDC091289. Lineage (NCBI taxonomy): Bacteria > Bacillati > Actinomycetota > Actinomycetes > Kitasatosporales > Streptomycetaceae > Streptomyces > Streptomyces sp. NPDC091289. The sequence goes on from NZ_JBIVUT010000002.1 coordinate 48,949, forward strand.
TCCGTAGCGGCCGATCTCGGGCCGGTAGCCGTCGAAGACGAGGCGTGAGGCGAGGGCATCATCCTGCAACTGCTGCGCCCATCGTGCGACGACGTGCGATACCTGCGTGTGTCGATGCGGACTGAGGGCGGCGATCCGCACACGCAGATGGTTCTCCTCCTGAGGGGTGCGGTAGCGGACGAACCAGCAGTCGGGCGAGCCCAGGTCCTCCAGGAGGCTTGACAGCCGGCGTGTGAGGATCTGATCCATGACGCTGGGATGCGTGAACAACTTGGCCTGTAGCCAGCGCTGTTGGTCGTCACCGGGGCTGGACTGAATTCGGCTGTTGAACACTGGCGCGCTGGTCACGTCAGGGTGGGGCAGCGGTGACTGGGTGGAGACCAACGGCATCACGAATTCGTGAGCGTGCCCGATCCAGCCGAGGTCCCGCTCGTTCGGCGCCTCGGTCAGGTCGGCCTCTCCGTGGCGCTGGAGGTGGATGTGCAGGATGCGCGCGTGCAGAGGTTCGCTCAGATCCAGGCGCAGGGTGCGGTCGTCGTCGCGAAGTTCAAGCACCGGCGGGCACTTCCAGGCTCGTGACCACTCCGCCAGAGCCTTCCGCCACGAACTCTGGAATGGCCCCGAGGGAAGATCAGAAGCCATGAGGCGCCAGCGGGCGGGGGACAGGACGGCCTTGCGGTAGCGGACTCGTGGCAGGTAGGGAAGCCCGGCGGCGAGCGGACCCCAATCGAAGCGCGTCCACGCGGTGGCGAAGCCGCGCCCCAGGAGGGCGAGGAACCTCGCTATCGGCGGAGCCTGCTTTTCCAACGCCAAGGGGTGCAGCACCACCGGCTCCACCACGCGACGTCGGGAGAGGCTGACCAGATGAAGCCGCTTGCTGGTGGACAGCACCGAGAGGTCATCGAGCGGGATCACATGGTCCGCCGGGGCTCGGTGCTCACCGACAGAGATTACGTACGGCAGGAGCGCCGGGGTCCGAGCGACGTTCTCGGCGTGCGGATGAACGGGAGTGAAGGAAAGCTGTGCGGGCAAGGCCCCGTTGACCAGGGTAGGCAGCTTCTCGTACAGCTCGCGCAGTCCGCAGTCCTCCAGGGTTGCGGCGAACCGGCCCGTGAGGTTGCCGGTGCTCCAGGCCGGGCGCACAGCGACGGTGAACTCACCCCGATCGATGGACTGTCGGTCCTGGGCGTAGACCCGCACCCCCATCTCGACGTGCGGGTTGATCGCGGGATCGGGGGCGGACGCCTCGGCGGACAGCTCGTCGAGGTCCGCTTCGGTGAGCTGGATCTCCCCGACTCCCGCGACGGCGGCCTGCCACGCCTTGGCCATCAGCACCTCGTCGCGTGGCAGAGCCGTGACGGGTGGCTCCGTCCAGAGGGATCCTGGGAAGTCGGCGGGAAGGCCCGCGCCGGCGGCCAGATCGGCGGCCTCCTGGACCGGCACCAGGCTTCCGGCTCCGTACCGCTCCCAGAACACGCCGTGGTACTCCGCCCACATCGGCTTCTCACCCTGGTTGCGGGTCAGGCGGAGCAACGCGTCGGCGGCGTGCTCCGCTTCGTCCAGAACATGATCAGGAATCCGCACCATGGCGTCGAGGCGCACATCCAGGCTGAGGCGTGCCCGGCCTTCGCCGTTGACGGCGCTCATCCGCTTACTGGCCGTGCGCCGTATGCCCTCTGCCGCGCTGACCTGTCCCGTCGTGTTGTGTTCCGCCAACAGCTGCTGGACGCCACCGAGTTCACGCAGAATGTCTGCGGTTCCTGCGTCGAACTGAGGGATCAGCGGCGTCAAGGTGCGCAGGATGTGCCCGAGCGGATCATGCTCGGTCATGGGCGCGTACAGGCCGCTGATGAGGATGCTCGCTCTCAATGCCCTGGTGACGAGGCGGTAGGCCTGCTCTGCCGTACCCCCCATCGTCACAAGCTGTCCGATGACTTCCCTACAGGGCACAGGCGTGGTCGTTGCCTTGATGATGGTGGCGAGAGGCCCGGCGATGCGGGCGCTGGCCGTGCGGCCGCCGGGCATGGGCAGGTCCAGAGAGTCGCCGTGCCGCGCAGCAAGGTCGTTGAGCTGAACGGTCAGGTGGGGCAGCACGTCCGGACGGCTCTGCAACGCGCTGCGAACGTGGTCGAGCCAGAGGGTGTCCGGTCGAGCGACAGAGCGGTGATCAGCGCCGAGCTTGACGATCGTAGATCCACACAGTGCAGTCGCTACCCCCGCAAAGAGGCCGAAAGGTGTCGGACGACCAGTTGCTCGCAACAGGTAGCGGGCTGTCGATACCACCGCCTTCCGAACCTTCCTAGGTGACGTGGCCTCATCGTTGAGGATCTGGTCGACGGCGCCAGCAAGGGGTGGAGAGGCCGCCCGCACGGCAGCCGTGAACGTGGGCTCAGCCCAGACGGCAGTCAGCCACCGTCGGCATTCCTCCAGATTGTCCACCGATGGCCAGCAGGTTCTCCGGGCGTCGAGAGGGAGCACAGCGGCCCGTAGGAGGAGCACGTCGCAGCGCTGAAGGTGTCGGGTCCGCGTCATTGTTGTTCCTCGTTCTGCTGGGCGGTGCGGGCCGGGGTGAGCCTCCGGCCCGCACAGAGTTCGGCTTGGGGTCAGCTCGCACAGGAGGAGGCGCAGGTGGATGCGCATCCGTCACCGGTGCCGCAGTCGGTGACAATCGGCCGCGGGGCGTCGGTGACGACAATGTCGAGTTCCCACTCCTCACCGGCGATCGGCTGAATGCTGTTGTTGCTGCGCGGCTTCGTCTCGGTCGTCGGGGTTGCCATGCTGGTACCTCCAGGTGATCGGATCCGACCGTGCGGTGAGCGCGGGCGGAGGGGCGGGATCCCCGGACTCGGCTGCCGTGAAGGTGCAGCTGAGTGCGCGGACACCGCGGTCACGATGGGCCCCTGTGGGAAGGTGGACGGGCGGACCCGGCGTTCTCTGGACCGATCAGCCGTCGGCTTGCGAAGCAGCCGACGGAGGCCGACGGCTTCACAGCCGGTGCTGACGACTCCGACGACGATCGAGTGCCAGGGCGATGGGGCCCGGGGGCGCCGGCACGGTGACGCTCATGCCACGCGCTCCGGGAGCGCGAGTGAGCAGTGAACGGTGGTGCCGTCCTCGCTGGTGTCCCAGCAGTCGGCGATGGCAGCGACGAGCGCCAGTCCTCGGCCGGACTCGGCGTCGGTGTCAGCTCGCTTCAGCGTGGCGCGATCTGGGTTTTGATCAGTTACCGAAATCCGAACCATGTTGTTGACCGCCGAGATGTAGAGGCTCACTTCACCTTCACTGCCACCGTGCTGGATCGCATTGGTGACCAACTCGGAGACCGCTAGTTCGACGTCGTCGACCTTTGGGCCCGGCACGCGCAGGTGTCGCATGAAGTCTCTTGTGGCCCGCCGCATCTCAGGGACACGCAGCGGATCGGCAAGAAATGTCGACTGAAAGATCTGAGATGCCGGTACCTCCGAACCGGCCGGTCGCGGTGCGCCGTTCTTGACCTGCTCGCCCGTCCCGTCCGGGGTGCTGCGCGCAGTGGTGCTCTGCCTCATGATGGCCTCGACTTCGTGGAGAGTGCAGACCGACCTGCGCCGCCCGAAAGACCTCATGCGGAGGGCGGCTACGGGAATCAAGGATTCTCGTGACGCGGTGCTTTCACCATGTCGCGGCAGGTTTCATCTCCTCGACGTCGGGTGGCACGAGGTATCACCGACGTGTCACCTGGACCTCACTTGGCTCAATAGCGCTACAGGAAAGTCAAGTTGGGCAATAGTGGGGTTGCGGGTGCCTCCGGCATGGTGCCCCGATCGTGACCGGTCGGCCGCAAGGGAGACGTTGGCCATGGACGCGCGGACACTGCTTCAAGCGGTGGTGCGAGAACGCGGTTGGACCTACGAGGGCTTCAGGCGGGCGTATGAGGATTCCGCTCAGGCGCTGGCAGCAGCCGCCGGCATGCCCTATTCCACGGCGACAGTGGAGGAGCAGACGTTTCGGCGGTGGACTTCAGGCCGGATGAAGGGGCTTCCCAATTCGCCGGCGCCTCAGGTGCTGGAGCACATGTTCGGTTACACCGCGCGACTCCTATTGGGTCCGCCGACCGAGCCGCCACTGGAAATGTCTCAGAACTACGCAACCGCGCTCAACGAAAGTGAACTTGCGATGACTGCTCGGGATGCCGCCGCGCACGCCGGTGATGCCGCTTCTCTCAGTGTTGCGGACATGACGCTCGATCAATTGGACGACGATGTTGTGGTCCTGGCTCGGGATTACGCCCGCACCTCTCCGACCGAGGTCTACCGTCGGGCAAAGGAATTGCTCGGGATTGCTCGGTCCGTGCTGGAGCGTACTCAAGTGCCGCGCCAGAGGACGCGGGCCTACCTTGCAGCCGGCCAGTCCGCTGCTCTGCTCTCGGCGATCAGCTTTGACCTGGGATCTCTCTCCTCGGCCGTTTCGCTGTCCCGGACTGCGGCGCTGTACGGGCAGGTGATCGAGCACGGGCCTCTCCAGGCTTACGCTCATGGCGCTCTCGCCTTCTTGGCCTACTGGGGCGGACGGCCATCAGAAGCTGCTCGCCTTGTACACACCGCGCAACAGTTCGGGGGGCTCGGCGACGCCGCCTTAACACGCTTGTTCGTCATCGAAGCGCGCGCCTACGGACACTTGGGGAACCTGGTCGCGGCGGAGGCTGCCGTACGGAATGCTCTGGAGCAGAGCTCCGGAAGGCGGGACGAGCTTCACGACGACATCGGTGGCGAATTCGGTTTTCCGAGCGATCGGGTTGCCATGAGTAACGCCACGACGTACCTCCTGCTACGTGACGCGGATGGTGCCGAGGAAGCTGCGGAAAGCGCCCTGCTCCTCCTTAGCGCCAAACCCGAAGATCAGCGCCCCCTACTCATCTCGACCCAGGCATCCGTGGACCTTGCCCGAGCGCGGTTGCTCCGCGGCGAACTCGACGGCGTACATGCGGCTCTCGATCCGGCCTTCTCCGTGCCTACGGAATGGCGCGGCGCGGGGGCGCTGGAGCGCATGGCTGCTGTGCGATCCGGCCTCTGCCACCCCGACTTCATCGGCTCAGCCGAAGCGCGCACACTCGGTGATCGTGTTGAGGAGTACTGCGCAGCAGCAACAGCACATCGACTCGGAGCCGCAACGCCTCTGGACATGGAGACATGATCCACCCTCAGCCATTCAGCTGCGCCAGGATCTTCTCCTCCTTCTCCATCGAGATGCCGTGCTCAGCCCAACGGGGATGCTCAACCGGCATGCCTCCACCCTGCAACCAGTCCCACGTGGCCCCGATGGTCTCCGCCAGCGGGCGGCACCGCAGCCCAGCGGCCTGAGCACTGGAGGAGTCGACGCTCCACGCGCCCGCATGAGTGCGCCAGAGCGGCAGCTCAGTCCACTGCACTACTCCGTTTTCCATCAGAAGGTCGTCAGGAGCCCAGACGAGTTGACCTGCCCGGCCGGTGACGTCAAGGCATGCTCTGAGAAATCCGCCCATCGTCTCGTGGTCGAGCGAAGCCGCCACATTGAATGCGCCGCCGCCCGTGGAGGCGGCTTGGTCGAGTGCGAAGGCGGCCACATCTCGAACATCCACGGGTTGAATCATCTTGTTCGGGTCGCCGGGGGCGAGAATCGCACCGCCCTTCGAGGCCCGTCGCAACCACCAGGGAAGACGACCCACATACTCTCCCGGTCCCAGAATCACCCCCGGACGAAGAACCGACGTCCTCGATGCTCCGAACGCCTCTACCGAAGCCCGCTCAGCACCGGCCTTCTGCCGACCGTAGTACCAGTCCGGCCCAGTCCAGTTCGCCGGCAGACGGCCGTAGTCACCGTCGGCATCCGCCGGTCCGTCGAGAACTTCCGACGACTCCGTGAGCGGTTCGTTGGGCCATCCTCTGTACGCGTTGACTGTGGAGACGAACACGTACTTACCTGCTACAGGCTCCAGCGATTCGGCACCGGTCAAAACGTCCCTCGGCGCGAGCTCCGAGGCCGAAGTATCGATTACGGCATCCCAAGGGCCCTCCTGCGCCAGCCGGATCAAGTCTTCGGGTACGGTGCGGTCCCCGTGGATCTCGCGCGTTCCTACCGGCGCGACTCCGGATCTTCCTCGGTTGAAGGCAGTCACCGACCACCCGCGGTCAAGGGCTTCCTGAGCAACAGCCCGTCCCAGAAACCAGGTTCCGCCAAGCACACAAATCTTCATGTGGCTGATCCTGCCTGCTGCCACATCCCCTGCGCCAGAGCTCGCCTCGCTGGGCGGGCGGACAGCACCGTACGGCGACTCAAGGAAGGCTCTATTGACTATCCCGTCGCCCCTCGTGTCCCGTCCGCCACGGTCACCGGCACACCGTCCTCAGGGTGTGGCCTGGGCTTTTCGGGTTCCGTGACGACGATCACTCTGATGCTTCACTGGTGATGTAGACCGGATGCCAGGCGGCAGGCGTATACCCGGTGAAGCGAAAGATCCGGGAGCAACTTTGACCGTCGAGGAGTTCGAAGAGTTCTACGCCCAGGCGGTCGCACGTCTCACCGGCCAGCTGTACGTGATGACCGGCGACCTCCAGGAGGCGCAGGACGTCGTCCAGGAGGCCTTCGTCAAGGCGTGGGTCCGGCGTGGGCGGCTGGAGCGTGACGGGCAGCCCGAGGCGTGGATCCGTACGGTCGCCTGGCGTCTGGCGGTGAGCCGGTGGCGCTTTCGGCGGCGGTCGGTGGATGCCTGGGGCCGGGGGAGTGGTGCGGCGGAGCACGTGGCCGCGCCGGGCCCGGACCATGTGGTGCTGGTCGACGCGCTCCGGGAACTGCCTCCGCAACAGCGGCGGACCTTGACCCTGCACTACCTGTGCGACCTCACGGTCGAGCAGATCGCCGGGGAGACCGGGCTTTCCGGCAGCACGATCAAGACGCATCTGGTTCGCGGACGGGCGGCGCTCGCCCACCGTCTGCGGGACCCCCGCATCGAGGAGGCTCCTGATGTCTGAACCGCGGGATCCGAGGGATCCGAGGGATCCGAGGGACTCGCAGGATCCGTTGCGGTCCCTGTTCCGGGAGGCCGGTGACTTCGGGCAGGCCCGATCCGATGCGGACCCCGCGTCGAGGATCACCGAACGCGGGATGCGGGCGCAGCGCCGCCGGATGGCCGTGGTCGCGGTGGGCGTGTGCCTGGTCGTCGGCGGGGGCGGCGCGGTCGCGGTGGGCCTGTTGCCGGTACGGCCGGAGCCGGTCGCCCCGGCCACGAGCCCGTCGCCCAGCTACCCGTCGCCCGCACCGTCGGACCGGCTGCCGACCCAGCCGACGTCGCTGCCGCCGACGCCGAGCAACACGCTGCCGGGGGGCGCGGAGGCGACGGGAACCCCGGGGTCGGCGGGCCGGTCCACGGCGCCGAGTGGTCTGCCCACAAGCACAAGCACAAGCACGAGCACAAGCACGAGCACGACTGCGGGCACGACGCAGTCGTCGCCGACGTCCACGCCGTCGGCGACGACCGACGGGGCCATGTCGATGTCGATGCCATGAGGCACACCCCGTAGCCCCTCGCTTTCTCCTCCTCGCCTTCTCCTCCGTCCGCGAGGCGTGCCCGAAAGGTGCCTGAGTTGTCCACGCTTTCCTCCGGGCTGCGGCCTACTTCCGCCCGCCCCGCACCACCTGAGCCCCGGGTGTACGCCCCGCCCGAGCTCCGGGCGGGGTGGTTCCGCCGGGCGGCCGACCGCCTGACCCCCGCCGACCGGGGCGTGTTGTGGCTCTACCTCCTGACCCGAATATCCCTGTGGATCACGGCCCACTTCGCCCGCTGGCTGTTTCCGGCCCGCCCCGGCACGCGGGAGGCGGCGCCCGTTCTCGCGCCCTTCCAGCAGTGGGACGCGAACCACTACCTCCACATAGCGCGCGACGGCTACTTCCCCGCCGGTACGGGACCGTGGACGAGTGGCTGGGACAACCGGGAGGCGTTCTTCCCCGGTTACCCGCTTCTCCTGCGTGCCGTGCACACGGTCGTCCCGGACTGGACGGCGGCCGGGCTGCTGATCTCGTTCGTTGCGGGAGCCGTGGCGGTGGTGGCCCTGGCCCGGATCGCGCGGGCGTATCTCCCGGACGGCGCGGCGGGCCACCGTACGGCTGTCCTCTTCCTGCTCTCGCCGTGCGCGGTGTTCCTGGCCGCCGGCTACACGGAGGCGCTGTTCCTCGCGTTCGCGCTGCCCGCCTGGCTCGCGGCGATGAGGCACCGGTGGGCGCTCGCCGCCGTACTGACCGCGTCGGCCACGGTGGTTCGGGTCAGCGGCCTGTTCCTGGCCGCCGCGATCGCGCTGCTGTTCGTCATGTCGGCCCGGGCGGGGAGGGGCTGGCGAGGGGTGGGCTGGACGCTGCTTCCGGCGCTGCCGCCGGCCGCGTACAGCTGGTACCTGCACGCGCACACCGGCGACTGGATGGCGTGGAAGCACGCGCAGGAGCGGGGTTGGTACCGCACGTTCCACACCCCCTGGGAAGCGTGGGCGAACACGTGGCACGGGGCGTTCGACCGTACGCAGTCGACGGGGTACGCGTTCATGTTCCAGGCGGAGTTGGCGGCGATGTTGGTGGGGCTCGCGCTGGTGGCGCTGCTGGTGCGCCGCCGCCGCTGGCCCGAGGCGGTGTATGTGGCCCTCAGCCTGTGGGCGTTGGGGACCTCGTACTGGTACACGTCCATCCCGCGCGCGACGCTGCTGTGGTGGCCGCTGTGGATCGGCCTGGCGGCGCTGAGTCTGCGGCGGCCGTGGTTCAGGACGGCGTACCTGTGCGTGGCCGCGCCGGTGACGACGATCGTCGCGCTGACGTTCCTGACGGGGAGGTGGGCGGGGTGAGGTGGGCGGGGTGAGTACGTCACGCCTGCGGGCACTCCCGCCTGCGGCACCCGTGCCGATGACGAACCCTCATCACGGGAGCACGCGGCGCTGAAGGACCGAGCGGGTCGCGGCCCTACGAGGCCCGCCGGGGTTCCTTGAGGATCTCCGTCAGTGCGGCAATGCTCTGCGTCCCGTAGCCGGCCTCCACCGCCCGTTCCAGCAGCTCGTGGAACGGCTCGTGCCACTCCATGTCGAGGCCCGCTTCCTTCCCGAGTTCCGCATCGTGCGTGGCCCCGGCCATGAAGACGTTCACCGACGACAGCGGATCGCTGTAGTCGCCGCTGTCGATCTCCCGGGCCAGCACGGGCAGTACCGAGGCGATCATCTCCAGCCACTGAACGCTGAACCGCACCATCGAAGCCGCCTCCAGGCCACGCGCCTGCAGCGTCGCCGCCCCCTGGAAGAAGCCGACGAGTGCGGGCAGCAGCGTGCCGCCCACTGCCATTTCGTACAGGGCGGCAAGGTCCGGTTCGGCACCGAGATACACGGTGTCCCCACCCAGAACCCGCAGTACCGGCTCGTGCGCGGTGAAGACCGTGGCATCGCCGCTGTAGTAGAGGAGCGTGTCCCCGGCGCCCACCGCCGGCGGTACGTTCTTGATCGCACCGTCGAGGTAGCGTGCGCCGTGCCCTCGCACCCACTCCGCCGTGCTGCGGGCGCCGGCCGGGGACCCGCTGTTGAGGGCCACGAGGTCCCGGCCCTTCAGCGACGCAGCCGCCGGCTCCAGGGCCTCGATGGTGTCCTCGTACGTCGTCAGGCAGGTGATCACCAGCGGGCCGGCCGCAAGGGCTTCCGCCACTGTCTCCGGATGCGCGGCGCCCTTGGCGACGAGCGGGGCAGCCCGCGACGCGGTTCTGTTCCACACCGTGGTCGGGTGACCCGCCGCTATGAAGGCCGCCGCCAGTGCGCTGCCCATCGCGCCCAGGCCGATGACGGTTACGGGGGTCCGGTGCTGATGCTGCTGCTGCGTGGACATCTTCCGCTCCTGTTCGGTGAGTTGAGGGAAGCCCAGAAGCTCCGGGCTTCGGTGATCTCCATGCTGTGGCGGCACAATAGATTGCACAAGTACCGACATTTTTGTTCGGTACCCACATTCTTGTCAGCGGAAGTGGGAGGGGCCATGCGGAAGTACACCTGCGGATTCGACGCCGCCATCGCCGTCATGGGCGGTAAGTGGAAAGGGCTGATCCTCTTCTGGCTCGGTGAGGAAGAGCGGTTGCGCTTCGGGGAGTTGCGGCGGACGGTCGCTGGAATCAGCGAGCGGATGCTGACTCTGCAACTGCGCGAGTTGGAGGCGGCCGGGCTCGTGCATCGAAAGGTGCATCAGCAGGTGCCGCCCAAGGTGGAGTACTCACTGACCGACTTCGGCCGCTCACTCGTCGCCGCGCTCATGCCGCTCGGCGAGTGGGGCGAGGAGCACATGGAGCGCCTCGAAGACCTGCCGTGACCGGCCGCGGCAGGCACTCAGGCGCTCAGGCTTCGGGTGGTCGTGGTCGTGGTCGTGGTCGTGGCGGGACGAGGCAGGCTACGGTGTCTCTCCTTCGTCTCCACCTCGATTGCTCCGCCCGTCGTCCAGGGCGCGTCGGCGCTCCGCGAGACGATCCAGCGACCACTGGGTCCATGGATGCCCGGCCCCCAGCACGCGCGCCCGCGCGTCCGCTACCAACTCTGCCTGCTCTGCCGCCTCCTGGAACCGCCCGAGCTCCCCGAGCACGCGACTCAGCAGGGAGCGGGCGGCGAGAGTCTTCGGATGGTCGATTCCGTAGGTGCGCTCGGAGCCCGCGACCACGGTGCGGACCAGAGGCAGCGCCCGGTTTTGATGGCCGGCAGCGACCAGGGCGAAGCCGTAGTTCAGTTCGGCGTCCAAGGTGATGGGGTGGTCGGGGCCGACCTCGCTGTGGCAGTCCGACACCAACTCGGCTCCAGAGTCCGGAGCCATCTCCGGACCGGCGGCGAACTCCAGCAGGTGCGTCCGGGCGATGAGCGTGGAGGGGTGAGTCGCGCCGAGCGTGGCGGTCCGGCCCTCGACCACTCGTCGCGTCAGCGCCATCGCCTCGTCCTTCTGATCGCGGACCCAGGCGAGCACCGGGGACAACCCCGCGCAGCCCTCCAGGGTTTCGACGGCATGCGCACCGAACACCGCGGTGCAATCCGTCAGGGCGCGGCGATGGGCTTCCTCCGCCTCCTCGTACCGCCCGAGGCGGTAGAGGGTCCGCCCCGCACGCCGGCGGATGGCGATCACCGCAGGGTGGTTCGCCTCCAGTACGTCCGTCCCGTGTGCCACCGCGTCCTGTGCCACCGACAGGGCGGACGCGTAATCCCCGGCTCGGTGGAGTGCGACCGCCAGCCGCAACGTGCACTCCAGCACGCGCGCCGTGGTTGCCCCTCGGCCTCGCGGAGGTGACGGCCAAGGTCCGAAACTGCGGCTGCTGGCCTCTGCTGCGGCCCCTGCCGGAGCGATGGCGGGACCCTTCGGCCGCGTGGGGTGTGGGCGAAGGCTTCGGAGTCCTGGTGGAGCCACGTCTGCCGCTCCGGGCCCGGTGCTCCGAGGCCGTGTCGCGTAGAAGCGAATGGCCGGAAGCGGTGCCCGTGGCCAGGCAGGTGGAGGGCTCCGAGTTTCCCGCCACCTGCTTGCCCACCAGGGCGGTGCGTCAGAGCACGGCCAGGCGGTCCACCAGCAGCTCCACCCTCTGCTCGCTGTCCTCCGGCGGCAGCCGTCCCGCCCGGGTCAGGGTGGCCAGCCCGTGCAGGGACGCCCAGAACACCTCGGTGAACAGCGCTGGGTGGACGCCCTCCCCGGCGACCTCGCCGAGAGTCTCCAGCAGGGCGGCGAAGGCGTCCTTCAGCGGCTCCGGGGTGTCCTCTTCCGCGAACGCCAGGCCGCCGTCCAGCCGGAACATGGCGTCGTAGACCGCCGGGTTGTCCTCGGCGAAGTCGAGGTAGGCGCGGGCGAGGGCGGCGACCCGGGTGCGAGGGCCGTCCGTGGCCGGGGTCGCGGCCCGCAGCGCCACGGCCATGTCGGCGGCGCCTTCGAGGGCGACGGCTCCGATGATCTCGCGCTTGCCGCGGAAGTGGCTGTAGAGGACAGGCTGGCTGTATTCGATGCGCTCGGCGAGCCGACGGGTGGTGACCGCGTCCCAGCCCTGTTGCTCGGCGAGTTCGCGGGCCGTCGCCACGATGAGGCGCTCGCGGCCCGCCCGTTCCCGTTCCTTGCGTTCCCGTACCGACATGACCTGATCCTAGCATCGCTAGACAAGCGAGCGCCAGTAGTACTAGCGTTGCCTCGTCATCTAGCGCCGCTAGATTCTGGAAGGGGTCGCCATGCTCGACGCACTTGAGATCGTCACCACCGTGATCGTCGGACTGCTGGTGGGGGTGGAGTTCTCCGTCGCCTTCGTCATCAACCGGATCCTCAACGCCCTCCCCGACGACAGCGGCCAGCTCGGCCGAAGCCACGGGGGCCGGATGCTCGGCGCCGTGATGCCGTTCTGGTACATCGGCTCGCTGGTCCTGAGCGCGATCTGGGCCATGGCCGGATGGGGCGAGGGAGGCATCGGCCTGGTTGTCGCCGCGGGCGGGCTGCTGCTGCTCAGCGTGGCCATGTCGATCCTGCTGCTCGTCCCGATCAACAACCTGGGCAAGACGTGGACCCCTGAGAACCGGCCCGAGGACTGGAAGGAGCAGATGAACCGCTGGGACCGCTACCACTACGCCCGCGTGCTCGTCCTCATAGTGGCCTTCACTCTGCTGGTCACCGCCCTCACCTGAGCCCGGGTGCCGACGCCGGGCCGTGCGCGCCGTCCCTCACCCCGCCGCGCCCAGCCGGTCCAGCTCCAGCCCCGCGGGCGGAGGCAGCGGGCCCCTCGCGGGCGTGGCCCGGAACGAATCCAGCAGGTAGCCCACCAGCCGGCGGGACGCGGCGGTGGCATCCGGGCCCGCCCCGTTCGTCACGCCGTTGTTGGCCAGCAGGACCAGCACCACGTCGGAGACGTCGAAGTCCGGGCGCAGCGCGCCCGCCTCCTTCGCCCGGCGGATCAGCAGGCCCAGCCCCTCCTCCGCCCGGTCGCGTTCCCCGGCGTAACTCGACTCGTCCGGGAAGCGGGCCAGGAACGCGTGGGTGAAGCCCCGGTCGGCGGCCTGCATCGCGCACACCTTCCGGAACACCGAGCAGAAGCCGCGCCACGGGTCCGGGTCCTCCAGCGCCTCGTCCAGCGCGCCCGAGCACTCGGTGAGCTGCTCGGCGAACGCCTCGGTGATCAGCGAGGTGCGGGTGGGGAAGCGCCGGTAGAGGGTGGCGACGCCGACCCCCGCCCGCCGGGCGATGGCGCTGATCGGTACGTCGATGCCGTGCAGCGCGTACGCCTCGCGGGCGGCCCGCAGGATGCGCTCCCGGTTCTCCCGGGCGTCCGCCCGTAGCGCGTCAGGGGTGGCTGGGGGCGGGTTGTGAGAGGGCTGAGCAGGCATGTCTCTCACTTTACGGTAAATGGAGGGGGTCTTCCGTTTATCCGCTTACGGTGGACGGGGGAGTGAGAGCAGGACTCGCCACCCGTATCGACGGAACGACGGAACGACGGAACAGACAGGACCCCCCACCATGAACGACATGCGCGCTGCGCTCTACGACCGTTACGGACCGCCCGAGGTCCTTTACGAGGGCCGGGTCCCGGTGCCGGTACGCAAGCCGGGCGAGGTGCTCGTACGGGTGCACGCGGCGAGCGTCAACGGCGGCGAACTGTACGGCCGCGCCGGAAGGCTCCGGGTCATCACCGGCCGCCGCTTTCCGCTGCGGACCGGGCTCGACTTCGCCGGCGAGGTCGCCGAGGTGGACCCGAATGTGACCGGGCTCCGCGTCGGCGACCGGGTGTGGGGCATCCTGGGGCGCACCTTCGGCAGCGCGGCGGAGTACGTCTCGGTCCGGCCGCGCCAGATCGCGCACGCCCCGGAGAACGTCACCCTGACCGAGGCCGCATCGCTGCCCGCCGGGGCCGCCACCTCCCTCATCGCCCTGCGCGACAAGGCCGGACTGCGCGCGGGTGAACGCCTGCTCGTGCGCGGGGCGTCCGGCGGCGTCGGCAGTGTCGCCGTACAGCTCGGCAAGGCCCTCGGCGCGCACGTCACCGGTCTCGCGAGCGCGAAGAACGCTGATTTTGTACGGGAGATGGGTGCGGACGAGGTGCTGGACCACCGGGCCACGGCTCTGGCGGATCTGGACCGCTACGACGTCATCATGGATACCGTCGGTACCGAACACAGCGTGCTGCGGCGGCGGTTGGCGCCCGGTGGCCGAATGGTCGCCATCTCCTTCGACATCGACCATCCGGTCCGGAGCATCGGCTACCTGCTGGGCTCGGCGGTGCACGGCCGTCAGCGGGTCCGCTTCTTCAGCGGCAACCCGAATCACGGCCTGTTCGCCGAACTGACCGCGTACGTGGAGCGCGGTGACCTGCGCCCCGTCATCGACACGGTCCACCCGCTGTCGGACATCGCCGCCGCCCACCGCGCCCTGGAGGCGGGCGGGGTGCGGGGCAAGCATGTGATCCAGGTGGTGTGAGGGGGCCGGCCGAGCCGTCAAATGATGTGCGGGACGACCTCGTCGCGCCTGGTGGACCAGCTGGAGGCTCGTACGGGTGCCCGGCGGCGCCTTCGCCGGGAACACCGGCGAGCAGATGCTCGCGATCTCCGAGCACAACGGAGCCTCGGGGATCTGGCTCACCCTGGAGCCCTGGGGCGTGGACGGCACCGTGCTGCCGGCCGGTTGGATCGGCCTGGTCGCGTTCGGCGTCTACGGATGCGCCACGGAAATCGCGTTGGTGAATACCCCAACCGGTGCATGGAGTACAGGAGTTCAGCTGGATTCGGATCCGTGGAGCTGTGATCAATCCGTGCCGTACTGTTCCGCCCATGACTGCGGGATCCGAGGGAAGTGTGATCGACGAGCGCTTCGAACTGCTGGAGCGGCTCGGCGGCGGCGGAATGGGGCTGGTGTGGCGGGCGCGCGACATCGTCCTGCACCGGGACGTGGCGCTGAAAGAGGTACGGCCGCCGGATCCGGAGTTGCTGCGGTTGCGTCCCGACGCGGCGGAGATGCTGCGCAAGCGTGTGCTGCGCGAGGCCGTCTCGCTGGCCCGGATCAGCCACCCCAACGTGGTGACGATCCACCACATCGTGAGTTCGGCGGAGGTGGCGCACCCCTGGCTGGTGATGGAGCTGATCTCCGGCGGCTCGCTCCAGGACCGGTTGGAGCGCGGGCCGTGCACCCCCACCGAGACGGCGCGGTTGGGCCGGGGCGTGCTGGCCGGGCTGCGGGCCGCGCACGGCGCGGGCATTCTCCACCGCGACGTGAAGCCCGGCAACGTACTGATGCGTGCCGACGGCACGCCCCTGCTCACCGACTTCGGCATCGCGGCCGTGCGCGAGGCCACCAGCCTGACCAACACCGGCGAACTCATCGGCTCGCCCGACTACATGGCCCCGGAGCGGTTGCGGGGCCATGACGACGACCCGTCCTCCGACCTGTGGTCGCTGGCGATGATGTTGTACGTCGCGGTCGAGGGGCACCATCCGATGCACCGCTCGTCCACCCTCGCCACGTTGGCCGCGATCCTGGAGGAGGACGTACCGCCGCCCCGGCGGGCGGACGCCCTCGGCCCCGTACTGCGGTCCGTGCTCATCAAGGACGTCGCCTCCCGGCCCGACGCCGAGTCCCTCGACCGGCTCCTCGCACAAGCCGCCGGTGCCCGTGTGGTGACGGCCGTCGACGGCATCGCCGTGTCACCCGTGCGGGCCGACCTCGTGGAGACGGCCGACGCAGCCCCGGTCCCGGCCCCGGCCCCGGTCCCGTACACACCCACGGAGCCGGCCGCGGCCGCTGGTCCGCCCGCGCGGGACGCCGTCGGCTCCGATGCCGCCGGACAGGTGCGGGACGAAGCGGAGCCGCCTGCCGAGCCGGAGCCCGGCACCGGCCCACCACCGGACGGCGGGACCGATGGCGCGGAGGGCTCCGGTGCGGAGACGAGCCGGACGCCCGTGCACGCTACGGCGGCCGCCGGACGGTCGCGCCGACGTCTCGTGCTCCCGGCGGTCCTGTTGGGCGCGCTGGTGGCCGGGCTGCTGGCCTGGGAGTACGTACCCGCCTTCGGCGGTGAGGACAAGCCGTCCGTCGGGGCCTCGTCCACGCCCTCCGGCGTCCGCACACCCACGTCCAGCCCTTCCGCCTCCCTGGCCTCCGACCCCACTCCCTCGCCCACACCCACGCTCAAAGAGGAAACCGATCTGCTCACCCCCTCCGGTGCCCGGAGAGTGCTCAAGAAGATGGAGGCGGTGACAGGGGGGACCAAGGTGCTCCCCAGTTTCGACCTGCGCCGGGACCGGGCTTCGGGAAATACGCTCCTGCACGAAGAGATAGTGCCGGGCAAGAAGATGTTCGACAATTTCTCGTACGAGGACGGCCAAGGCACTCTTCAGGGCGCTGAGGGGATCCTGAAGGGGCATCACCTGCTGGACCTCGACCGGGTCGAATGGGATGAGCTGCCCCGCCTTCTCCGCATCGCCCAGACCGAACTGGGTGTACTGAAGCTCAAATCCGATGAAAGCCGCGTGGCCTTCGACTGGTACGAGGGGCAGGCGGCGATGTTGATCTACGTCAGCGGCGAATACCAGACCAGTGGGATGCTCATCACTGCCTTCGACGGGCGGATCATCCGGCGGGTCAAGGCGGACTGAAGCGGCGGCGAGCCCGATACCCAGGGGCAGTCCGCTCGCACCGGGCAGGACGTGCACCCGGAAATCGGACAGGATGTGCGCCCGGTTAGGATGGACGTGCTCGGCCCCATGGTCGAGGTGGTCGGACCCGGACTTCCGGTGTCCGGTCCGAGGCTTGAAACCTCCGGCGCTCGTTGGACAGAACCCCGGAGGTTTCTTCATGTCTGTCTTGCCGTCCCCGTCCGTGTCCCCATCCGCAGCTCCTGATCCCCGTCGATGGTGGGCGCTCGCGGTGATCGCCCTGACGCAGCTGGTGGTCGTGCTCGACGCGACGATCGTCAACGTGGCCCTGCCCCAGGCCCAGCTCGAACTGGAACTGAGCGACACCGAGCGGCAGTGGGTCATCACCGCCTACGTCCTCGCGTTCGGCGCGCTGCTGCTGCTCGGCGGGCGCGTCGCCGACTACTGGGGGCGCAAGCGCAGCTACATGGTCGGGATGCTCGGCTTCGGTCTCGCCTCCGTGTGGGGCGGTCTCGCGCAGAGCGGGACCGAGCTGATCGCGGCGCGCGGATTGCAGGGTGCGTTCGCGGCGCTGCTGGCGCCCGCGGCGCTCGCGCTGCTGACGGTCACGTTCCCGGCCGGGCGCGAGCGCGGAACGGCGTTCGCGGTCTTCGGCACCGTCGCCGGCACCGGTGCCGCGGTGGGCCTGGCGCTGGGCGGCGTCCTGACCGAGTTCGCCGACTGGCGGTGGTGCCTGCTGGTCAACATCGTCTTCGCGGTCGTCGGCCTGATCGGCGCGCTGCTGTTCGTCTCCGAGAGCCGGGTCGAGGGCGACAACCGGTACGACATCTGGGGGACCCTGGCCGTCACCCTCGGCCTGGCCGCCCTGGTCTACGGGTTCACCCTGGCCGAGTCCGGGTGGACCGCGCCCGACACCATCGGCTTCCTCGCCGCCGGCCTGGTGCTGCTGGCGGTGTTCGTGTGGATCGAGGCCCGCGTCGCGCAGCCGTTGCTGCCGCTGCGGGTGGTGCGTGATCGCTCCCGCGCCGGAGCGTTCCTCATCCAGGCGGCCATCGGCGCCGTCTACATCGGGATGACCCTCTACCTGATGTTCCACCTGCAGATCGTGCTCGGTCTCTCTCCGCTCCTGGCCGGGCTCGCGAGCCTCGCGATGACCTTCGCCACCATGATCACCGCGCCGGTGGCCGCCCGGCTGCTGCCTACCTGGGGGCCGCGTGTCCTGATGACCGGTGGGCCGTTGATCGCCGCCGCCGGGATGCTGTGGCTGACCTTCATCACCGCCGACGGGAGCTACTGGACCGAGGTCTTCGGTGGCCTGGTGGTCGTCGGCATCGGGATCGCCTTCGTGATCATCCCCGTCCAGAACGTCGCTCTCGTCGGTGTCGACCACCACGATGCGGGTGCGGCGTCGGCCCTGGTCAACTCCGCCATGCAGATCGGCGGTTGTGTCGGGCTGTCGGTGTTCACCACGATCTACCTCGGTGCCGTCGAACGCTCCGCCGCGACCGGCGCCGGCCGGGAAGCCGCCGCCCTCACCGACGGCTACTCCGCGGTGTTCCTCGCCACCGCCGTCACGCTGGCGGTCGCGGCGGTCATCGCCGCGACCATGCTCCGCGGCCCTCGCCCCGCAGGCCCCGACGCCCCGCAACAGCTTGCCGAGGCGCCGGTTCACGTCGGTTGATCGGTGTTGCCGTTGCCGTTGCCGTTGCCGTTGCCGTTGCCGTTGCCGTTGGTGTTGTTGCTGTTGGTGTTGTTGCCCTCGCCTGGGCATTCCGGCCGCCGTGACGACCTGGAACCGCGTCCCCATTCGTGCGCGGCGACGACCAGGCACACCGCCACCAGGACCACGTTCTTGACGACGTACTGCCCCTCCATCGTCGGGGCGGGCGAGTGCGGTTGCCACATCGTGTCGGGGAGGAGGAAGAGGGTCGAGAACACGCCGCCCATGTGGAGGAAGAACACGACGAGGGCGGGGCGCAACAGGCGGCGGCCGGCGATCAGACCGATGCCGATGGCCGTCTCCAGTGCCGCGAGGGAGAGCAGCAGGACCGTCTCCGGTACGAGGTCCAGGGTCATCTTCGTCGCCGCGTCGACGGCCAGTTGCTCCGCGGGGCTGGCCGAGGGGAACAGCTTCAGGACGCCGAAGCCGAGGAAGACGATGCCGACCGTCACCCTCAACAGGGCGAGGGCGTGGGAGTCGACCAGAGCGGCCAGCCGGCTCAGGACTCGGAGAACGGTCGGGCCGGTCGGGTCGGTGGGGGCCGCCGGGCCGGTCGGGTATGCGGGGCCGGTCGGGTCCGTCCGGCCGGTCGTGGGGCGGTGGGCACGGCCGAACTCGTGTGCGTGGGGCGGGGGTTCGGATTCGCTGCCGGGCGGGGGCGGAGGCAAGGTCGACTTTACGGTGTGGCTGCTCATGTGCGATCTCCCGCTGTGTCTGTGGGGGTGGGGAGTGCTTGGTCTAGACCATACGGACGAGGGTCGGGAGGTCGTCAAGGGTCGTACCTCGCGGCACCGGCCGGAAGAGACGCATTCGCGCCATGTTGCTTCGGAGGGCGGAAGCGGACGCCCCCGCGGTCGCCGGCCGGGGGCCGCGGGCCCTCCGCGCGGCCCGGTGGAGGGCGGCGCACCCGGCTCACCGGGCCGGATGGACTTACGCCCGACGCTCTGCTGAGCAGCCCTGTTTCCGCCGAAGTCGCGGCCGTCGTGGAGTGAAGCGTGTGTACGGCTCCGGCCTCCACGGTCCCTTCCGGCCATCCGGCCATCCGGGCGCCCTCGTGACCGCCGGGCTCGTTACCCGCCGGTCCGCCGTGCATCGCCGACCGTTCATCCGGCCGAAAGCAGCCCGGTCCATTCCGGGAGGCATCGGGCATCGCCCGCCTGTACGGCCGGGCATGCCACGGGGCCCGGAGCGTGTGCCCCGGGCCCCGGCAGGACCTATGGATGGAGTGGAAGGGGCGGAGGAGCCTGGCGGGTCTGCCGCCCGGCCGGCCCCCTCGGTTCAGCCCTCCAGCCCGCCCCGCCCGATCACCTCCGCGTACCACCGCGCGCTGTCCTTCGCCGTACGCCGCTGCGACGCGAAGTCGACGTGCACGATGCCGAACCGCTTGCTGTACCCGTACGCCCACTCGAAGTTGTCCAGCAGCGACCACAGGAAGTACCCGCGGACGTCCGCCCCGTCCTCGATCGCCCGGTGCACGGCGCTCAGGTGGGCGTCCAGGTACGCCACCCGCTCCGGGTCGTGGACCCCGCCCTCCGGGTCGGCGTAGTCGTCGTACGCGGCACCGTTCTCCGTCACCAGCAGGGGCAGGGACGGCAGTTCGTCGCGCAGGCGGGTCAGCAGCTCGTACAGGCCGTTGGCGTCCACCGGCCAGTCCATCGCCGTGCGCGGGCCCTCCGCCGGAGTGAACGCCACATGCTGCTCCGCGCCCGCCCACGGGGACGGGGACTCCGACGTGCCCGTCGAAACCACGCTGGGGGAGTAGTAGTTGATGCCCAGTGAGTCGATGGGCGTTGAGGTCACCTCCAGGTCGCCGTCCTTCACGAACGACCAGTCCGTCACCGCCGCCGTGTCCTCCACCAGGTCCTGCGGCAGCCGGCCGTGGAAGACCGGGTCCAGGAAGATCCGGTTCGCCACCGCGTCGATCCGGCGCACCGCGTCCCGGTCCGGTGCCGTGTCGGTCAGCGGGCGCAGGGCGTGGAGGTTCAGGGTGAGCGAGATCTCCGCCGTCTCCGGGAGGCGGTCGCGCAGGACACGGGCTCCCGCACCGTGCGCCAGGTTCAGGTGGTGGGCGGCGCGCAGGGCCGCGAGGTCGCTGGTCCGGCCGGGGGCGTGGACCCCGTTCCCGTACCCGAGGAACGCCGCGCACCAGGGCTCGTTGAGCGTCGTCCAGGTCGGCACCCGGTCGCCCAGGGCCCCCGCCACCAGGCCCGCGTACTCCGCGAACCGGTGCGCCGTGTCCCGCTCCGGCCAGCCGCCCGCGTCCTCCAGCTCCTGCGGCAGGTCCCAGTGGTAGAGCGTCGCCACCGGTCTGATGCCGGCCGCCAGCAGCTCGTCCACCAGACGGCGGTAGAAGTCCAGGCCGCGCTCCACGGCCGGGCCCCGGCCGGTCGGCTGGACCCGGGGCCAGGAGACGGAGAACCGGTAGTCGGTGACGCCCAGTTCCTTCATCAGGCGTACGTCGTCCGGCATCCGGTGCAGATGGTCGGCGGCGATGTCACCGGTGTCGCCGTTGCGCACCTTGCCGGGCGTCCGGCTGAAGGTGTCCCAGATGGACGGCGTCCGGCCGTCCTCGGTCGCCCCGCCCTCGATCTGATAGGCGGCGGTGGCCGTGCCCCAGCGGAAGGCGGTGGGGAAGCGGAGTCCCGCCACGGTCTCGGGGCGGGGGCTCGCGGAGCTCGCCGGACGGGCATCGACAGCGGTCATGAGACGGACACTCCAGGAAGTGAGAGGGCGAGCAGATGGGGCGAGCAGATGGGGCGAGCAGATGGGGGGAGCGCGGGTCAGCCCTTGACCGCGCCCTGCATGATGCCG
This sequence comes from Streptomyces sp. NPDC091289, assembly GCF_044757365.1. Classification (NCBI taxonomy): domain Bacteria; kingdom Bacillati; phylum Actinomycetota; class Actinomycetes; order Kitasatosporales; family Streptomycetaceae; genus Streptomyces; species Streptomyces sp. NPDC091289. The sequence continues at coordinate 70,081 of NZ_JBIVUT010000002.1, forward strand.
CCGACGATCTGCCGGCCCAGCAGGCCGAAGACCAGCAGCACGGGCAGCGTGCCGAGCAGCGTGCCGGCCATGATCACCGACTGGTCGTTGACGTAACCGCCGCCGAGCTGACGCAGCGCGACCTGCACGGTCGGCTCCTGCGAGGACAGCGCGATGATCGGCCAGAAGAAGTCGTTCCACGCCGTCATGAACGTGAGCATCCCGAGCACCGCCATCCCCGGCCGCGCGATCGGGATCACGATCGACCAGAAGATGCGGGCGGTGGAGGCGCCGTCCACGCGGGCCGCCTCGATCAGCTCGTCCGGCAGCGACTGCACCAGGTACTGGCGCATGAAGAACACTCCGAAGGCCGACACCAGGCCGGGCAGGATGACCGCCTGGAGCTGGTTCACCCACTGGAGTTCGGCGATCAGCATGAAGAGCGGGATCACGCCGAGCTGCGGCGGGATCATCATCGTCCCGATCGTCAGCGTCAGCAGCGCGTTCCGGCCCTTGAACTTCAGCTTGGCGAAGGCGAATCCGGCCAGCGTGCAGCACAGGACCGTGCCGAGCGTGATCGACGACGACACGATCAGCGAGTTCAGCAGCGCCTTGCCGATGTCGGCCTCTTCGAGGACCGCGTCGAAGTTCTTGATCAGGTTGGGGCCGGGCAGCAGGCTCGGCGGCACCTGTGCCAGGTCCGCGTTGGACCGGCTGGCCGCGACGATCGTCCAGTAGAACGGGAACGCCGAGATCAGCAGCGCGAAGCCGAGGATGAGATAGGAGAGCCAGCCGCCCTTCATCGTGCGGCCCGCCCCGCCGCCGCCCTTGCGGAAGCGGGGACGCTTTCCGGGCGGGTCCTGCGGCGGGCGGCCCTGGTCGGGGGCGGTCGGCGGTGCGGCGAGCGCGGTCATCGGCCGGCCTCCTTGCGTGCGCGGCGGCGCACGAGCAGGGCGTTGGCCCCGACGAGCACCACGATCAGGACGAACATCACCCAGGCGATGGCCGCGGCCCGGCCCAGGTGGAAGAAGCCCCAGCCCTGCTCGTACATGTACAGGCCGAGGGTCTGGTACTGGTGCGAGATGCCGCCGGAGATCGACCCCTCGAACAGCAGCGGCTCACCGAAGAGCTGGGTCGCACCGATCGTCGAGATGATGACGGTGAAGACGATCGTGGGGCGCAGGCCGGGCAGCGTCACGTGGAGGAACTGCCGCCAGCGCGAGGCCCCGTCCATCTCCGCCGCCTCGTACAGCTCGTGCGGGATCGACTGCATGCCCGCCAGGTAGATCAGCGCGTTGTACCCGGTCCACCGCCAGACCACGATGCTGGAGACCGCGATCTGCGAGGCGACCGTCCCCGTCTGCCAGTCCACCGGGTCGAAGCCGACCAGCCCGATCACATAGTTGATCAGCCCGAAGTCCCGGCCGAAGAGCTGCGCGAAGACGAGCGTGGCGGCGGCGACGGACGTCGCGTACGGCAGCAGGATCGCGGTCCTGATGAAGGTGCGGCCGCGGAGTTTGTAGTTGAGCAGGTGGGCCAGGCCCAGCGCCATCGCCAGCTGCGGGACCGTCGACAGCACGCCGATGGTGAACGTGTTGCGCAGCGAGATCCAGAAGTACTCGTCGGTGAACAGCGCCGTGTAGTTGGCGATGCCCCGCCACTCCATCTCGCCGCTCGTCTGGAGTTCGACCCGGTAGAGCGAGACGAACGCCGTGTAGAGGAGCGGGAAGAGGCCGAAGGCCAGGAACAGGGTGAAGAAGGGGGCGATATAGGCGTACGGGGAGGCCTTGCGCCAGGTGCGCCGGAGGGCGGCGACCCGGCCGTCGTCGGGGCCGGGCCCGGTTCCGGACGGGCGGGGCCCGGCCTTCGCGGTGGCGGTGAGGGACACGGTGCGGCCCTTCGGGATCGGGAGCGGAGTGGCGGGGAGTCAGGGGTACGGGGGCGGGGGAGTGGCGGGGAGCCCATGGGTACCGGGGGGCCGGTACGGGGGGTGGGGCCGGTCCATCCGCCGTGCGCGGGCGGACCGGCCCCTGGGGGCGAAGCGGGAGGGGAGAGGGGGCAGCGAAACCGGCGTCAGCCGATCACGTTGTCCACGCCCTTCTTCGCCGTCTCCCACGCCTTGTCCGCCGGCTTCCCCTTGCGCTCGACCTCGCTCAGCGCGTTCGTGATCTGCTGCATCACGTTCTGGTCGTGCACACCCAGCACCTGGACCGGGGACTCCTTGGCCGCGTCACCGAAGATCTGGCCGATCGGGGCGCCCGAGAAGTAGTCGTCCTTCGCGTCCGCGATCGTCTCGATGGCGCCCGTCGAGGATGGGAAGTTGCCCTGCTTCTGGAAGACCTTGGCCTGCTGCTCGGGGGCGGTCAGCCACTCGATGAGCGCGTACGCCTCCTTCTTGTGCTTGGCCGCGCGCGGGATGGAGAGGTACGAGCCGCCCCAGTTGCCCGCGCCGCCGGGCAGCTTGGCGATGTCCCACTTGCCCTTGCCCGCGTCGCCGGCCTGGCCCTTGACGTAGCCGAGCATCCAGGCCGGGCACGGGATCGTCGCGAACGAACCGGCCGCGAACGCCTGGTTCCACTGCGGCGACCACTGGTCGAGCTTGGCGCTCAGGCCCGCCTCGGCCGCTTCCACGGAGCTGTCCCAGGCCTTCTTGACTGCCGGGTTCTTGTCGTAGATCAGCTCGCCGGAGGCGTCGTAGTACCGCTCCTTCTCCTGGCCGATCATGATCCCGTAGAGCGAGGCGACGCTGTCGATCCAGGCGCTCTTGGCGGGGGCCTTCTTCTTGTACTGCTTGCCCAGCTCCAGGTAGCCGTCCCAGGTGGCCCACTTCTTCGCGAGCTCCTCGCGGTCCGTGGGCAGGCCGGCCTGCTTGAAGAGGTCGGTGCGGTAGCACATCGCCTCGGGGCCGACGTCCGTGCCGAGGCCGAGGATCTTGCCGTCCTTGGTGGTCGCCGCCGACCACTTGGCCTCGGCGAACTCGTCCTTGAGCTTGTCGGCCCCGAACTCCTTCAGGTCCTGGAACTTGTCGGACTGCTGCTGGGTGACCGACGCGATGCGGCCGACCTCCACGCCCTGCACGTCCGCGAGACCGCCGCCGCCCGCGAGCCGGGTCTGGAGCGACTTCCAGTAGTCCGCCTCGTCCTGGGTGTCGCTCTGCTTGATCGTCACGTTCGGGTTGAGCTTCTGGTACTCCTCGTACAGCCCGGCCTCCTTGAAGCCGAACGACCCGAAGAGGTCGACGTTGAGCGTGACCTTTCCGCCCGCGCTGTCGGAGGAGTCCGACGCGTCACCGGATCCACAGGCGGCGAGGAGGGCCCCGGCGAGGACGACCGCGCCGAGGCGGGCAGTGGCTCTCTTGGCGGCTCGGGCTATGGGCATGGGAAGCCTCCCTTGGCTTCGGGATGAACCGAGCGCCTTGAGAGCGCTCTCAAAACCTGCGTCTGGAGCGTCTCCCACCTCCTTCGCCCCGTCAAGACTCGAACGCATAACAGCTTGGCGTTACGGATGACCCCCGCCCAACTGCCGTCTGTGTGCGTTCTCTTGACACTTACGTTTCAGGAGTTTTACGTTCCTTGGCACTTGAGAGCGCTCTCGAACGCGCTCTTCGCCCCCCATGATCGAGGTGCTGCTCGTGCGAACCTCCCTCTCCGGACTCGCTTCCAGAGTCACCCCCCGAGTCACCCCCAGACCCGCCGCGGCCGCGCTCCTCGCCATCGCCGTGGCCGCCGTGGGCCTGGGCCCCGCCGCCTCGCCCGCTGCCGCCGCCACCATCCCCGCCGGCGCCGGCAGCTACACGGACACCCGCCCCGCCGGTACCTCGGGCCCGACCACCAACACCGGCGCGCCCGTCACGCCCAAGCTCACCACCGCCGCCCGGGACCAGCCGGTCCCGACCAACGACTGGTGGTCCTCGCTCGCCTTCCAGCGCTACGGCGACAACCCGTACAGCACCCCCATGTACGGCCACCCCCTGACCTACCAGGCGACCTCCGGCGGACTGGAGGTCGGCTATCCGACCACGCCCGCGATCGTCGGCGACGGCCGGCAGTACGAGTACGCCCACAAGGCCGACCTGACCGTCGGGCTCAGCGGTCTGAACTCGCCCGACACCAAGGCCGACGCCTGGTCCGACTGGACGGTGACGCCCTACTGGGCCGACGGCTCCCGCACCTTCCGGGCCACCATCGGCCACGGCATGCCGTTCGTGTACGCCAAGGGCTCCGGCGGCGACGCCCGCATCACGACGGACTCCGCGCCGACGGTCTTCTCGGACGACGGCAACGTCCTCGGCATCACCGTCGCCGGCCACCACTACGCCCTCTTCGCCCCGACCGGCAGCGACTGGAACGTCTCCGGCTCCACGATCACCGCGGGCCTCGGCTCCAAGGACTACTTCTCGCTCGCCGTGCTGCCTTCCACGGACGCGCTCGCGACCTACCGGAAGTACGCCTTCAGCTTCGTCACCGGCTCCGAGGTGGACTGGCAGACGACCGGCGGCGACGTCCGGGCGACCTACAGCCTGACCACCGAGGCCAAGGAGGGCACCGAGCGCGGCACGCTCCAGGCCCTCTACCGCCACCAGTGGCTGCACACCACCGACGCGCTGACCCCGTACACGTACGTATCGCCGCGCGGCACGATGAAGGTGCGCGAGTCCGCCTCCTTCACCACCAGCCAGAAGAACAACGGCGTCGTGCCCGCGCTGCCCGCGTCCAGCGGCGTCGACAAGGCGCGGCTGACGGGCTATCTCGACGAGGTCGCGAACGCCTCCGACCCGTTCTCGGGCGCCTCGGACACCTACTGGACCGGCAAGGCGCTCGGCCGCCTCGCCCAGCTGGTGCCCGTCGCCGACCAGATCGGCGAGACCGCCACCCGCGACAAGCTCCTCGGCCTGATGAAGGGCCGGCTCCAGGAGTGGTTCACGGCGGGCGGGGCCAGTGAGTTCAGCTACGACAAGGACTGGAAGACCCTCACCGGCTACCCGGCCTCGTACGGCAGCGACACCGAGCTCAACGACCACCACTTCCACTACAGCTACTACGTCTACGCGGCGGCGATCATCGCCCAGTACGACCAGGACTGGGCCGCCGACTCGGCCTGGGGCACGATGATCAAGCATCTGATCCGCGACACCGCCAACCCCAGCCGCACCGACTCCGCCTACCCCTTCCTGCGCGGCTTCGACGTGTACGCGGGCCACAGCTGGGCCTCCGGCCACCAGGGCTTCGCGGCGGGCAACAACCAGGAGTCGTCCTCGGAGTCGATCAACCTCAGTGCGGGCCTCGTCCTCTGGGGCGCGGCGATGGGCGACGACTCGCTCCGCGACCTCGGCAGCTACCTGCTGACGACGGAGTCGGAAGCCATCACGCAGTACTGGTTCGACGCGGACGAGGAGGTCTTCCCCGCCTCGTACGAGTACGGCACCGTCGGCATGGTCTGGGGCAGCGGCGCCTCCTACTCCACCTGGTGGACCGCGAACCCGGAGGAGATCCACGGCATCAACGTCCTCCCGGTGACCGGTGGTTCACTCCACCTGGCCCGTGAGAAGGCGGCCATCAAGCGGAACATCGCCGAGATGGAGCGCGAGAACGGCGGGCCCGCCCAGGAGTGGCGCGACCTGCTCTGGGAGTTCGAGGCACTGTCCGACCCGGCGGCGGCGAAGGCCAAGTGGGACGGCGCGAACGGGAACTACACCCCGGAGGAGGGCGAGTCCAAGGCGCACACCTACCACTGGATCACCACCCTGGACGCGGTCGGCGCGCCCGATATGACGGTCAGCGGCGACCTGCCCACCTCCGCCGTCTTCTCGAAGGGCGGCACCCGCACCTACACCGCCCACAACCACGGTTCCACCGCCCGTACGGTCACCTTCTCCGACGGCAAGACCCTGTCCGTACCGGCCCGCTCGACGGCCACGAGCACGGGTCCCGGCGGCAGCGACCCCGACCCGGAGGAGCCGGAGGAGCCCGAGGAGCCGGGCAACCCGTCCACCGGCAACACCTTCCGCCTGAAGACCGGCGGCGTCCTCACCACCGCGACCACCGACGCGGCGGGCGCGGACACCATCGCCTCGGCCGGGGGCGTCAACCGGGACGGCACCCCGTACAGCCCGGCCGTCTACGAGGTGAAGCAGGTCAACGGCACGGTCTCGGCCGGGGCCGCCACCGCGTTCCGCCTCCGGGTGGACGCGGGCACCGACGTCGGGCTCGCCGCGCAGGTCAGGGTCAGCTACGACCTCACCGGCGACGGCACGTTCGACCGGGCCGAGACCTTCCGCTACTTCGCGACCGACCCGGTCGCGGGCTGGGAGGAGTACACGCAGGCGGCGGGCGTCCAGGCGGCCACCGGCAGCCTGGGCGAGCTGAAGAACGGCACGGTCCGGCTGGAGATCTGGAACGCGCTCGGCAACGGCACGTCCCAGGTGCAGACGGGGACGGACGCGGCGGTGCTGCGGATTCCGTACGTGTGACCCTCGCCGGTCCTGATCGATGACCGTCCCCGGTCGGTGACCGGATCGGGTGACGCATGACGCGGCGGGTCTCCGGCTCCTCAGGGCGGAGGCCCGCCGTTCGCGTACGTATGCCCCGGGTGCCCCGGCTGCCCCGGGTGGTTACGCGGACGCCCGGCGGACCAGCACGGTCGGGGTGATCACCGATTCGGGGACGTCGCCGCTGCCCGTACGGTCCCGGTCCAGCGCGCGCAGCAGCAGGCGGGCCATCAGCCGTCCCTGCCCCTCGATCTCCTGGCTGACGGTGGTCAGCGGCGGATCGGTCTGCTCGGCCACCGACTCCATGTCGTCGAACCCCACCAGCGCCACCTGCTCCGGCACGGGAATCCCGCGCTCGCGCAGCACGCGCAGGGCGCCCGACGCCATCAGGTCGTTCGCCACGAACACCGCGTCCAGGCCGGGCCGCCGGTCCAGCAGCTCCGCCATCGCCCGCGCCCCGCTCTCCACGGTGAACGCGCCCTGGGCGACGAGGGCGGGGTCCGCGTCCATCAGGACGTCCCGGTAGCCGTCCAGGCGGTCCATGGCCGACGTCTGGTCGGGCGGCCCGCCGATGTGCGCGATCCGCTCCCGGCCGAGGTCCTTCAGATACTGCACGGCCAGCCGCGCCCCGCCCCGGTTGTCCGCGTCCACATAGGGAACGGCCTGGTCGCCCGGGTCGGCGGTCCAGCTGGGCCGTCCCCCGTACACCGCGGGGATCCCCGCCCGGCGGGTGATCGCGGGCACCGGGTCGTCGGTGTGCAGCGAGAACGCCAGCGCCCCGTCCACGTGTCCGCCGGACAGATACCGCGCGATCCGGTCGAAGTCGCCGGGCCCCTCCACCAGGAGCAGGACGAGCTGGGTGTCGTGGGCGGTCAGCTCCTTGCTGATGCCCCGGATCTGCTGGGAGAAGAAGGGGTCCGAGAAGAACCGCGTCTCCGGCTCCGCGATGACGACGGCCACCGCCCCGGTCCGCCGGGTCACCAGCGTCCGCGCGGCGTGGTTCGGGATGTAGCCCAGCTCCTCGACCGCCTGGAGCACCTTGTCCACCAGCGGCTTGCGGACTCCGTCGCCCCCGTTGACGACCCGCGAGGCGGTGGCCCGGGAAACGCCCGCACGCGCCGCGACGGCTTCCAGGGTGGGCCGGGACCCGGGGGACTGCTCGGGCAAGGCGGTCGCTCCTCGTCGACAGGGGCGGCGAAACGCGGGCTGGTGCGGTGGGAGGTGCGCAGGGGTGCGCGCCGCGCTGGGTACGTGCTCGGTGTCGCCGCCGGATCGTCTACAGCCTAGCGCCGGGCGCCGACAGGGCTGAGAGCGCTTCCAGCGGAGGGGTGGAGTCCGCGGCGGCCAGCGGCGGCGATGGAGCGGTTGCCGGAACTGCGCCTCTTCCGGGCCAACTGCGCGTTGGACACGCTGGGTATGCATGGCCATCACTCAGAGTGGAAGGTGTGCGGCATGGAAGCGATGGAGCGGCGCAGGGCGGCGGCGGACCGCGTACGGACGGCGGAGCACGCCGTGGAGCGGCTGAAGGAAGGGCTTGCGGAGTTCGGGGTGAAGCTGCCGTCCCTGCGGATCGATCCGGTCTCGTGTGCGGGTGACGAACCGACGCCCCTGGTCGACCTGGGCCGCTGCAACATCGACACCGCGTTGCGGCTGTGCGAGGTGCTGGCGGAGAAGGAGAGCGGTCATGACGGGTGAGGGATGTGAGTCGGGTACGCCCGAGCCGGGCGCGTTCGCGGTGGACGCGCGGGACGGCCGGGTCGGCCGGGTGATCGGCCGGTCCGGACCGGACGTGCGGCTGCGGCCGCCCGGCGGCGGGCCGGAGTGGGACTGCCCGCCGGAGTCGGTGCGGCCGGCGTCCCCGGGCGTGGTGCTGCGGGCCCGGGTGACGGAGATCAACAGGGAGGGGCAGTTGCCGCGTTGAGGCCGGGAGGGGCGTGGCGGGCACTCGTTACGCTGCTCCGATGACCGGTGACGAGGGAATGCGGGCGGGAGCGCGGGCGGCGCGCCGTCTCGCGGAGCTGGGCGTGTGCGAGCTGGGACCGGGTCTGAGCGATGCGGAGTTCGACCGGATCGAGGCGGAGTACGGCATCGTGTTCGCCGACGACCACCGGGGCTTCCTGGCGGCCGGGCTGCCGGTGGGCCGGGCGGGGCGGGCGGAGGAGGGCGAGTCCCCGCGGAACCCGTGGCCGGACTGGCGGAACGGCGACCCGGCCCTGATCCGGGAGCGGCTGGAGTGGCCGGTGGAGGGGCTCTTGTTCTCGGTGGAGCACGGCTGGTGGCTTCCCGGGCGGTGGGGGGCGCGCCCGGCGGACCCGGTGGAGGCCGTCGCGGCGGCGCGGGCCGCGCTCGCCTCCGTACCGAAGCTGATCCCGCTCCACGCGCACCGGTACCTGCCGTCGCGGGGGGCGAGCGGCAGCCCGGTGCTCTCGGTGCACGGGGCCGACATCATCCACTACGGGCGGGACCTGGCGGACTGGGTGGAGCGGGAGTTCGTGGGGTGGGAGGCGGGCGCGGCGGAGGGGCCGTCCCCGGCGGCCGGGAGCGGCCCGCCGTTCTGGTCGGAGCTGGTGTCCTGAGGAGGGCCGGGGAACGTGCTGTTCTGAGGCGGGCCGGGGAACGCGCGGGGCGGCGGGGCCGACCCCTCCTCGGGGCCGGGCCCGCCGCCGTTCGGGGGCGTACGCCGGGTCGCCGTCACATGATGCGGAACGCCAGGTAGTACGCGGACAGTTGCTCGTGGTAGCCCGGGTCCTCGGCCTGCCGGTGGCGGTCGAACTCCGGGGAGTCCTTGACCTGCTCCTTGGTGAGGTCGATGTAGACCTTCCGGTCCTCGGCGTCGATGCGCTTCACCGTGCCCGCGGGCAGCAGGACGTCCTTGCCGAAGATCCAGACTCCGGTGTCGACGAGCAGATAGGCCGAACCCACCTCGTCGGAATGTTTGTCGACCTTTCCGATACTGCCGTCGGTCGCCTCGACCGCATAACCGGTCAGATCGGCGCCCGCGGTATGACCGCTCGACGGCTGGTAGCCCCACAGGGAGTCGCTCATTGTGGCTCCTTTCGCGAAGGTCGCCTAGCTCATTCTTGCGGCGGATCATTGATTTTTTATTGATATTCCGCTGAACGTCGTGTGCCCGGACAATGGCGGCCTACACCTGGTCCGTTTTCCGGGAGTTCCGGGAGTTCCGGGAAGAAGAACGGGGGGGGGGGGGGGGGGGGGGGCCCCCCCCGCCCCCCCCCCCCCCCCCCCCCCCCCCCCCGCCCCCCCCCCCCCCCCCCCCCCCCCCCCCCCCCCCCCCCCCCCCCCCCCCCCCGCGGCCCCCCCCCCCCCCCCCCCCCCCCCCCCGCCCGAGGCCCATGCCGCGCGCGGCAACGCCCGCGCCCACGCGGCCCGGCGCGTCCCCGCCGGATACGGCAGCGACCCGGCCAGCGACTCCGCCCGGGACAGCTCCCGCGCCCCCTCCGCCGCCCGGGCCAGCCGCGACAACGATGTCCCGACCGCGATCCTGGCCTCCACCTCGGCGAGATGCTCCCCGGTGCGCTCCGCCCGCGCCACCTCGGCCCGGGCGATCGGCAGCGCCGCTCCGGGCCGCCCCGACAGCAGTTCCGCCCAGGCCACCAGCACCGGCGCCTCACCGGCATGGCCCTCCAGGGCGCGCAGCGCGTCGTCCGGACGACGTGCGTACAGCGCCAGTTCGGCACGGGCCGTGCGCACCTCGTGCTCCGCCTGCCGGTCCCCGAGGGCGGCGGCCACCCGTTCGGCGCGGTCCAGCAGACCGGTGGCCCCGGCGCTCTCGTCCAGGTACACCCGCACCCGCGCCGACGCCGCGAGCGCGTACGGGAGACACCACGCGTCGTACGCCTCCGCACCGGCCACGGCCTGTTCGGCGAGGGCCCGGGCCGGACCGGGCTCCTCCAGCAGCAGCCACAGCTCGGCCAGGTTCGTCCGCTCGAACGCGGCGGCGGTCGGATCCCCGGACTGCTCCGCCAGACCGAGCGCGCGGGTCCCGATCCCGACGGCCTCGTGCAACCGGCCGGCCCGCCGCGCGTTCTCCCGCAGCGTCGACAGGACCGAGCCGAGCAGCGTCGGATCCCCGTACGCCTCGGCCGGCTCCAGCGCCAGGTCGCCCGCCTCGCGCGCCTGCGCGAACCGGCCCGCGAGCCCGAGGTTGGTGGCCCGCAGCGCGTAGGCCCGGGCCACCAGCCCCTGCCCCGGCGTTCCCGGCACGTCCCGCGCCGCCGCCAGGGCGCGCCCGGCGGCCTCGGCCCCCGCCGCGTAACGCCCCTGGACACAGCGGATGAGGGACAGGGCGAGGAAGTGGCAGGCGGCCGGTTCCGGCGCGGTGTCCGCGGTCACCGGGTGGTCCCGCAGCGTCCGGCGGCCGGAGGCGGGGGCGCTCGTCTTCACCAGCGTCTCGGCGAGCAGCGCCGCCGCGAGCACCGCGTCGTCGTGGGCGCCGCGCCGCTCGAACTCGGCCAGCGCCAGCCGCACCGCGTCGGCCGCCTGCTCGAAGTGGCCCATGCGCCGCAGCACCCGGGCGTGCGCCAGCCGGGCGCGGGCCGCGTCCACATCCAGCCGCGCCACCAGATCCCGGTAGTAGCGGTCGGCGGTGTCGTTGGCGTACAGGGCCGCAGCCCGCTCGGCCGCCCTGCGCAGATACTCGGCCGCACGCGGATCGTCGGCGCGGGCGAAGTGGGAGGCCAGCGCGTCGACGGCGTCGGGCCGCCGCCGCTGCACCGCCTGCGCGAACGCCGTGTGCAACTGCCTGCGGCGGACCGCGGTCAGCTGTTCGTAACAGGTCATCCGGACCAGCGGATGCCGGAACGCCGTGCCCGCCTCGGGCCGCCCGGCCACGACGACCTGCCGCTCCTCGACGACGGACGCGGCGATGGCCCGCTCCAGGGCGGCGGCCGCGGCGGCGCCCGACAGCGGCGGGTACAGCCCGTGTTCGGCGACGTCGAGCAGTTCGGACAGGGCGGCGTCCCCGCCGGCGACGGAGAGCGCCTCGACGATCCGCCGCGTGTCCGGGTCGAGCCGCACGAGCCGCTCGGCCACCAGCTCCCGCACCCCCTCCGGGGCGCGTACGGGATCGGTGTCGCCGTCGGCCAGGCCGCGGGCCAGCTCCAGGGCGAACAGCGGGTTGCCCAGCGAGAGTTCCCACACCCGGCTGCCGTGCCCGGCGCCCGGCGCGTCCTCGGTGGCGTCGCGCACCACGGCCCGGCACGCGTCCTCGTCGAGCCGCCCCAGCACGTCCCGTACGGCCAGTTGCTGACGGAGGAGGGACGCCAGGACCGAGCGGCGCACATCGCCGTCGGGGAGCTCCTCCTCGCGGTACGTCACCAGGAAACGCAGCGCCGTCCCCCGGTCCCTGGCCCGCCGGGCGAGATGGCCGAGCAGCTGGAACGAGCCGGCGTCGGCGGCGTGGAGATCGTCCAGGACCACGAGGACCGGGCAGCGGGCGGCCAGATCGCCCAGGAGCGCCGTGCTCGCCCGGAACAGCCGGTCGCGTTCCTCCTCCGGGCTGCGCCGGCCGGCGACGCCCACCCGGCCCAGCGACGGCAGGAACGAGGCCAGTTCCGGATGTTCCGCGCCGACCCGGGCCCGCGCGTCGGCGTCGTGCTCGGCCAGCCATCCGTCGAGCGCCTCCGCGAACACCCCGTACGGTGTGTGCCCCTCGGCGTCCTGGCCGCCGCCCCACAGCACGGCCGTGCCGGCGGCGGTCGCCCGCCGCGCGGCCTCGACCACCAGCCGGGTCTTGCCCACCCCGGCCTCCCCCGTGAGCAGGGTGACCAGCGGGCCGTCGCCGGCGAGCAGCCGGGCGAGCGCGGCGTCCCGGCCCCGGAGCGGCAGCGCCCCGCTGCCCGCCCGCAGCGGGGCGGGCAGCGGGGGAGCGGGGACGGGCGCCGGGGCCGCGGCCAGCGCCGCCCGGTGCAGCCGTTCGGTCTCCGGCCCCGGGCGCACGCCCAGCTCCGCGTCGAGCACCTCGCGGCACAGGTGGTACTGGTGCACGGCCCGCCGCCGCAGCCCCTGCCGCAGCCAGGCGTCGATGAGGACGCGGTGGGCCGGCTCCTCGGCCGGGCTGACGGCCAGGATCCGCTCGGCGACGGCCACCGCCTCGGCGGCCGCACCGTGCTCCAGATGCTGTTCGGCGAGCCGGAGCAGCATCTGTTCGCGCAGGTGCGCGAGCTGGGTGCGCCGGTCCTCGGCCCAGGACGCGAAGCGGTCCTCCGGCAGCACCTCGCCGTCCAGCAGGTCCAGCGCACGGGACAGGTCGTCCCGCCGGCCGGAGGCGAGGGCCGCCCGGCCCGCCGCCTCGGCGTCGTCGGCGTCGATCCGTACGTTCGCCGGGGCGAGGGAGAGGAACGCCCCGTCGGAGACGAGGTAGGAGGAGGCCGCGCGCGGCGCCAGCTCCGGTTCCAGGGCGTGGCGGGCGGCGTGCAGGGCGACGCGCAGACTGCCCGCGGCGGCCTGCGGGTCGGCGTCGGGCCAGCAGACGTCCATGGCCTGTTCCCGGTGGAGACGGTGCCCGGGAACGACGGCGAGGAGCTTCACCAGAGCGCGGGCGCCCGGCCGCGGCCAGCGCTCGGCGAGTTCGGGGCCGCTGTCACGCGTGGCGCGGAATCCCCCGAGCAGGCGCAGGCGCAGCAGCGGTGCGGCGGAAGCGTCGCCGGCCGGTCGTTGCCCGTTCATGAAGGCGCACTGTAATCGAACACGCCATGGCCTCCCCGGGCGAGGCCCGGGGAGGCCATGGCAACGGCATGAGGAAGGGGTTCAGGAGAGGGTGAACGTGGTGACCTGGTGGATGCCGTTGTCCTGGACCAGGTAGCGGCCGCCGAGGTTCTCGGCGATCCGGTCCAGGCCGTAGTCGTCGCCGTTGAGGGAGAGCACCTCGACGGAGCCGTCACCGTCGAGGTCGGCGGCCAGGTAGTTGCGGCCGCCGGTGAGGGGTCCGCTGCTGCCGACGCCGTTGGCGTAGGTGCCGGGGTTGTCGAAGACGGTGTCCCCGTCCCAGGCGTGGACGCCTCCCTCGGTGCCGCCGATGAGGAGCTTGCGACCGCCGGGGCCGGTCGCGAAGCCGCCGCTGTAGGACTGCGGTATGACGAACACCTTGGCGTCGTCCTCGCCCTCGCCGCTGAAGCGGCGGTAGGAGGAGGTGCCCGCCTGGTACAGGATCCCTTCGTCGGTGAAGAACTCGCCGTGCGTCCACAGACCCCCGGCGGTCGTGGAGTGCACGAGCTCTCCGGTGCGCCCGTCGCGGATCTCCAGGTAGTTCTGGGGGCTGTCGCCGTCGGTGGAGCCGGTTCCGGCCTGGCCCGTGATGTCCCACATGTAGACGACCGCGTGGCCGTCCGCGTACGGGATCTCGGGGGACGCGAAGGTTCCGTTGCGGGTGAGGGCGGCGTGGACGACACCGTCGCTCGACGCGGCCGGGGCCTTCGGTGCGAGGCTCCACTTGACCTTGCCCGTGCGGGCGTTCAGCGCGACGGCGGTCGCCGCCGGGTCGGCCAGGTCGAGCGAGCCGGCCTTGGAGTACGAGGTGTGGACCCGGCCGTCGGCGAAGGACGGGTCGGAGAACACCACGGGGCCCAGGCTCTTGGGCGCCTTGTACGACCACATTTTGTGGCCGTCGCCGTGGTAGGCGTCCAGCGTGTCCGTCGGCACGAGGATGTCCAGTTCGCCGTCGCCGTCGAGGTCGGCGAGCCGGACCGCGTGGACGAACCGGCCGCCGCCGTCGATGGTGGCGAGCGTCTTGCCGTTCTTGCCGTTCAGGACGACGACCGCCGAGTCGGCGGCGACGACGATCTCGGGCCTGCCGTCGCCGTTGACGTCCCCGGTCTCGATGCCGTGCACCGCGCCGGGCACGGTGGCCTGCCACAGCTTCTCGGGCTTTCCGGCGGCGAGCGACGGGCCGGAGTAGGCCCACACACCGTTCGACGAACCGCCCATGACCACGTCGGACCGACCGTCCTTGTTCAGGTCGGCGGCCTTCGCGTAGGAGATGTCGCCCCGCAGCGGCGTCAGGTCCTTCAGCTTGCCGTTGCCCAGCTTGTACGTGCGGATGTTCTGGCTCTGGTCGACGATCCGCACCAGGGTGCCCCGGGCGTCGTCGAAGACGTCCTGGTACATCGGCGTGGCGGCGACGCCCTTCTCCTGCCACGTGATCTCGCCCTTGCGGGAGAACACGGTCAGCGAGGCGAGGCGGCCGCCGCCGACGTTCTGTGCCTCCTGGACGTGACGGTCGTCCTGGCCCGTGGTGACGAGTTTGCCGCCGACCATGTGCAGGCGCCAGATGCTCGCTCCGTCCGAGAAGTTGCCGGCGTCACGCTTGACCGTGTTCGACCAGAGCACCTTGCTCGGGTCGGTGCCGTTGAGCACCCGGACGGTGGCCGCGTTCACGTACAGGTTGTTGTCCAGGGAGGACTCGGCCACCGCGTACTCGTCGCCCTCCTTGGCCGTCAGCTCGCCGACGGTCAGTGCGGTGGGCAGCACGTTGATCCGGTTGTCCAGCGTCGCGCGCCGCCCGGTCTTCACGTCGTACGCCGCGATCTCGTAGCGCACCCCGTCGGTGGCGTCGGCCTGCTCGACGGCGACGACGCGCTTGCGGCCGGCGTCCACCCGCAGCTGTCTGCTGTACAGCATGCTGTCGGTTTCCCAGGCGACGGAGCCGTCGGCCGTGTCGAGGGCGAGGGTGCGGCCCCGGCCGTCGGCGCCGCCGGTCTTGGCCAGGTCCCAGGAGACGACGATCCGGCCCTTGCCGAGGTCCTGGAGGTCGCCCCAGTTGGCGTTCCCGGTGGATCTGGTGTCGTACGTCCAGGTCGTCGACGGGGTCAGCGTGCCGCCCGCGTAGGAGAACCGGGTGCCGGTCAGTCTCGCGGTGTCGTCGGCCGGGGAGTTCATGTTCATGCGGGGCGCGTCGGCCACGAGCAGGGTGCCGTCGACGATCTTGACCATGGAGGCGTAGTCGTACAGCTTCGACCACAGGGTCCTGCCGGTCGTGCCGTCGAGCACCGTCACGAACGTGCCGTTGGGCAGCTCCGATCCGGGCGAGGTGAACGGCCGGTAGGGCGCGATGCCGACGCTGGCCGAGAACACCAGGTCCTCGACGCCGTCGCCGGTCAGGTCGCCGGTGGAGAAGCCCGAGTCGGAGGCGGGCGCGAAGGGCGAGACGGCGTTGTAGCCCATCAGGATGCGGGCCGGGTACGGCTCGGTCTGCCACGGCCGCTGCGGGGTGACCTTCCAGTCCGCGTACAGGGAGGTGTTGGTGCGCTCCCACACCGCGCTGCCGTCGGCGGCGTGGCGCTGCACGTTGCCGAGGCTGTGGAGGGTGAGGTAGTCGCCCTTCCCGCCGACGGGCACGGTCGCGCCCATGCCGCGTACGCCTTCCAGCGTGGACGCGCCGGTGAAGGTGACGGGTGCGGAGGCGTCGGCGGGCGCGTCGGCGGCCGCGTCGTCAAGGGCAGCGCCGCCGGGCGGGACCGCGGTGGTGCTGTCGGGGGCCGTGGGCGCGTCCTCGGCCCCGGGGCCGACCCGGGCCGCGTCGGCGTCGCCGTACGCGTCGAGCGTGGCGCGGGCGGCCAGCGTCTTCGCCTCGGCGCCGGTCAGCTTCATCGCCGTGCCGCTGTCGTCGGCGGCCAGGGCGCCCGGGGCGGTGCCGATGCACAGCCCGGCCGTGACCAGGGCGGCGGCGAGCCGGAGGCCCCGCCGGGTGTGGGTGGCTCTCATCAGTTGGCTCCCTGCGTGAAGCGGATGGCCGAACCGTCGGTGACGACCGGCTGGTCGAAGGAGTACGGGAGGGCGTCGGTGCCGGCCTGGTTCTGGATGCCGACGGTGGCGCCCGCGCCCCGGTCCGCGACCGACTTGTACTGGAAGGTCACGGCCCCGGAGGCCTCGTCGAAGACGACCTCGAAGGTGGCGCGGCCGGATGCGCCGGTCGCGTAGGCGGCGTCGTTCCAGACGATGGCGAAGGTGCGCTCGCCCTTGGCGCCGGTGGTGGCGGTCCGCACCGACGACTTCTTGTCGAGCGTCAGGTCGTCCCACAGCGGGGCGAGGAACCCGTTGGGGTTGTTCACCGTGGGCAGCGCGGTGTTGGCGTAGTCGCCGACGCGCGGCGCGAGGAAGTTCACCATGCCGTTGGTGGTGACCGATGCGGTGGAGTACGCGACGCCGTAGTGCCGCACGGAGAAGGGCAGCGAGATCGTCGTGGCGTCCTCGTCACCGCTCAGGGCCACCTTCTTGGTGCCGTCGATCCAGGAGTACGTTCCCGGGGCGCAGCTGTTGCCGGAGGCGTCGGTGCGGGCCGGGACCCGGACGTCCTTGGTCAGGTCGGCGGCGACGGTGGCGGTTCCGGCGTAGGCGCCGTTGCACAGCGTCGGCCGCGCGGGCTTCACCGTCAGGTCGTACGTGCCTTCGGCGACCTTCGGGAGGGTGTACCTGCCCTTGGCGTTCGTGGTGACGGCGGGGACCGGGGCGCCGGTCATCGCGACGGTCGCGCCGGCGAGGGGCTTGCCGGTGACGTCGAGGACGGTGCCCGTGACCCGGTGCGAGGCGACCGCGGACAGCGGGACGTCACGGGTCACGTCCTGGTTCTCGCCCACCTCGACGGCGGTCGCCGAACCGGCCGCGTAGCCGTAGGCGGTGAATGTGAAGTCGTAGGTGTCCGGGGTCAGCGACAGCCGGTAGGCGCCGTCGGGGCCCGTGGTGACGGTGCGGGTGCTCGTGGTGGCGCTGTCGGCGTGGACGGTGACGCCGGACAGGGCGGCGCCGGTGGCCGCGTCGGTGACCGTGCCGCTGACGGTGCCCGCGGTGTGCGGGGCCCTGTCGACCGAGGCGAGGATGTCGAGCTTGCCCTCGCCCCAGACGTTGTTCATGCCCGGGGTGCCGCCGCAGTGGGTGTCGTCGACGTCGAGGGCGCCCTCGTCCAGGAGCGCCCGGGTCTCGTCGATCCGGCCGATCAGGGACGGCGCGGCGGACCACAGCAGGGCCACCGCACCGGCGACGTGGGGCGTCGCCATCGACGTACCGTTGGAGGCCTTGTACGACGAACCCGGCCAGGTGGAGCGGATGTTGACGCCCGGGGCCGAGATGTTCGGCTTCGTCGAACCGTCGACCAGCGAGGGGCCGAAGCCGGAGAACGCCGCGATTTTGCCGGTGGCGTCGTATGCGCCGACGCCGTAGGCGGGCGCCTGCGAGCCGGGGGCGTGCGCGGTGGAACAGGTGGCGCCGTCACCGTCGTTGCCGGCCGCGAACGCCTCGAAGATGCCCGCGGACTTCCAGGCCTCGACGATGTCCTGGTAGAACGTCGTGTCGCCGCCGCCCCAGGAGTTGTTGACGATGTTCGGGGCCAGGTCGGGGCGGGGGTTCTCGCCGTTGCGGTCGGTCGGGGCGAGGATCCACTGACCTGCCTTGAGCAGGAACTCGTCCGAGCACTGGCTCGACTCGCAGCCCTTGGCGGCGATCCACTCGGCGTTCGGCGCGACGCCGACACCGTTCTTGCCGACCATGGTGCCCATCGTGTGGGTGCCGTGGCCGTTGTTGTCGCAGGGGACACCGCTCGTGCCGCACTGGCCGCTCGGGTCGTACCAGTTGTAGTCGTGCGTGAAGGTGCCGTCGCCGTTGCCGCCGCGGTAGGTGCCGACGAGGTCCGGGTGGTCGTACTGGACGCCGGAGTCGATGTTGGCGATGACGATGCCCTCACCGCGGTCCTCGTACTGCTTCCAGACCTGGTCGGCCTTGATGTCGGCGACGCCCCACTCGGGGGTGCCGTCCTCGTCGTCGTCCGTGCCGTTCGCAGCCGTGCCGTTCGCATCCGTCCGGGAGGTGGTGATCTTCCCGTCGGCCGCCTCGACGTCGTCGAGGCTGTAGTGCTGCTCCTTGACGATCCGGGCGACGTCGGAGCGCTGCGCGAGCTCGGCGACGAGCTTCTGGTCACCGGTGACCAGAAGGGCGTTGGCGATCCAGAAGTCCTGGTGGCCGGTCTTCTTCCGGTCGAGGAGGGCCTTGAGCGGGGCCTGGGCGTCCGCGGCCGTCGCCCGCAGTTCCTTGAACGCGGCCTTCGCCTTCGCCGCGTGCGTCTTCTGCTTCCGGACGCCGGACAGATCGGCCCGGTCCTTCAGGACCACGAAGAAGGACGCCTCGCCCTTCCCGGCCACGGCCGCGGCGAGCGCGGAGTCGATCTTCGCGGACGCGGCCGGGGGGACGGTGTCCGCCGCGGTGGCGGCGGGCGGTGTCGCGGTCAGTAGGGCGGTGGCGGTGAAGGCGGTCGCCACCCAGCCGGCGCTTCTGCGCCAGGGCGGTCGGGGCAGGTGCATCGGGGTGCTCCTCCAGGGACGGTACGGGGGAGTCCGGACGCTAGACAGGGGCCGTTACTCGGGCATTACAGCGCTCGCCGAAGGGCGTTGTCAGTGCCGCCCCATACAGTCGAAGACATCAACCGGGGAACCCCCGGGGGGCTCGGGGAACACCGGAGAAGGAGCAGCACCATGTCCGCCAACAGGATCCAGCACAAGGTCAATCACGTCGCTCTGGTCGTGGACGCCTCGGGCTCCATGTATCAGCACCAGAGTCAGCTCATCCGCGTTGTCGACGAGTTCGTGGCGGGGCTGAAGGCCGAGTCGGACAGCCTCGGTCATGAGACGCGGATCAGCCTCTACTCCTTCGACCACCGGGTGGAGAACCTGGTCTGGGACATGGATGTGAAGCACCTGCCGTCCATGCGGGGGCTGTACAAGGTGAACAACGGCGCCACGGCCCTCATCGAGGCCTCGCTGAAGTCCCTGGACGACCTGGGTCACATCTGGGAGGAGTACGGCGAGCACAGCTTCCTCCAGATCGTGGTGACGGACGGCGAGGAGAACGCCTCCGGCGGCGACCGGCGGCACGACGGCGACATGTCCATCCTCGGCCCCTGGCTCGACCGGATCACCGCGAAGATGAACGGGCTTCCGGGGCACTGGACCTCCGCGATCCTCGTTCCCAACTCCCTGGCGAAGCGCACCGCCCAGAACTACGGCTTCCCGGCCGGCAACATCGCCATCTGGGACGCGGACTCCCAGAAGGGCGTCGAGGACGCGATCGGCACCGTCCGCGCCGCCGCCACCAGCTTCCTCCGCGGTCGCGAGCAGGGGGTGCGCGGCACGAAGAACCTGTTCGCCGTCGGCCAGGACATATCGGTCGACGATGTGCGGGCCAACCTGGAGCCGGTCCCCGCCGACAAGTACCGCCTGCTGAAGGTCGACAAGGAGATGGAGATCCGCGCCTTCGTCGACTCGCACCCGGGCGTCACCTACGAACGCGGCTCCTGCTACTACCAGCTGGGCACCCGGGTCCAGGTGCAGCCCGACAAGGAGGTCATCGTGGTCGAGAAGGACACCGACCGTGCTTACACGGGCGAGGCGGCGCGCAATCTTCTGTTCGGCGCCGGTGTCCGTGGGACCGTCTCCGTGAAGGCCGGCAACAACCCCGCGCTGGAGGTGTATGTGCAGAGCCGCTCGGTGAACAGGAAGCTCAAGGCCGATACGCGCCTGCTCATCATGCTCTGACGCCCACTCGGCGGTTCAGCCCGACGTGACCGGGGCCGAGGTGTCCACGGCCACCGAGACGGCCAGCAGCCCCAGGGCGGTGCCCATCAGATAGCGCTGGGCGCGGAGCCAGGAGGGGCGGCGGGCGAGGAAGACGGCGATGGCTCCCGCCGCCAGGACGATGCCCAGGTTGACGGTGAGGGCCACCGCGATCTGGACGGAGCCCAGCAGGAAGCCCTGGAGGAGGACGTTTCCCGCCTCCAGGCTGATGAACTGCGGGATGAGGGAGAGATACATGATGGCGATCTTCGGGTTGAGCAGATTCGTCATCAGGCCCATGGTGAACAACTTGCGCGGCGAGTCCTTCGGCAGCTCCTTGGGGGCGAAGACGGATACGCCCCCGGGCCGCAGGGCGGTCCAGGCCAGATAGGCCAGATAGGCGGCGCCGGCCAGTTTCACCGCCACGTACAGCTCGGGCACGGCGAGGAAGACCATCGACAGGCCGAGGTTCGTGGCCAGCAGATAGACCAGGAAGCCCACGGCCACGCCGCCGAGGGAGACCACTCCCGCACGACGTCCCTGGGTGATGCTCCGGGAGACGAGATAGATCATGTTCGGGCCCGGGGTGAGCACCATGCCCAGGGCGACCAACGCGACGCCCAGCACCCCGCTCAGCTCAACCATGCTTGTCCGCCGCTCTGTTCGTTGCCCCGGTTCCTGACCCGCTGTCGTGCGCCGACGTGCGCCGACGCGTGTTGCTCGGTGCAATCGGAGTCTAGGGTCGGCTTTTCGCTCGGTTCAATAGCGGACATTGCACTCGGTGCAATGCTGTGGTTCGATGCCGTTCGATCCGTCGACAGGGAGGTGGATCCCGTGCAGGACTTCCGGTCCGTCGCCGACGTCGTGGCGGCGGAGATCGCGGCCGGCCGGATCGGGCCGGGGGAACGCATGCCCACGCAGCGGGAGTTCGCCCGGCGGCACGCCATCGCCAACTCCACCGCCGTCCGCGTCTACCAGGAGCTGGCCCGCCGCGGCCTCACCGTCGGCCAGGTCGGCCGCGGCACCTTCGTCACGGACGAGCCCGGCACGCCCGCCCCCGCACCCGCCCTGTCCGAGCCCGCCGACAGCCGCGTCGACCTGGAGCTCAACCACCCGGTCGTCCCCGAACAGGCCGGGCTGCTCGCCGCCGGCCTGGCGGAACTGGTGCGCCCCGACCATCTGGAGTCGGTGCTCCGCCCGGTCGGGCCCGCCGGTACCCCCGCCGCCCGCGAGGCCGCCGCCGATGTCCTCACGCGCGGGCGGTGGCGGCCCGACCCGGAACGGATCCTGTTCGCCGGGAACGGCCGGCAGGCCATCTCCGCCGCCGTCGCCGCACTGACCCGCCCGGGCGCCCGGCTGGGCGTCGAGGAGCTCACCTACCCGGTGCTGAAGGCCATCGCCGCCCGGCTCGGCGTCACCCTCGTGCCCTTGGCCATGGACGAGGACGGGCTGATCCCGGAGGCGGTGGAGGAAGCGCACCGCGTCGATCCGCTGCACGCCGTCTACGTGCAGCCCGCCCTCCACAACCCGCTGTCCCTCACGATGCCCGCGCGACGGCTCGACCACCTGGCCGACGTGCTCCTGACCCAGGGGATCCACGCGATCGAGGACACCGTCTGGGCCTTCCTCCGGGACGACCTGCCACCGCCCCTCGCCGCGCGGGCCGCCGAACGGACCGTCCTCGTCGACAGCCTCTCCAAACGCCTGTCCCCGGGACTGTCCCTCGGTTTCGCCGTGGCCCCCGCCGACCTGGCGGGCCGGGTCGCGGGAGCCCTGCGCTCCGGGGGCTGGACGCCCATGCGGTTCCCCCTGGAGGCGATGGTGCGGTGGCAGGCGGACGGCACCGTCGACACCCTCGTACGGGCCAAGCGGCGGGAGATCGGGGCGCGGCAGGAGATCGCCCACCGACACCTCGGCGACTTCCGCACCCGCAGCGACCCCTTCTCGTGCTACCGCTGGTGGGAGCTGCCCGCCCCCTGGCGCGCCGACACCTTCGTCGCCGCCGCCGCACGGCACGGCATCGCGGTGACCCCGGCCGCCGCGTTCTCCGCGGGCCGTCACCGGGGCCCGCACGCGATCCGCCTCGGCCTGGCGTCCCCCACCCGGGAGGTCCTCTCCCGGGCCCTCGCGACCCTCGCCGGCCTCGCCCGGTCCACGCCGGACGAGCTGGCGGGGGACTGAGACCGCGTTCCTGACCTGTGCTGCACTGCGGCGGCGGCCGGTCAGGCCGTCGCCGCGGTCATCCGCCGCAGACCCGCGTACTGGAGCGCGGTGTAGACCGTCACGATCAGCGCGCCGATCAGCAGGAACACCACCCCGAAGCCGTTCAGCGGCACGAAGCCGGCGAAGGCCGTCACCACACACCCGACCGCGCACAGGGCGTTCACCGCGACGACGGTCCTGGCCAGGCCGGGCGGGATCACCGGATAGCCCGCGACCAGGGCGAGGCAGGCCGCCCCGCCGAGCTGGAAGATCCCGAACGCCACGGCGAAGGCCACCGGCATCCCGGTCGCGGAGCCGAGCGGCCCGGCGGCCGCGACCAGCACGACGCCCATCACGGCGGTGCTGACGCTGTCGACGCGCAGCACCAGCCGGAGAAACCGGGCGGCGTCCCGTGCGGGGGCCGCCGCTGCGGACGGGGCGAGGGTGTACGTCATCTCGGATCTCCTTCGGCCGGTGGGTTCGATGGCACCGTGCCACGCGGCAGGGCACGGACTCCATGACCTCCCAGGTCATGGCCCCCGACCGGGGAGCCATGGGTACGGTGAGGTCATGGAGACCGAAGAGCCGCCCCGTGTGGGCCTGTTGCTCCGGGAGTGGAGGCGGCGTCGCAAGCTCAGTCAGCTCGACCTGGCCCTGCGGGCGGACTCCTCGACCCGGCATCTCTCCTGTGTGGAGACGGGCCGCGCCCGGCCGAGCCGGGAGATGGTCCTCAAGCTCGCCGAGCACCTCGACGTCCCGCTGCGGGACCGCAACGGCCTGCTGCTGGCGGCCGGTTACGCCCCCGCGTACCGGGAGTCGCCGCTCGACAGCGAACGGATGTCCATGGTCCGCTCCGCGGTCAGGGCGATGCTGGCCGGCCACGAACCGTACCCGGCCGCCGCGATCGACCGGATCTGGGACATCGTCGACCACAACGACGCGATGTCCCTCCTGCTCGGCACCGTGCCGTCGCACCTGACGGAGTCGGGCGGCAATGTGATGCGGCTGATCCTCCATCCGGAGGGGCTCGCCTCCCAGTGCCTGAACTTCGCCCAGGTCCGCGCCCACGCCCTCGGCCGGCTGCGGCACCAGGTCGACACCACCGGCCACCGCGACCTGCGCGAGCTGTACGAGGAGGTGTCCGCCTACCCGGCCCCGCCGGACCTCGACACCGACCCCGGCCCGGTGGACCCGACGGGCATCGTCGTCCCGCTGCGCATCCGCACGCCGCTCGGCGACATGGCGTTCTTCAGCACGATCGCCACCTTCGGGGCGCCCGCCGACGTGACCCTCTCGGAGCTCGCGGTGGAGTCGTTCTTCCCGATGGACGAGCAGACGGACACCCTGCTGTGGACCCTTGCGGCGATGGCCGGCGACCGTCAGTAGCGGTGCGGCCCTGAGCCGGATCCCGGCCGCCCGTGGGGGTGGTCCCGGAAGGCCCGGCCCTCGCTCCGCATCTGCTGGGCCCGCAGCCGGCCCTCCTGCTCGATCAGTAGCCCGTCCGCGTTCTCGGTGGACCCGCGGCGCCCGCGCCGGATCAGCACCACCGCACACCACGCGGACGCCCCGCCTATCCCTGCCAGCAACGCGACGATCGTCCCCATGAAGCCCCGCTCCCCCTTCGCTTCCGCCAGCCCGGTGAGCTTCATTCTTCCCGCCCCCGAAGCCTCGCCGCAAGATCGCCCTCAGGTTGACTTCATACCCCTGGGGGGTATCCTCGAAATGAGTGGTCGCGACCCGGCGACCTTGATGAGGGAGTGGGTCATGCAAACCGGTCTCAAGATCTCGGCCTTCGCCGTGGGGCTCGCGGCGACCTTCGGGTCGGCGTACGCGGTGGGCGGCGCCCTGGATCCCGCCGTCGTCACGAAGGGCACCTCGGAGCAGGACGGTCACGGCGCGAAGGATCATCCGGCGGCGGAGAAGGGGGAAGTGGAGGAGAGCGCGGGGGAGGGGGTGGAGCTTCCCGGCGGGCTGCAGGTCTCCGACGGGGGCTACACCCTCGACCTCAGGACCCCGCGCGTCGAGGCGGGCGAGCCCGCCGAGCCCGCCGAGCTGCGGTTCGCCGTCGTCGACGAGGGCACCTCCCGCAACGTGACCGCGTTCCGCACCGACCACGGCAAGGAACTGCACCTGATCGTGGCGTCGAGCGACCTCACCACCTACCGCCACCTGCACCCCGTGCGGGCCGCCGACGGCACCTGGTCCACCCCCGTCGAGCTTCCCGAGGCCGGCGGCTACCGGGTCTTCGCCGACTTCACCCCGGACGTGAAGAACGCCGAGGGTCTCACCCTGGGCGCGGACCTCGCCGTGTCGGGCGACGCGAACCCGGAGCCGCTGCCGCGCGAGGAGCGGACCGTGACCGTCGACGGGTACGAGGTGACGCTCGACGGGGCGCTGCGCCCCGGGTCGGGCAGTGAGCTCAAGCTGGAGGTCGAGAAGGACGGCAGGCCGGTCACCGACCTCCAGCCCTACCTCGGCGCGTACGGCCACCTCGTCGCGCTGCGCGCCGGGGATCTGGCGTACCTCCACGTCCACCCGAACGGCGAACCGGGCGACGGGCGGACGAAGCCGGGCCCGGAGGTCTCCTTCACCGCGACGGCTCCGAGCAAGGGCGCCTACCGCCTGTTCCTCGACTTCCGGCACGAGGGGGAGGTCCGTACGGCCGCCTTCACCGTGCACGCCGGGGGAGCGGCGCCCGAGAAGTCCGTGCCGGAGGGTGGCGAGTCCACCGGGCACGGGCACCGTTGACACACTCCGCGCACCCCTCGATACTTCGACGAACGTAGAACATTCGAACCGTTCGTGAGGGGTCGCGATGCAGCGTCACGGTGTGACCATCCCGCTCAACTCCGTACCGCTGTCCGCGCATCGGCGGATCATCGAGGAGCTGCCCGACCTCGGGTACACCGACGCCTGGTCGGGTGAGGCCGCCGGCTACGACGGATTCACCCCGCTGGCCCTCGCCGCCGCCTGGGCCCCGTCGCTGCGCGTGGGCACCGCCGTGGTGCCCGTGCAGACCAGGGGGCCCGCGCTGCTCGCCATGACGGTGGCGACCCTCGCCGAGGCCGCCCCGGGCCGGGTCGCCGTGGGGGTCGGCTCCTCGGGGCCCCCGTTCGTCACCCGGATCAACGGCATCCCCTTCGAGCACCCCTACCGGTATGTCCGCGACACCGTCCGCTTCCTCAAGGCCGCCCTCTCCGGCCGGTCGGTGCGCGGGGTCTTCGACTCGTTCACCATCGAGGACTACCGCCCCGCCCTGCGCCCGGACCCGGTGCCGCCCGTGCTCGTCGGCGCGCTGCGCCCGCAGATGCTGCGGCTCGCCGCCCGGGAGGCGGACGGCCTGGTCACCAACTTCCTCTCGGTGGAGGACCTCGTGCCGGTCCGGGAGGCGATGGGCCCCGAGGGGGAGGGCAAGGAGATCGTCGCCCGGCTGTTCGTCTGTCCGACCGGCGACCTCGCCCACGCCCGGGCGCGCGGCCGGGCCCTGCTGGGTCCCATCCTCAACGCCCGTACGTACTCCGCGTTCCACTCCTGGCTGGGCCGCGACGACGAGCTCGCCGCCTCCCGCCGGGCGTGGGCCGCGGGGGACCCGCGGGGCGCGTGCGACGCGGTGCCCGACGCGCTGGTGGACGCCCTCCTGGTGCACGGGAAGCCGGAGGAGTGCCGGGAGCGGGTGGCCGCCTATGTCGCGGCGGGCGTGACGACGCCGCTGCTCGCGGTGATTCCCGCGCCCGAGTTCGGCGCGGGCCCCGAGGGTGTGCTCGCCACGCTGCGGGCGCTGGCCCCGGCCGGCTGAACGGGTCCTCGATCGCTGCTCGATTCCCTTGTTGCGCAGGGGAGTTGCTTCTATAGTTCTATTGATTGCGAACTATCAAAGGATGCTCATCAGGAGGCGCAGTGACCCGCATCAAGACCGAGGTGGATCCGGCGGAGGTCGGACTGAGCCCCGACCGGCTCCGCCGCATCGACGCCTATCTCTCCGCCTATGTGGACGACGGGCGGCTCCCGGGCTGGCAGCTCGCCGTCACCCGCGACGGCAAGGTCGCCCATCTGTCCTCGTACGGCTCACGTGACCGGGAGAACGACCTCCCGGCGGCGGGCGACACGCTCTACCGGGCCTGGTCGATGACCAAACCCGTGACCTCCGTCGCCGCGATGATCCTCGTCGAGGAAGGGGTGATCGGCCTCCAGGACCCGGTCTCCCGCTACATCCCCGCATTCGCCGACGTACGCGTCTACCAGCGCGGGCCCGTCGACCGGCCGGTCACCGCCCCCGTCACCGAGCCGATCCGGGTCCGGCACCTGCTCAGCCACACCTCCGGGCTCACCTACGGCTTCCACCGGGCCCACCCCGTCGACGAGATCTACACGAAGAACGGCTACGAGTGGGCCACACCGCCCGGCCTCGACCTCGCCGCCTGCTGTGAGCAGTGGGCGACCTTCCCGCTGCTCTTCGAACCCGGCACCGCCTGGAACTACGGCGTCTCCAGCGATGTGCTCGGCCGGGTCGTGGAAGTCGCGTCGGGCCAGAACCTCGCCGACTTCCTCGCCACCCGGATCCTCGACCCGCTGGGCATGTCGGACACCGCCTTCCACGTCCCGCCGGAGAAGGCCGACCGGCTCGCCGCCTTCTACACCGCCGACCCGGCGACCGGCCGCGCCACCCGCAACGACGCCCTCGGCGCCGGCGCCCTGCACCGGCCCGCCGCACTCTCCGGCAGCGCCGGACTGATCACCACCCTGGCCGACTACCACCGCTTCACCCAGATGCTGCTCGGCGAGGGCGTCCACGAGGGGCAGCGCGTCCTCGGCCCCCGCACGCTGCGCCACATGCTCCGCAACCACCTGCCCGGCGGGGCCGACCTCCGGAGCGTCGGCCGCCCGGTCTTCTCCGAGATGCCCACGGCGGGCGTCGGCTTCGGACTCGGCTTCGCCGTCGTCGAGGACCCGGCGCGGGCCGGGGTGGTGGCGAGCCAGGGGGAGTACGGCTGGCACAGCGCGGCCGGCACCATCTTCTGGGTCGACCCGAAGGAGCGGCTGACCGCCCTGTTCTTCACCCAGCTCATGCCCTCCAGCGCCCACCCCCTGCACGGGCGGCTGCGGCAGCTGGTCAACCAGGCCATCGTCGACTGAGCCCGTGCGGGCCTCAGCCCACGTCGAGGATCTTGCCCACCAGCCGGGTCAGGGTCCGCCGCTCCGCGGCCGTCAGCGAACCGAAGGCCCGGTCCAGCAGTCGCGGTACCCCGCCCTCCGCCTCCGCCAGCGCCGGTCCCGCCTCCGGCGTCAGCGTCACCGCATAGGCCCGGCGGTCCCGGGGGTGACGCTCACGTCGTACGAGACCGGAGTCCTCCAGGCCGTCGATACAGCCGACCATCACGCTGCGGTCGATCCGCAGCTGCTCGCTCAGCTCCTGCTGCGAACAGGGGCCCACGTCGTTCAGCATCTTCAGCACGAGGTGCTGGGCCACGGTCAGATGGTGGCCGGACAGCTCCTCGTCGATGGTGCGGGCCACCAGCGTCGTCGCCCGGCACATCGCGATGTCGGGGCGCTCCTGCGCCAGCTTGGAGAA
Organism: Streptomyces sp. NPDC091289; assembly: GCF_044757365.1. Lineage (NCBI taxonomy): Bacteria > Bacillati > Actinomycetota > Actinomycetes > Kitasatosporales > Streptomycetaceae > Streptomyces > Streptomyces sp. NPDC091289. Next base: position 97,871 of record NZ_JBIVUT010000002.1, read on the forward strand.
GTAGCGGTCGCGCATCCCGGCGTCCGGCTCCCGGCTCGGCGAGGTGAGGCGGGAAGGCTGCGTGGCGGTCATGACTGCTCCTCCTGCGGTCCAGGACGGCGGGCCATCCGGTGTTTCGAGATTGTCCATTCCCAGAACGTCTTCACTCCCCAGTCTAGCGCCGGCTCCTCCGAGCCGACGGATCGGAAGGTGCCCCGTGTGCAATCCCCAGACCATCGCCGCCTCCGTGCCACCGGAGTCCGGGAAGTCCGGCTCCCGGAACGCGGCGGGCCCCGCGGAGCGGCCCGCCGCCCCGCGGGTCACCCTGCCGACCGGCTCCGTCCGTGACCTCACCCATGTCGTCGGCCCCGACTGGCCGGTCTTCGACCTCTACGTCAAGCCGATGGAGATCCGGCGGCTGGCCAACCTGGCCGAGCACGAGTACAACGCGCTGGAGCTGACGTACAACGAGCACATCGGCACCCACATCGACGCCCCGCTCCACTTCGACGACGACGGGCTGTCCGTCGAGCGGATCCCGGCCGACTCGCTGGTCGCCCCGCTCGCCGTCGTCCGGATCGGGGACCGCGCCGCGAGCGACCACGTCACCGAGCTGACCGTGGACGACCTGCTGCGCTGGGAGAGCCGCAACGGCCGGATCCCGGACCGTGCCCTGCTCGCCGTCGACAACGGCTGGGCCGCCCGGATCAACACCCCCGGCGCGTTCCTCAACTTCGATGCGAAGGACGGGCTCTACCGCTTCCCCGGCATCTCGGTGGAGGCCGCGGCCTTCCTCGTGGAGGAGCGCTCCGTGGTCGGCGTCGGCACCGACTCGCCGAGCCTGGACCCCGGATCCCGCCCGGCCGACCCGTACACCCACCGGGTGATCCTGCCCGCCGGCAGGTACGGCGTCGAGTGCCTCGCGGGCCTCGACACCGTCCCCGACGTCGGCGCGGTCGCCGTCGTCGGCGCACCCCGCCACGCGGGCGGCACCGGGGGCCCGGCCCGGGTGCTGGCCTTCCTGTGAGCCGCCCGGAGCACCGCCTGCCCGTCCGCACCGCGCACCGCCGCCATCCCGTCCCGCGCACCGAAGCCGAGGAGACCCGGACATGAGCAGCTCACCCGCCCCCGAGACGACCGAGACCCCTGCCGCGGAGACCCCCGCCGCAGAGACCTCCGCCGCGGAGGAGCCCGCCGCCTCCGGCGAACGCTGGGAGTGGAACCAGGAGCGCTACCGCGACGGCGTCTTCAGCCACGCCGTCGCCACCGAGCGCGAGCGTCTGACCCTGCTGGAGTCGGTCCTCGACCACCACACCCGGGCCCGCTTCGAGGCCCTCGGCCTCACCACGGGACACCGGGTCCTGGAGGTCGGCGGCGGGGGCGGTTCCGTCGCCCGCTGGCTGGCCGGCCGGGGTGCCGAGGTCACCGTGACCGACCTGGACACCACCTTCCTGGACGAGCTGTCCGATCAGGGCGTCCGGGTGCTGCGCCACGACGTCTACACCGAGGACTTCCCGCCGGGCTCGTTCGACTTCATCCACGCCCGCTACGTCGTGATCCATCTGCCCGACCCGGAGAAGGCGCTGGACCGGCTCGTCGAGTGGCTGGCCCCCGGCGGGATCCTGGTCCTGGAGGAGCCCGCCTTCTTCCCGATCAAGGACTCGCCGCACCCCGCCTACCGCACGGTCATGCGTGCCTTCAGGACCCACCTGGAGAGCGCCGTGGGCACGGACACCGAGTGGGCCCGCACCTTCCCCGTGCCGTTCGAGGGCAAGGGCCTCGGCCGGATCGGCTACGACGCGCGCTTCCAGCGGATCCGCGGCGGCGACGACGAGGCCCGCTGGTGGCAGCTGACCCTGGAGCAGACCCGGGAGGCGGTCGTGGCCGAAGGGCTGGCCACCGACGAGGAGTTCGCGGCCGCCTACGCCGACCTGGGCGACCCGGCCTTCCACGACCTCTCCCTCGCGGTCTTCACCGCCTGGGGCATCAAGGAGTCCGGCGGCTGACCTGCCCCGCCACCGCGTGAAGGAGCGCCGGACGATCCCGTCCGGCGCTCCTTCACGCGGTGGCCCCGCTCACCACTCCACGGGCAGCGCCTTCGGCCGCAGGGTCAGCAGTCCGCCCAGCCACTCGACGTCCTCGGTCGGCACCGCGAGCCGCAGCGTGGGCAGCCGCTGGGCCAGCACCCCGAACGCGACCTGGAGCTCCATCCGGGCCACGCCGACGCCGGGGCAGTAGTGCGTCCCGTGGCCGAACGCGGCGTGCACCGCGTCGTCACGGGTGATGTCCAGCTCCTCGGGGCGCGAGACGTGCCGGGTGTCCCGGCCCGCCGCGTGCATCACCGGGACGACCCCCTCGCCGGCCTTGATGGTGGTGCCCGCCAGCTCCACGTCCTCGGTGGCGATCCGCATGAAGCCGATCTCCGACGGCGGTGCGTAGCGCAGGAGTTCCTCGGTGGCGCCGGGGACCAGGTCCGGGTTCTCGGTGAGCAGCTTCCACTGGTCGGGGTGGCGCAGCAGCTGGTACAGGGCGCGGACGATGGCGCTGACCGTGGTGTCGTGCCCGGCCACCAGCAGATTGATCCCGAGCCAGACCAACTCCCGCTCGTCCAGCCGGTCGTTGTCGTCGCGAGCGGTGATCAGAGCGCTGAGCAGGTCGTCGCTGGGGGCCTCCCGGCGGCGGGCGACGAGGCCGGCGACGTACTGGGCCGACTCGGAGCGGGCGGCGAGCCGTTCCTCCGGGGTGTGGGCGGTGATGCTGACGAGGCGGTCCGTCCACTCCTGGAGGCGTCCGCGGTCCTCCACCGGGGCGCCGACCATCTCCGAGATCACCCAGACGGGCAGGACGGCCGCGAAGTCGTGGTGCAGGTCCGCCGGGCGCGGCCCCGCCTCCAGTCGGTCGATCAGCTCATGGGCGATCTCCTCCACCCGGGCCCGCCACTTCTCCGCCTTGCGCGGGGTGAACGCGGGGGCGATGAGCCGGCGCAGCCGGTGGTGGTCCTCGCCCTCCTGGTTGAGGAGGTTGTAGGGGTTGTCGGAGAAGTCCTCGCCCGTGACCGTCCGCACGGCCCCGGGCTCGCGCAGCGCCGCCCGGGACAGCCTGCGGTCGGCCATCGCGGCGATGACCTCGTCGTAACCGGTCACCATGTGGGCGGTGTCGCCGCTCGGCAATTGCACCTTCAGGACCGGGCACTTGGCGCGCAGGTCCTCGAACGCCTCCGGAGGCTCGGCGAACGGACGCAGAGGGAAGGGATATTGGGGAAGGGTCAGGGGCTTCTCGGTCATCGGATGTGCCTCTCTGGTGAGGGGGCGGTACCGGTGGGGGCCGTAGGAGTCGGCGTCATCGGGCGGGCGCGGCGTCGCCGGTCCCGGGGAGGGCCGGGGCGGCGCCGGTGGGTGCGGGAGCCGCGGGCGGTGCCGGCGGCGGAGCCGGGGCGTCGGGGCGCGAGCGGCCCAGGTGCTTCATCGCGGGCCGCTCGACGGCGATGTGCAGCAGCCAGGAGATCGCCAGCGACAGGACGAACGCGGCGACGAGCAGGGCGACGGCCGCCGGGGTGGAGAAGGTGCGGCCCTCGCCGAGCAGCCGGTGGCCGTGCTGGAGCAGCAGCCGGTGGGTGAGGTAGAAGGCGAACGACCACTCGCCGAGCCGTACGAGGACGGGTCCGGCGAGGAGGGAGCCGCGCCCGGCGATGTCCCGTCGGGCGACCGCGACGATCAGCAGTCCGATCGGCACGACCGTCGCGCTGGTGAGGCCGTAAAGGAAGGGGAGTCGCAGTGATATCGCGTAACCGACCGCCAACAGGGCGACCGCGAGCGGCACGTTGACCGGGATGCGCCGGCCCGTCAGAACCATCCGGGCCAGCAGGATGCCGAGGACGAACTCCAGGGTCCGGCCGACCGGCAGGACATAGGTGAACCAGAACTGTTCCTCGGAGCCCGATCCGAAGGGCAACGGGTCGCCCGGCGGCAGCAGTTCGGAGAGCAGCGGCAGCAGAGGGACGGCCGCGGCCGACGCGACGGCCCACAGCCACAGCCGCTCGGGTGCGATCCGGCGCACGGCGAGGATCAGCAGCGGGAAGGCCAGGTAGAAGAAGACCTCGGCGGAGAGCGACCAGCTGACGTCGTTGAGGTTGGAGAAGACGTCCCGGTCGGGGACCCAGGTCTGGACGAGGAAGAGGTTGGGGACCGCTTGGCGCACTCCGGCGGGCGTACCGGCCGAGGCGAGCAGGGCCAGAGCGGCCCCCCAGGTCACGATGTGCAGGGGGTAGACCTTGGCCGCGCGGCGGCGCCAGAAGCGGCGGGCCGTGTCGTCGGGGCGGGCCGACCAGGTCAGGACGAAGCCGCTGAGCACGAAGAAGAAGCTGACTCCCAGCCAGCCCGCGTTCGCCGTGAGATCCGCGTACGCCGAAGCCAGACCGGCGTCGGAGAAGGGTGCTTGGAGGGACGCGTGGAACGCGAAGACGAAGAGGACGGCGACGAAGCGCAGTCCGGTGAGGGAGGGGAGGCGTGACCGGTTCGCGGACCGGGATGGATCCGTGGGCATGACGTGCTCCGGGGATGAGACACCGTGAACTTTCATAGTTCGTCAACTATCGAAGCATAGGGTCGGCCGCGTTCGGCCCACAAGGGTCGGTGCCTCCGGAGTGCCCTGCTTCGACTCTCGCTTTTTATCGAGATTGTTTGCTGCCAGACGATTTCGCTGCTACGTTCATCGAAAATCGTTGGCTAGCAGACTGTTGTCTGCCGGATCGAATGGCGGCAAACGATGTCGGACCCACAGGCGACCTCGCGTACGGCGGGAACACTGGGCGGTCGCAAGGGAATCGCCCTTCTCGTGCTCTGTGCGCAGCTGTTCCTGGACTCCATGGACGTCTCGCTGATGGGCGTCGCCCTGCCCGAGCTCAAGGACGATCTGGGGCTGAGCGCCGAACAGCTGCAATGGATCATCTCCGGCTACGCGGTCGCGTACGGGGGCTTCCTGCTGCTCGGCGGTCGCGCCGCCGACCTCTTCGGCCGACGACGGATGTTCTTCTGGGGCACCGCGGTCTTCGCCGTCGCCAGCCTGGCGGGCGGCTTCGTCTCGGACGGCACCCTGCTGATCATCAGCCGGGTGATCAAGGGCGTCGCGGCGGCGTTCATCGCCCCGGCCGCGCTCTCGATCATCATGACCACCTTCAAGGAGGGCCCGGAGCGCAACCGCGCGGTGGGCATCTTCTCCCTCACCGGGGCCAGCGGCTACGCGGCCGGGCTGGTGCTCTCCGGTGTGCTCACGCAGCTCAACTGGCGGCTCACCTTCTTCGTGCCGTTCGTCATCGCCGCCCTGGTCCTGGCCGCCGTCCGCTACGCCATCTCGCCCGACCCGCTGCGGACCGGCGAGCGCCCCGGCTTCGACGCCTTCGGCGCCCTGACCGCGACCGGCGGGGTGCTGCTGCTGGTCTTCGCCGTGACCCGGGCTCCCGAGGTCGGCTGGGGCTCGGCGACCACCGTGCTCTCGCTGGTGACGTCCGTCGCCCTGCTCGTCGCCTTCGTCATCATCCAGAGCCGCCGGGCCGAACCGCTCGTGCAGCTCTCCATCTTCCGCTCGCGCACCGTGTCCACGGCCAACATCGTCGGGCTCGCCTGGGCCTGCGCGACGATCGGCTGGCAGTTCGTCGCCCTCCTCTACCTCCAGCAGGTGCTGGACTACAACGCCCTGGGCGCCGGCGCCGCGATCGTGCCGATGGCCGCGGCGATCCTCATCACCGTCAACTTCACCCCGCGCCTCATCAACCGCTTCGGACTGCGCGTCCCGGCCGTCGCCGGGCTGCTGCTCCAGGGCCTGGGCATCCTGCTCTTCCTGCGCGCCGACGAGAGCAGCGACTACGTCACGGTCCTGCTGCCTGCCCTGATCCTGCACGGCATCGGCAACGGGCTGAGCTTCCCCAGCTTCAACATCGCGGGCGTCAGCGGAGTCGCCGACGAACAGCAGGGACTGGCCACCTCCCTCATCCAGTCCGCCCTGCAACTGGGCGGCGGGCTCGGGGTCGCGGTGGCCGCCGCGGTCCTCGCCACCGGCGGCGACGAGGACGGCCTCGCCTCCTACCACCGGGCGTTCCTGGCCGTGGGCATCTTCTCGCTGGCGGGCGCACTGGCCGCGGGACTGGGGCTCGGACCGGCCGGCAAGCCGGATCCGGACGGCGCCGACGCCCCGGAGGCCCCGGACGCCGCTGACGCGGCCGACGCCCCGAAGGGCGCCACCGGCGGCCCGGCCGCCGCTCCCGACGGCTCCGACCCCGCGGTCCTGGAGCGTGAGGGCGCATGACGACCGGTACCGCCCGCGCCCCGGGCGCCGCCGTGGAGCGGCTCGTCCCCGGCGATCCGCGGCTCTCCTTCGACGGGATCGCCGGCTGGGACCGGGGCCCTGGCGCCCGACTGCCGCTGCGGATGCCCGTGGACCGGCTCGCCACGGCGATGTCGGCCAACTTCTCCCGGCTCGCCCGCACCACCGCGGGGGTCCGCTTCGCGGTCCGCACGGACGCCACCGCCCTGGAACTGGAGGTGGAACTGGACCCCGGCGGCTCGCCCCTGGACATCCGGGTCGACGGCATCCTGGTCCACCGCTGGACCGACGGCCCCGGCCGCCACCGGGTCTCCTTCCTGCTGCCCGTCACGGACGGCACCCCCGCCGACGTGGAGGTCTGGCTCCCGCACCTCAGCGTCACCCGGATCGGGGCGGTGACCCTGCGCGGCCACCGCCGGCTGCTCGCGGCGGAGCGCACGGGCCGCCGGCTGCTGGTCCACGGCAGCTCCCTGACCCACTGCATGTACGCCGCAGGACCCTCCGAGACCTGGCCCGCCCTGGTGGCGGCGGACCACGGCTGGCGGCTGCGCAACCTCGGGTTCGCGGGGGAGGCGTACCTGGATCCGGTGGTGGCCCGCACGATCCGGGACACCCCGGCGGACCTGATCACCCTGGAGCTCGGCATCAACGCCTACATCCGGGGCGCGTTCACCGCGCGCAGCTGGGGTCCGGCCGTCTGCGGGTTCCTGGACACCATCCGCGACGGCCATCCGGACACCCCCGTCGTGGTGCTCACCCCCCTCTCCTCGCCCGATCGTGAACGGGCGGTCAACAGCGCCGGGCTGACGCTGGAGGGCACCCGGTCCCTGACCGCGGAGGCGGTCCGGGTCCTGCAACGGCTGGGCGACCGCGGCCTCCATCTGCTGGACGGGCTCGCCGTCGCGCCCGTCGCGGACGCCGGGAGCCTGTACGCCGACGGCCTCCACCCCACGGCCGAGGGCGAGCACGTCCTCGCGGGCCGGATCGGGGCGGAGCTCGCGAGCATCCCGCCGGCCCCCGAAGCCGTACCCGGGTCCGACGAGGACGCCCCCGGCTGAACGTCGGGGCCCGGACACGACAGAGGCCGCCCCCGGTTCCGTACCGGGGGCGGCCTCTCCGCGCGACCTGCCGTCAGGCGGCCGTGAAACCGATCCGGGCCAGCACCCCCCAGCGGCCCTCCTGCCGGGTGAGCACATAGACCGACTCGAACGAGCCGAGCGGACGGTCCTCGGCGTCGTAGCGGGCGAACCGGACCTGGGCATGGACCTGGTCGGCCGAGGTCTGGATCAGCTCGACCTTCTCCCAGCCGCTGTGGTCCCAGCCGGTGGCCACCAACTGCGCCACCTCGGGCGTGGCGCTCTCGACGTAGCTCTCGGGCGTCTCCCAGACGGTGACCGCACCGTCGTGGATCCGCAGATGGGGGAAGTGCAGCGTCCGCGTCCAGTCGGGCACGGAACGGCTGTTGAGGGCGGCGAGGAACGCGTCGAGGGCCGCGCGGGCCCCCTCGGTGTCCTGGGCGGCGGGCGGGACGGCGGGTGCGGACAACGGAAAGCCCTTCTGGTCGGATCCGGTCAGGCCGAGGCGCAGCGGACTCCGCGCGTACGGACCACCGCCTGGATGCGGTTCTTCATTCCGAGTTTTCGCAGGATATTGGACACATGGAATTTTACGGTCTTCTGGCTGAGCGAGCAGGCGTCGGCAATCTCAGCATTTGAAATTCCCGACGCCATGAGTGTAAATATCTCCCGCTCACGCGGAGTGAGTTCGGACACGCTCGGCGACGGCTCGGGATCGGGTCCCGGGAGATGCGGGAGAATTCCGTCGATGATCCGGGCCGCAATCCCGTACGGCAGGAACGCTTCATTCCGGACCACCACCCGCACCGCGGTCACCAGCTCGCGCAGCGGGGCGTCGTGACAGACGAACCCCCGCACGTCCGCCCGGAGATAGCCGAGGATCCTCTCGACGCGGTCGTCCCGCACCATCACGATGATCCGGGGCCGCCGGGCCCCCGGCGGTCCGGTCGTGAACGGCGCCGGCAGGCGGCCGATCACCTCGTCGACCGGGACGCCCGGCGCATCCTCCACCAGCACCACGTCCGGCTCCTCCCGGGGGTCATGACCGGCCGTCAGCACCCGGATGCCCGGTGTGCGGCCGAGGGCCGAGGCGATCCCCGCCGTGAACAGCGAGCTGTGACCGGGGGCCAGGACCCGTACGGTCCTGTCCGGCCGCGGGGCCGGGCCGGTGGGAGACATCGACAACCTCCGGATGGTGGAAGACGTGGACCCTGCCAGTGGCGAGAATAGGACCCAATCAATCAGAACTTCAAAGGTTCCGGCGTCGAAATATTCTTGTAACTCTGTTCACAGTGCGGTGACAATTCGGCGGTCCACGTCGTTGGTCCTGGCTCCTGCCCGGTCTCGGGACCAGGGTCCACCCGGTCCGTCGGCAGAAGAAATTCGGCACTCCTCTGGCGAAGTATTGGGGCGCAATCGAAAAATCCCCCCAGCACCCTGGAGTTCCGAAGGTGAACGACTGGACCGACCCTGCCCGTATCGCGCTGGACGGCAGCTCCCTGACCCTCCGCGACATCGTGCGCCTCGCCCGCCCCGTGGAGGAGCAGCCACCGGTCGCCGCGGTGCTGGACCCGGCCGCCGCCCGGGCCGCCGAGGCCAGTGTCGGGCTGCGCGACCGGCTGATGGCGGAGCGCAGACCGATCTACGGCGTCACCACGGGGTTCGGCGACAGCGTCACGAACCAGATCAGCCCCGAACGCGCCGCCCGGCTCCAGCACAACCTGATCCGCTACCACCTCAACGGGGTGGGCCCGAACGCGCCGGCCGACGTCGTCCGCGCGACCCTCCTCATCCGCGCCAACTGCCTGGCCCTCGGCAACTCCGGCATCCGCCCCCTGGTCGTCGACCGCCTCCTGGACCACCTCAACGCCGACATCCTCCCGCTCGTCCCGGAGCGCGGCTCCCTCGGCGCCAGCGGCGACCTCGTCCCCCTGTGCTACGTCGCGGCCACGCTCCTCGGCGACGGGGACGCCCAGGTCGGCAAGCACGTCCTGCCGGTCGCCGAAGCCCAGCGCGAGGCGGGCATCGAGCCGGTGGCGCTGGAGGCCAAGGAGGGCCTCGCCCTCATCAACGGCACCTCGTTCACCACCGCGTTCGCCGTGCTGGCCGCCCACGACGCGGCCGGCATCGCCACCGCCGCCGAGATCGTCACGGCCTTCGTCAGCGAGGCGCTCCTCGGCAACGCCTCGCACTTCGCGGAATTCCTGCACCGGGCCAAGCCGCACCCCGGACAGGTCGCCTCGGCCGCGCGGCTGCGTCGGCTGCTGGCCGGGTCACGGCTCTCCACCACGTACGAGGCGATCATCGCCGAGGCCGGAAGCCTGCAGGGCGGCGACTTCCGGGAGCTGGAGGTCCGGATCCAGGACCACTACTCGGTGCGCTGCGCGCCCCAGGTGATCGGGGTGCTCCGCGACACCCTGTCCTGGGTGGAGCCCTGGCTGACCACCGAGGTCAACGCCTCCACGGACAACCCGCTCTTCTCCGTCGAGGAGGAACGCCCGCACCACGGCGGGAACTTCTACGCGGGCCACGTCGGCCAGGCGATGGACAGCCTCAAGACCGCCACCGCCAACATCGCCGACCTCCTCGACCGGCAGCTCGCCCTGATCATCGACCCGAAGTTCAGCGGCGGCCTGCCCGCCAACCTCGTACCGCCCGAGCTCAGCGCCGAGGCCGGGCTGCACCACGGATTCAAGGGCATGCAGATCGCCGCGTCCGCCGTCACCGCGGAGGCCCTCAAGACGGCCCTGCCCGCCACCGTCTTCTCCCGGTCCACCGAGGCGCACAACCAGGACAAGGTCAGCATGGCCACCACCGCCGCCCGCGACGCCCGCACGGTCAACGAACTGACCGGCCAGGTCGCCGCCATCGCCCTGCTCGCCGCCGCCCAGGCGCTCGACCTGCGCGGCCCGGACCGGGCAGCCCCCCGCACCCGCGCCGTGCACGCCCTGATCCGCGCCCATGTGCCCTACGCCGACCGCGACCGCCGGATGGACCAGGACATCGCGGCCGTCGCCCGCCTCATATCCGACGGAAGCCTGGCCCGCGCGGCCGGCGCCGCTGACGAGAGGGAACCCCATGCTGCTGCTTCGTGACACCACGACCACCCGGGAGATCGCCGACACCGTCCGCGACCACACCGCACTCGTCCGCGACAGCCACGCCGGCCACCCCGACCGGGCCCACCTGGGAAGGAAGTTCACCGCCACCCTGCGGGCCGCCGCCGGGTCCGGGCTCTACGACACCACTCTGGACGCCGCCCTGATCGCCGACGCGGCGGGCACCGCACCGGAGGAGGCCATCGACGCGCTCCTGGGGAAGCTGCCCTTCCTGCCCAAGAAGGCACTGAGCGAGGGCGGACACCGCGCCTTCACCCGGGGACTCTCGGAGTTCCTGCACTACTACGAGTCCTCCGGCACCACCGGAAACCCGGTCGCCGCCCCCAAGGCCCTGGACGACCTCGTCGCCAACACCATCAACATCGGTGAACTCTGGGCCCGCATCCTCTCCCCGGCCGACCGCGCCCTCATCCTCATCAACGCGCCCTTCGCCCCGGCCGCGTACCAGTTCGAGAAGGTCCTCGAGTACCTCCAGGTCCTCTCGCTGCGCCCCTGGGTCGACAACATCACCGGCGACTACACCCGCGTCCTGCGCCTCACCCGCGAACTCGGCGTCAACGTCTTCGTCGGGCCGCCCTCCCGGCTGCTGGAGATGATCCAGTTCGCCTACCGCAACGACGAGCCCGTGCCCGCCTTCGACAAGCTGTTCCTGATGGCCGAGCAGACCGGACCCGCCTTCGTCCGCCACCTGGAACGCCTCACCGGGGCCCGCGCCTACGTCGCCGCCTACGGCTCGTCCGAGACCGGCACCACCGCCGTCACCTGCGAACACCGCAACCTGCACCTCCAGACGCAGAGTTACGTCCTCGAACTCGACGACCCCGAGCGGGGACCGCGCAGGATCGACGGCACCCCCGACCGGGGCGAACTCGTCGTCACCACCCTCGACATCCTCGCCCGGCCCCTGCTGCGCTACCGCACCGGCGACCTCGTCGAGATCACCGGGACCGACTGCCCCTGCGGCGTCGCCACCCCGCTGCTGCGCACCCTCGGCCGCTCCCAGGACCTCATCACCCTGGAGGGCAACGGCATCCGGCAGAACGACGTCGAATCCGCCCTGTGGGCCGAACTCCCCGCCGACGAACCGGGACGGGCCGTCCAGGTCCTGAACTACATGCTCGTCATCCGGGACCGGACGGTCCTGTGCCTGGCGACCACCACGGGACCGGCCGACGCCGCCTGGAGCGAGGCCACCGCGAGACGCGTCGCCGGACTCTTCCCCGGCTTCGAACTCGCCCTGCGCCCCGTCGAGAAGCTCCCGCCGCTCGCCTCGCTCGGCCAGTACCTCGGCTGGAAGCTCTCCCGGGTCCTGGACCTCGACGACGAACGCAACTGGGACCGGCTGCCCGCCCCCATCCGAGGCGTCGTCGAGACCACGCTCGCCGAGTACGCCTCCACCACCCAGCGCTGAGGAGAGGGACGACCATGTGTGGCATAGCAGGGTGGCTCGACTGGGAACGCGACCTGACCCGCGAGGCCGGGACCGTCCGCCGCATGGCGGACACCCTCGCACTCCGGGGCCCCGACGACTCCGGCGTCTGGACGGCGACGCGCATCGGCCTCGGACACCGCCGCCTCGCCGTCATCGACCTGCGGCTGGGCAGCCAGCCCATGACCGAGCGCGGCGGTGACGACGGCCGCGAACTCGCCGTCGTCTCCTTCAGCGGCGAGATCCACAACTACCGCGAACTGCGCACCGAACTCACCGCCCACGGACACCGCTTCCGTACCGCGTCCGACACCGAGGTGCTGCTCGCCGCCCACCGGGAGTGGGGCCCGAAGGCCATCGAGCGGTTCGCCGGGATGTTCGCGTACGCCCTGTGGGACATCGCCGAGCAGACCCTGTACCTCGGCCGCGACCCCCTCGGCGTGAAACCCCTCTACTACGCCGAACACCCCTCCGGCCTGGTCTTCGGCTCCGAACCCAAGGCCCTCTTCGCCTCCGGTCTGATCCGCCCCGAGGTCGACGCCGAGGGCCTCGTCGACGTGTTCACCGTCGCCGCCAAGCGCCCCGGCGACGCCGTCTACCGCGGGGTGCGCCAACTGCTCCCCGGCCACCTCCTCACCGTCCGCCGGGGCGCCACCACCGCCCGCCGCTACTGGCAGCTCACCACCGCCCCGCACGAGGACGACGAGGCCACCACCGTCGCCACCGTCCGCTCGCTGCTGGACCGGATCGTCGGCGAACAGACCGTCGCCGACGTGCCGCTCGGCGCGCTGCTCTCCGGGGGCATCGACTCCAGCGCCATCACCGCGATCGGCGCGGCGGCCCTGGCCGCCGGCGGCCAGGGACCGCTCGCCACCTACTCCGTCGACTTCGCGGGCAGCGAGGACGACTTCCGGGCGGACGCCCTCCACGTCTCCCGGGACGCGCCCTTCGTCCGGGCCGTCGTCGACCACGTCGGCACCAAGCACAGCGAGGTCCTCGTCGAACCCGCCTCCCTGCTCGCGGAGTCGGGCGTCACCCTGCGCGCCCGGGACTACCCCGGCGTGGGCGACCTCGACGTCTCCCTCTACCTCCTCTTCCGCGAGGTCCGCCGCCACCTCACCGTCGCCCTGTCCGGCGAGGGCGCCGACGACGCCTTCGGCGGCTACCCGTGGTTCGCGAGCGAGGCGGAGCGCCCCAGCGGCGGATTCCCCTGGTCCGCCGGGGTGAAGGACCGCAACGCCGTCCTCTCGCCCGAGCTGCGCGGCCACCTCGACCTGCACGAGCGCCTCGACGCCCGCTACCGCGAGGCCCTGGACGAAGTCCCGTACCTGGACGGGGAGAGCGGCGTCGACCGGCGGATGCGGGAGGTCTACTACCTCCAGCACACCCGCTTCCTGCCCTTCCTCCTCGACCGGAAGGACCGGATGAGCATGGCCAACGGCCTGGAGGTGCGCGTCCCGTTCTGCGACCACCGCCTGGTCGAGTACGTGTGGAACGTGCCCTGGCGGCTCAAGCGCCTCGGCGGCAGCGAGAAGGGCCTGCTGCGCGCCGCGGTCGAGGACGCCCTGCCCACCGAGGTCGTCCACCGCCCCAAGAGCGGCTTCCCCGTCGGCCAGAGCCCCGAGTACCTGGAGTCCGTGCGCACGGCGGTCTCCGACATGATCGAGGCCGACGCGCCCGCGATGCGCCTCCTGGACGCCGACACCCTGCGCGCCATGGTCCGTGACCAGGCCTGGGTGAACGGCACCTTCACCCCGCCGCCGATCCTGCCGCGCGCCCTCCAGCTCAACGACTGGCTCACCGCCTACGACGTACGGGTCGTGCTGTGAGCGCCCCGGACGCCGACCCCGCCGACCCCACAGCCCTCCACGACCTCGCCCAGGCCCCGCCGCTCGTCTTCGCGGGCGAGGTCGACCAACTGCGCGACCGGCTCGCCGCCGTGGCACGCGGTGAGGCCCTGCTCCTCCAGGCCGGGGACCGGGCCGGGGCGCCGGCCGGGCTCTCCGCCGCCTCCATCCGGGGCACCCTGCGGACCCTCCTCCAGATGAGCGCCGTGCTGACCTACGCGGCCTCGGTACCGGTGGTGAAGGTGGGCCGGATCGCGGGCCACTACCCCGCGCCCCGCACCGGCGACCCCGGGCTGCCGGTGCGGACGTACCGGGCGGCCGCGTCGACGCTGAACCTGGTGCGGGCCTTCACCACCGGCGGCGAGGCCGATCTGGGCCGGGTGCACGCCTGGAACCGGGAGTTCGTCGCCGCCTCGCCGGCCGGGCAGCGCTACGAGGCGGTGGCCCGGAGGATCGACAAAGTGCTGGCCTTCATGAAGGCGTGCGGTACCGACCCCGCGGGGCTCCGGTCCGTCGAGTTCTACGCCGCGCACGATGTGCTGCGGCTGGACTACGCGTCGGCGCTGACCCGCACCGACTCCCGCACCGGTGCGCCGTACGCCACCTCCGGCCACCTGGTCCGGATCGGCGACGGCGACCGGCCGCCGGGGGAGGACCACCTCGGCTTCGCCGCCCGGATCGCCAACCCCGTCGCGGTGCGGCTCGGCCCGGCCACCACGGTCGACGAGGTGCTCGGATACGTCGACCGGCTGGACCCGGACCGCGAACCGGGGCGGCTGACCTTCGCGTTACGGCTGGGCGCGGACCGGATTCGCGACCTGCTGCCCGACCTGGTGGAGAAGGTGACCGCCTCCGGCGCCCGCCCGGTCTGGGCGACCGACCCGGAGACGTCCTCGGGCGGGCGGGCGTCGCGCTTCGACGACGTACTCGACGAGGTACGGGGCTTCTTCGAGGTGCACCGGAGCCTGGGCTCCCACCCCGGCGGGATCCACACCGAGCTGACCGGCGACGACGTCACCCGGGACCGGGAGCGCTCGCTCGACCTGGCGTTCCGCGTCGCGGAGTTCGCCCGGGGACCGGGGCCGTGAGCGTCAGGCGGCCTCGAGGGTGATGTCGAGCAGTCCGGGGAACCGGGCGTCGAGGTCCTCGCGGCGCAGCGACATATAGCGGTGGGTGCCCTCGATGCGGGTGTGGGTCACGCCCGCGTCGCGCAGCACCTTGAGGTGGTGCGAGAGCGTCGACTTGGAGAGCGGGATGTCCAGGGCCCCGCAGGACTGCTCGTCGACGCCGACCAGGCCGCGCACGATGGCGAGCCGCGTGGGATCGCTCAACGCGTGGAAGACCGCGGTGAGCTCGATGTCGGACCGGGCCGGATGGCTGAGGGCACGCACGAAACCCTCTCCTCTCGCTGGTCTTCGTAGGTTCGCACATCATCGAACCAAGGGCAACCGCGCCCGGGGACGGCGCGGTTGCCCACGAACAGCGACCGGACGGCTACCAGGCGGCTACCAGGCGTCCCAGTGCGCGATCTCCTTGGCCTCGACCCGGGGGCCGGGCCGGAAGTCCGTGCCGATGGTGTGCGCGAGCGGGATCAGCGCCGTCTGGAGCACCGTCTCGTACGGGATGCCCAGCAGCTCGGCGGCCTCCTTCTCGTAGTGCAGGTGCGGGGTGGTCCAGGCGGTGCCGAGCCCCCGGGAGCGGGCGGCCAGCATGAACTGCCAGACGGCCGGGAGGATCGACCCCCAGGTGTTGGCCTGCCCGACGTGCGAACCGTTCTCGTGCCGGCCCTGGACCCGGATGCACGGCACCAGCAGCACCGGCACCTCGTGCAGATGGTCGTAGAGGTACTGCGCGCTGTCCGCGATCCGCTGCCCGCGCACCAGGTCGCCCCGGTTCACCCCGTCCCGGACGACCTGCTGACGCGGCCGGGCGAGCCCCAGCCGGTACAGGTTCGCCAGCGCGGCGCGCTTGACGGGGTCGGTGACCAGGACGAAGTCCCAGCGCTGCCGGTTGCGGCCGGTCGGGGCCTGGGTGGCGAGTTCGAGGCACTCCTCGATCAGCTCGCGTTCCACCGGCCGGTCCAGATCGAGCCGTTTGCGCACGGCCCGGGTGGTGGTCAGCACTTCGTCGGCGGTGAGGTCGAGCGGGGGCATGGAGCTCCGTCCATTGGGAGAGAGGGGGGCAGATGCGTACGGGAGGGTTCAGGGGGCGTGGCCCGGCAGGCGCGGCACCGAGGCGAGCAGCGTCCGGGTGTACGGGTGGGCCGGCGCGCCCAGCACCTCGGCGACCGGCCCCTGCTCGACGACCACGCCGTCGTGCATCACCAGCACCCGGTCGCTGACCTGCTGCACCACCGCCAGGTCGTGCGAGATGAACAGCATGGCCAGCCCGTACGCCTCCCGCAGCCGGGCCAGCAGGTCCAGGACCTGCGCCTGCACCGTGACGTCGAGGGCCGAGACCGGTTCGTCGCAGACCAGCAGCCGGGGCGAGGTCGCCAGGGCGCGGGCGATGGCCACCCGCTGCCGCTGGCCCCCCGACAGCCGGGCGGGCCGGCGCTCCAGCAGGCCCGGGTCGAGACCGACCTGGTCCAGCAGCTCGGCGGCCCGCTCCCGCCGGTGCGCCGCCCGCGCGGGACCGGCCACCGACAGGGCCTCGTCCAGGATGCGCCGTACGGTGAACCGCGGGTCGAACGAGCCCATCGGGTCCTGGTGGACCAGCTGGATCCCTCGGCGCAGCGGGCGTCTGCGCCGCTCGTCCAGCGCGCTCCACGGCCCGCCGTCGAGCAGCACCTCGCCCTCGTCGGGGGCGAGCAGCCCCATCGCCATCGCGGCCAGGGTGCTCTTGCCCGACCCGGACTCGCCCACCACTCCCAGCGTCTCGCCGGGGGCCACCGCGAAGTCGACGCGGGAGACGGCGGTGCGCGTCCCGCCGCCGGGGGAGCCGTACCGCTTGACCAGGCCCGCCCCCGACAGCAGCGGCCGCCCGTCGCTTTCGCTCGCTGGGGCCCGGGGTGCGGGCGCCGCGGCCCCGCGGCCGGGCACCGAGGCGATCAGCGTCCGGGTGTACGGGTGGACGGGCGAGCCCAGTACGTCGCCCGCCGGGCCGGACTCCACCACGCGCCCGTCCGTCATCACCGCGATCCGGTCCGCGAGCTGCGCCACCACCGCCAGGTCGTGGCTGATGAGCAGCAGCGCGGTGCCGGACTCCTTGAGTTCCCGGAGGAGTTCCAGGACCCGGGCCTGGACCGTGACGTCCAGGGCGGTCGTCGGCTCGTCCGCGACGATGATCCGGGGTCCGGCCGCCGTCGCCGAGGCGATCAGGGCCCGCTGCCGCAGCCCGCCGGAGAGCTGGTGCGGATACTGCCGGGCCCGCACCTCCGGCTCCGGCACCCCGGCGGCCGCGAGCAGGCCGGTCACCCGGCCCGGGACCTCGGCGCGGGTGGCCAGGGAGTGGACGAGAAGCGGTTCGGCGACCTCCGCGCCGATCCGGCGCAACGGGTCGAGGGCCCCGAGCGCGTCCTGCGAGACGAGCCCCACGGTCCGGCCGCGCACGGTCCGCCAGTCGCGCTCCCGGAAGCCGGTCGCGTCCCGGCCGTCCACCCACAGGCTTTCGGCGTGGACCGAGGACTCGGGTCCGGCGAGACCGATGAGGGACCGGGCGGTGACGCTCTTGCCGGAGCCCGACTCGCCGACGAGCGCCAGGCATTCGCCGGGGGCGAGGGTGAGCGAGACGTCGTGGACGACGGTGCGACGGCGGCGGCCGTGGCCGAAGGAGACGGTGAGCGAGCGGACGGCGAGGGCCGCGGCGGACGGATCGGGACCGCTCGCCGCGTCGGGCACGTCCGCCGCGTTCGCCGGATCCGGCGCGTCCGGCGCGGACTTCGTCGTGGATACGGTCATCTGCCGGGCCTGCCTTCGAGTCCGATGTGCAACTGCCGTCCGACGACGGTGACCGCCACCACCGACAGGGTGATCGCCGCCCCCGGGAACACCGCGATCCACCAGGCGCTCTGGAGCGCGTCCCGGCCCTGGGCGAGCATCGCCCCCCACTCCGGGGTGGGGGCCTTCGGGCCGAGGCCGAGGAAGCTGAGCGCCGATCCGGCGATGATCGCCGTGCCGACCCCGAGCGTCGCGGGCACGACCAGCGGGCCGAGCGTGTTGGGCACCACATGGCGCAGCACCACGGTCCGGCGGCGCAGCCCGAGCCCGATCGCCGAGCGGATGTACTCGGCCCGGCGCACCACCTGGGCCTGGCCCCGGACGAGACGGGCGTACCCCGGTACGGAGGAGACCGCGATGGCGAGCGCCGCGTTGACCGAGCTGGGGCCCACGACGGCGATCACCAGCAGGGCCAGCAGCAGTTCGGGCAGCGCCAGCATCACATCCATGCCGCGCATCGCCACCTGGTCCGCGAACCGGCCGAGCAGCGCCGCCGGCAGCCCGATCAGCAGGCCCGCCAGCACCCCGAGCGCGGTGGCGCCGACCCCGAGCAGCAGCGAGTGGCGGGCCCCGTGGACCACCCGGGCGTACACATCGCGGCCGAGCTGGTCCGTACCGAACCAGTGGTCGCCGCCGGGCGGCAGCAGGGCCGCCACCGGGTCGGCGTCCGTCGGGGAGGCCGAGGCCAGCAGACCGGGGCCGGCACAGGCGAGCGCCGCGACGACCAGGACGGCCACGGACAGCAGCAGGCCGGGCCGGAACGTCGCCAGCCGCTCGCGCAGCGGTCCGAAGGAGAGCCGGGCGACGGCCGCTTCGGTGGGAGGTGAGGTCATGCGGGGCTCCTGAGCCGGGGATCGGCCCACAGGCACAGCAGATCCGCCAGCGCGTTGACGACGAGATAGACGACGGCGGACAGCAGGACGAGCCCCACGACCACGGGGATGTCCCGGTTGGAGATGGCGTCCAGCGCCACCCGGCCGAGCCCCGGGCGGGCGAAGACGGTCTCCACCAGCACCGTTCCGCCCAGCAGCCCGCCCGCCAGCCACCCGCTGAGCGTCACGGCGGGCACGGCGGCGTGCCGCAGGGCGTGTCGCAGCCGCAGGGCGGTGCCGCTCAGCCCCCGGGAGCGGGCGGTGAGCGCGAACGGCTGGTGCAGTGCGGCCTCCATGCCCTCCCGGAGCACCTGCGCGAGCAGCGACCCGAAGGGCACCGCCAGCGTCACGACGGGCAGCACCAGGGACCGCCAGTCGCCCGCACCGGCCACCGGGAAGAGGTTCAGCCGGAACGAGAACAGGGTCAGCAGCACGATGCCGAGCCAGAAGGCGGGGGTGGAGACGGCCACCAGCTCCGCCCCCGACACCGCCCCCCGCACCCGGCGGCGCCGCCCCGCCGTGGTGGCGGCCAGGACCAGCGCTCCCACCACCAGCAGGACGAGCGCGCTCAGCGACAACTGGGCGGTGTCGCCGATCTGTTCGCCGATGATCAGCGAGACGGGCTGCTGCTGCTGGTAGGAGCTGCCCAGGTCGCCGGTGGCCAGCCGCCCCAGGAACGCGACGTACTGCACGGCCAGCGGGTCGTCCAGGCGGTACTCGCGCAGGATCTCCTCGCGCAGCGCCGCCGAGTCGGTGGCCGAGGCCCCCAGCAGCGTGGTCACCGGGTCGCCGGGGACGAGGTGGAGCACCAGGAAGGTCAGGCTCGCCGCGCCCCACAGCACCAGCGCGGCCCCGACGGCCCGGTGCAGCAGCCAGCGGCCCGCCGGTGGGAGGCGCCGGCTCACCTCGTGGTCTTCCGGACCCCGGCGAACTGCGGCCAGGCGTTGGCGTCGAAGGTCAGTCCTTCGGCCGTGCGGGAGACGCCGATGGTGGTCACCGGCACGTACAGCGGGAGCACGGTGGCGTGGTCGACGGCCCAGCGCTCCACCTTGGCGTACGACTTCTCCCGCTCGGCGGGCCGGGACTCGGCCGCACCGGCCCGCAGCCAGGCGTCGACCTGCTTGTCCCGGGTGCGCGAGACGTTCTGGCCGCCGGCCGACGGCAGATTGGTGGAGAGGTAGAAGCCGGCCAGGATCGCCGGGTCGGCGCGGACCCAGGCGTTGTCCCACACGTCGTAGTCGCCCTTGCCGTACCGCTCGAAGTAGCCGCCGGTCTCCACCGGGTCGCGGACCAGGTCGATGCCGTTCTTCTTCAGCTCGGCCTGCACCGCCTCGCCGAGCACATCGCGCTGGTCGCGGACGAGCGAGCCGATGAACGGCCAGTGCAGGGACAGGCGTTCGCCGTCCTTGACGCGGTAGCCCTGGGCGTCCTTGCCGCTCCAGCCGGCCTCGTCCAGGAGCTTCGCCGCGCCGGCCGGGTCGTGGCTGATCGCGCCCTCGATGGCGTCGTCGTAGGCGGCGGGGGTGGTGGGGCCGAGCGGGCTCCAGGCGCGCTCGTACTCGCCCTGGTAGATGCTCTTGATCAGGGCGCTGACGTCGACGGACTGCTGGAAGGCCCGGCGTACGCGCTCGTCGCGCAGCGGCCCCCGGTCGGTGTTGAGGTAGAGGGAGTACGAGGCCCCGGGCGACCGGCGCTTGGTCAGCCGCAGCGAGCTGTCGCGCTGGATCGCCTGGGCGGAGGTGACCGGCAGGGCCGCCGCGTCGACCTGGCCGCTGGTCAGGGCTCCGGAGCGGACGGAGTCCTCCGGCAGGAAGCGGACGACGAGCTTGTCCAGGAGCGGCGGGCCCTGGTGCTTCGCGCCTTCGGGGGACCAGGCGTAGTCGGCGTTGCGGGCGAACTCGACCCGGTCGTTCTTGACGTACCGCACCGAGCGGAACGGGCCGGTGCCCACCGAGTACTTCCCGCCCGCGCACAGCTGGTCCTTGAACTTCGTCAGGGAGGCGGGCGAGGCGATGCCGAGGTAGGGGGTGCTGGCGGCCTGCAGGAAGGGGATGTTGGGCTCGGAGAAGGAGATCTCGATGCGGTGCTTCCCGAGCACCTTGCTGCCGCTGTAGGGCCCGAGCAGCGCGGAGGCGTAGAGCGACTTGGTCGCGGGCGCCTTGATGTGCTCCAGGTTGGCCTTGACGGCGGCGGCGTCGAAGGCGGTCCCGTCGTGGAAGGTCACGTCGTCGCGGAGCTCGAAGGTGTAGGTGCGGGCGTCCTTCGACACCGTCCAGGACGTGGCGAGCCAGGGGTGGAGCTTGCCGTCGGCGTCCAGCTGGACCAGCGAGTCGAAGACGTTGCGCTGGACGACGGCGGTGATGTCGCCGGGGCTGGTGTGCGGGTCGAGGCACGAGGTGCCCACGGCGGCGGCATAGGTGAACGTGCCCCCACGCACCGGCTCGCCCCCCTTCCCCTCGCCCTGCCCGCCGCCGCTTCCGCAGGCGGTGAGGGAGAACAGCAGGGCGGTTGCGGTGGCGGCGGTGGCCACGGCGGGTCGTCTGGGCATGAGCCTCTCCATACGTGTGGTGCGAAGCGCGGGTGGGACAGGGAAGGGTCCCGGCCGTGGGGTTTCGGGGACCCGGGGACACGGCCCGGCGCGGGACCGGCGGCGACGGCCGGTCCCGTACGGGCGTGCGGGGAGGTCAGGCAGCCGTTCCCCGGCCGCGCAGCTGCGCGGCGTGGACGACGGCCTGGATGCGGTTGCGCATGCCGAGCTTGCGCAGGATGTTCGACACGTGGAACTTCACGGTCTTGCTGCTCAGACCGCAGATCTCGGCGATCTCCGCGTTGGATCGCCCTTCCGTGAGGAGGAGGTGGATCTCCCGCTCACGGGTGGTCAGCGGTGCGGTTCGGGGCGGCAGGGGGGAGGGGTGGGTGAACGGGGCCCCCGGGGACACGTCGTCGGGTCCGTGGGGGAGAGCGGTCTCGATGACGCGCCGGGCCACGTCATGGGTGAGGAAGGCCTCGCCGCGGGCGGTGGCCCGGAGCGCGGCGAGCAGGACGTCCGGGGCGGCGTCGACCGAGACGAACGAGCGGACGCCCAGTCGGAGATAGCCGAAGACGCGGTGGGCGCAGGTGCTCTCCATAACGATCAGCGCACGGGTGGCGCGCGTCTCGCCGTACGGGCGGAGGGCCCTGCCGACGGCTTCGGTGACCGGGACGGTGGGGACGTCCTCGATCAGAACCACGTCGGGAAGGGCCGGACGAGGGACGCGGTCCGCCGCCGTCCGGCGGGCCGTGAGCATCTCGAAACCGGGCTCCTCCTGAAGTAGTGCCGTCATACCGGCGGTGAGTAACGACGTTGTGCCGGGGGCCAGTACACGGATCGCACTTCGCCCCCGTGGCGATGCATCGAAGTGCAACATGAGGCTCGACGGTACGAAATTTTCGTCTGTGAGTCAATCATCTATGTCCAGATTAAATGTTGCGCGATTGTGTCGTATCCCCGATTCCTGGTGCGCCCCGTGACGGCTTCTGCTAGGGCGGCGGTCCCGGTGTGCGGCGCCTGTTCCGGCAGGGGCGGGAGGGGGCTCGTTCGGTACGCCCGGACCTCTGGCTTAGGCTTGCCTAACCTTCATTGCCCGGCCAACCTGAGGACCCTCCATGCTCGGCTTCACCCGCGTGCGCCGCCACACCCTCGCCGCGACGGCCACCACCGTCGCCCTCGCCGTCGCCCTGGTCGGCTGCTCCTCGGACGGCGACAGCGACAAGGGCGGGGCCAAGGACTCGGCGAAGAGCGACGGCGCCTTCCCCGTCTCGATCAAGAGCTCGCTCGGCACCGCGAAGATCGAGGAGAAGCCCGAGCGCATCGTCACCCTCGGCCAGGGCTCCGCCGAGACCGCGATAGCCCTCGGCCAGACCCCGGTCGGCATCGAGAGCTACCCCTGGGGCAGCGACAAGTCCGGCTACCTCCCGTGGATCAACGAGGCCGTCAAGAAGTCCGGCGACAAGCTGCCCAAGCAGTTCACCGGCGGCGAGGAGATCGACTTCGAGGCGATCACCGAGCTGGAGCCGGACGTCATCCTGGCCCCCTGGTCGGGCATCACGCAGAAGCAGTACGACGTCCTCAAGGACATCGCCCCCACGGTCGCCTACCCGGAGCAGGCGTGGAGCACCGACTGGGACCAGCAGATCGACATCATCGGCAAGGCGCTCGGCCGGACGAAGGACACGAACGGCCTCAAGACGAAGATCGAGAAGCAGCTCGCCGACGCCGCGGCCACCCGGCCGAACTACAAGGACGTCACCTTCTCGTACATCTACAACTCCGGCCCCGGCACCCTCGGCGTCTTCAAGCCCGAGGAGCAGCGCGTCAAGATGGTCTCCTCGCTCGGCCTGAAGGTCGACCCGGTCGTCAACGGCTTCAAGGAGACCCCCGGCACCGACTCGGCCCTCATCGGCCTGGAGAACGCCGAGAAGCTCAAGGACAGCGACCTGATCTTCACGTTCTACACGGACGAGAAGAACCGCAAGGAGATCGAGGGCCAGAAGCTGTACGGCGCGATCCCCGCGATCAAGAAGGGCGCCGTCGTCGCGAGCGACGACAACTCCTTCGTCACCGCCTCCTCGATCATCAACCCGCTGACCGTGCCGTGGACGATCGAGCGCTACCTGCCGATCATCGACCAGGCCGTCAAGACGGCCGGCAAGTAACCCCGGCCGGGTATCCGAAGGACCAGGGCCACCAGGCACACTCCACACCCATGGCAACCACCACGGTCGCACCGCCGAGCGGCGCCGGTACCTCCCGTACCGGCGCCGCTCGGACGGCGTTCCTCCTGCTCCTCGGGCTGGTCGCACTGGCCGTCGCGCTCTGCGCGAGCGTCATGTTCGGCAGCCGCTCCACCTCGTTCGGCGATGTCATCGACGTCCTGCGCGGCAACGCCGCCCCCAACATCACCGTCATCGTCGAGAGCCGCTACCCCCGGACCGTCCTCGGCGTCCTCGCCGGACTCTGCCTCGCGGTCGCGGGCACCCTCATGCAGGGCGTCTCGCGCAACCCGCTGGCCGAACCGGGCCTCCTCGGCATCAACGCCGGGGCCTCCGCGAGCATCGTCGCCGCGACCGCCTGGCTCGGGGCCTCCGGCGCCACCGACACCATGTGGTGGGCGCTGCCCGGAGCGCTGGTCGCCGGCGTCCTCGTCCATGTCATCGGCTCCGCCGGTACGGGGACGAGCGTGGTGCGCCTGGTGCTCGCCGGAGCCGTGCTCACCGCCGTACTGATGGCGTTCATCCAGGCGGTGACCCTCAGCAAGCCGCAGGTCTTCGACAGCTACCGCTACTGGGTCGTCGGCGCGCTCGGCGGCCGGGACTTCGACGTGTTCTGGTCCGTCCTGCCCTTCGCCGCCGTCGGCTTCCTGCTCGCCCTCGCGCTGGGCCCCGGCCTCAACGCCCTGGCCCTGGGCGACGCGACCGCCGTCGCCCTCGGCTCGCACCCCGGGCGCACCCGGGGCGGCGGACTGCTCGCCGCCACGCTGCTCAGCGCCGCCGCGACGGCCGCCGTCGGCCCGATCGCCTTCGTCGGCCTCGCCGTCCCGCACGTCGTGCGGGTCCTGGTCGGCGTCGACTTCCGCGTCCAGATCCTCTTCTCCGCCCTGCTGGGCCCCACCCTCCTGCTCCTCGCGGACGTGGTGGGCCGGGTCGTCATGCGCCCCACCGAACTCATGGTCGGCGTCGTCACCGCCTTCATCGGCGCACCCGCGCTGCTCATCGCCGTACGCAGGATGCGGGGCACCTCATGACCGTCACCGACCGCACCGCCACCGACCGGACCGCCCCCGTCCGCAAGGCCCCCCGGGGCTATCTGGTCGTCGGCAGCACCCTGGCGATACCCATGCGCCGGGCCTCCGTGTTCGCCGGCGCCGGGCTTCTCGTCCTCCTTCTCGCGGCCGCCGTCACGACACTGACCTGGGGACGCCTCGGCATCGACCTCGCCGACCTCCCCGCCGCGCTGCTCGGCGACGCCGAGGGCAAGGACCGCTTCGTCTTCAACCGGCTGCGCGGCCCCCGCCTCACCGTCGCCATCGGCGTCGGCGCGGCGCTCGGCCTCTCCGGCGCGCTGTTCCAGTCCGTCACCCGCAACCCGCTCGGCAGCCCCGACGTCATCGGCCTCTCCGCCGGAGCCGGCGCGGGCGCCGCGATCTGCGCCCTGATGTTCCCCGACACGGTCCCCGTCCCCATCGGCGCGCTCATCGGCGCGGTGGCGGCGATGGCCCTCGTGTACGTCTCCACCGGCAGCGGCTTCCGCAACCCCGCCCGGCTCGTCATCGCCGGGATCGGGGTCGCCGCGATGGGCGCGGCCGTCACCCAGTACGTCGTCTACGCCCTGGAGCGCGACAAGGCCTCCGTTCTCACCGCCTACGTCAACGGCAGCCTGACGGCCCGCTCCTGGACCGACGCCACCACCGTCTGGCTGGTCCTGCTCGCCACCGCCCCGCTGGCCGCGCTGATCTCCCGGCGGCTCGACATCGGCGAGATGGGCGACGACATCGCCGAGGGGCTCGGCTCCGAGCCGAAGAAGGCCAAGACCCTCGCCGTGGTCCTGGCCATCGCCCTCTCGGCCGCCGCGGTCAGCGTCTCGGGCCCCATCGCCTTCATCGCCTTGACCGCACCCCAGATCGCCAGACGCCTCACCCGCGGCTCCGGCCCGCACCTGCTGCTCTCCGCCCTCACCGGCGGCCTGCTGCTGGTCCTCGCGGACCTCTGCTCCCAGCAGCTGGCGCTCTTCGACGACCTGCCGGTCGGGATCTACACCATGGCCATCGGCGGCGCGTACCTCGGCTATCTGCTGGTACGGGAGTGGCGCAAGGGCGTGCTCTGAGGCGGTCAGGACCGGGCGACGGCCCGCAGCTCCTCGAACAGCTCGCGCAGGGTCGGTCCGCTCGGGACGTGATCCGGCGCGCGCTGCTCCGTCAGCCGGGCCGAGGGGAACAGGGCGGCGGTCGCCTCCGCCGCCGGGAACGGCACCTCCTCGTCCGCCGGCGCGTGCCACAGCCGTACGGGCTGCGCCACCCCGGCCGGATCGAACCCCCACGGGCGCGTCTGCAGCCGCACCTCCCGGGCCGGCCCCCGCCAGCCGTGCCCGGCCAGGCCCGTCAGCGCGGCGAGCGTCGAGGGGGAGGACGCGAACACATCCGCCAGGCGCTCCGCCGCCCCGGCGAACCGGGCGGCCACCTCGTCCTCGGGAGCCTCGCGGTAGAACGTCCAGACGGGCTCGGCCGCTTCGGGGTAGCGGTGACGGATCGCGTCGTCGGCGACGTACGGCAGTCCGCTGAGGACCCAGACCCGTCGCACCCGCTCCGGAAGGGCCGCCGCCAGGGCGTACGCGTACGGCGCGCCCGCCGAGACGCCCAGCACGTCGAACGCGTCCACCTCCAGCGCCGCGAGCACCGGCAGCACCAGGGGCGTCCAGTCGGCGACGGCGGACATCGGGACCGGGTCGGAGAGCCCGTGGCCCGGGCGGTCCAGTGCGATCAGCCGGACGCCCGCCTCCCAGGCCCAGGCGTCCCAGACGTCCGGCAGCCCGGCGTCCCCCAGCAGCCCGTGGTGCAGCACCACGGGCCGGCCGTGCGGATCGCCGTACTCGGCGAAGCCGTGCGCGACACCGTCGATCGTCAGGGCCGTGTGCTTCACGCGTCCTCCTCTGATTAGGTGAGGCTATCCTTAATTATCTGTCGCCGGGCAGGGCTTCGGAGGTTCCGTGGAGGGGAGTTCACCTGCGGACCGGGGGTCGGGGGCCACGCCGGGGCGATGACGACTGGTCACGTACAGGTTCGTCGACCATACTGCCCGCCGTGGAGCAGAGCATAGATTCGACCAAGAAGCCCGAGTTCGCCGCAGGCACCGACCCGGCGTTCATCCCCCTGCCCGGACTGGCGGCGCCCGTCGCGACCCGGAAGCCCGAACCGGAATCGGAGACCGGTCCGGAGGACGCTGCTCCGGAGTCGGAGCGGGAACGCGACGACGCGCCCGAAGCGGCGACCGCGGAGACCGAAGCCGAGGCCGGGACCGACAAGGAACCGGAATCGGCGGCGGGCGATGCCGAAGCGGAGGACGCGACCGAGAGCGAGGACGCCGAGGAGGGCCCCGTATTCGAGGTCAGCGACCGGCGCGGTTCGATACGGGTGGCCCGGGAAGGCGTCCGGTTCCGGCTGGACGACCAGGAGGCCGAGTTCGGCTGGGACGAGATCGGCGCCGTGGAGACCACCCCGGCCCGCTTCGGCCGCCGGTTCACGGTGACCGTGCACCTGTCGACCCGTCGCTGGTTCAACGCCGAGGTCGAGGCGGCGAGCCGCAGCGAGCTCAAGGCCTGGCCGGCCGAGCTGGACACCGTCCTGGACGCCTACTTCGAGGAGTCCTGAACGGCCGGTCGTGAGGCACCCCCCACCGGGGGGTGCCTCGTCGATCGGGGTGGGGCCGCGCCCGGCCGTCAGGGCCGCTCGCGGTTGCGGCCCCGGACGCGCATCACGACGTAACCGGCCACGGCGACGGCGGCCAGCGCCAGCACGACCTTGGACGCGACGCCGACGTACGCCCCGACCATGTCCCACTGATCGCCGAGCCAGTACCCGGCCATCACCAGCACGGTGTTCCACACCAGGCTGCCCGCCGTCGTCAGCGCGATGAACACCGGCAGCGGCATGCGCTCCACACCCGCGGGCACCGAGATGAGGCTCCGGAACACCGGCACCATGCGGCCGAGCAGGACCGCCTTGGTGCCGTGCCGGGCGAACCACTCCTCCGTCCGCACCAGGTCGGACGCCTTGACCAGCGGCAGCTTCGCCCACCAGGCGTGCATCCGCTCCCGGCCGAACACGGCGCCGATCCCGTACAGGACCACCGCCCCGACGACCGAGCCGAGCGTCGTCCAGAACAGGGCCGAGGCGATGCCGATCACGCCCTGCGAGGCGGCGAACCCGGTCAACGGCAGGATGACCTCGCTGGGCAGCGGCGGGAACACGTTCTCCAGCGCGATGGCCGCACCCGCACCGGGACCGCCGAACGTCTCGACGAGACCGGCGGCCCAGCCGGCGATGCCCCCCTGCGGCTCCGAGGCGGCTGACGGGGTCAGGTGCATGTCTCCATGATCCCTCAGGCCCCGTCGAGGACCACCGAACGGCTCAGATGGCGCGGCAGGTCGGGGTCGAGCCCCCGTGCGGCCGCACGGGCGAGGGCGAGGCGCTGTACGCGTACGAGGTCGGCCAGCGGGTCGAGGGCGTCGTCCACCCACCGGGCGCCCGTCGCGCGCACCTGCTCCGGCAGGCCCTCGGGGGCCTCGCCGAACATCCAGGTCGCGGTGCCCGCCGTGGAGATGCTGATGGGCCCGTGGCGGTACTCCATCGCGGGGTAGGACTCCGTCCAGGACAGCGACGCCTCCTTCATCTTCAGCGCCGCCTCGTGGGCCAGCCCGACCGTCCACCCCCGCCCGAGGAAGGAGAACTGGCTGCTCAGCAGCAGCCCTTCGGGCAACGGCTCCGCGAGCGCGGTCTCCGCGTCCGTGACCACGTCCTCCGAATGCAGACCGAGGTGGGCCCGCAGCAGGGTGAGGGCGGTCGTGGCGAAGCGCGTCTGGACGACGGACCGTTCGTCGGCGAAGTCCAGGACGACGAGGTCGTCGGCCGCCGCCCTGACCGGAGTCTCCGGGTCCGCCGTGACGGCCACCGTCCGGGAGGTGCCGCGCAGCCGGTTCAGCAGTTCCAGCACCTCGGTCGTGGTGCCCGACCGGGTCAGTGCGACGACCCGGTCGTAGCCGCGGCCGAAGGGGAACTCGGAGGCGGCGAAGGCGTCCGACTCGCCCTGGCCGGAACCCTCGCGGAGTCCGGCGTAGGCCTGCGCCATGTAGAAGGAGGTACCGCAGCCGACGACCGCGATCCGCTCGCCCGCGGCGGGCAGGGCGGCGGCCTCGGGGCCGTCGGCCAGGGCGGCGGCGCGCCGCCAGCATGCGGGCTGACTGGCTGTTTCGGACTCGGCATACGACACGTCTGCACTCCACGGGAACGAGGTGGACCACGGGAACGGGGCTGATGCAGCCCGCATGTAGAATTCTGCACGTTACATGTAGTTATCGAGCAAAAACAAGCAAGCTGCAGGTGGGGGAAGGGCTCCCGGGAGACCCTGTGCGACGCTTGCGGCGGTCCGGCCACCGGCGACCGCGTTCCCGCGAAACGCGGTGCCCGCGCCGGACGGTGAGGAGACGCTCTTGTCCAGGGACGCCCGGTGGGACGCGCTGCTGGAACTGGTCGGCAAGCACGGCAGGGTGGACGTCGAGGAGGCGGCGACGGCGCTCGACGTCTCGGCCGCCACCATCCGCCGTGATCTGGACCAGCTGGCCGAACAGCATCTGCTGACCCGCACCAGGGGCGGTGCGGTCGCGCACGGGGTCTCCTACGAACTGGCGCTCCGCTACAAGACGGGCCGTCACGCCCCGGAGAAGCAGGCCATCGGCCGCGCGGTGTCGGGCCTCGTCGCCGTCGGCGAAGTGGTCGGCCTGACCGGCGGAACGACCGTGACCGAAGTGGCCAGGGCGCTGGCGGTACGCCAGGACATCGTGGGCGAGACGACGGTGGCGGGTGGCCAGCCGACGCTGACCGTGGTGACCAACGCCCTCAACATCGCGAGCGAGCTGGCGATCCGGCCGCAGATCAAGATGGTCGTGACGGGCGGCGTCGCGAGGCCCCAGTCGTACGAACTGACGGGCCCGCTCGCCGTCGGCGTGATGAACGAGATCACCCTGGACGTCGCCGTCCTCGGGGTGAACGCCATCGACATCGAACGCGGCGCGTACGTCCACCACGAGGGCGAGGCCAGCGTCAACCGGCTGCTCGCGGAACGGGCCCAGCGGGTGGTGGTGGCGGCCGACTCGTCGAAGATCGGCAAGCGTGCCTTCGCCCGGGTCTGCGACCTGGGCCTGGTCGACGTCCTGGTCACCGACTCCAACATCGCGGCGGAGGCGAAGGACCGGTTCGGTGAGGCGGGGGTCCAGGTCATCACGGTCTGAACCGGTGTCAGCCGGTACCGGAAACGGCTCGGACGACGACTCGGACGGAGACTTCGCCGTGTCGTTGGTACGCCGAACGGGTGAGGGGCGAGAGGATTGCCCGATGAACAGTGAGTGCAGCCGGTGCGAATCCGCCCGGCTCGACGACGGGGTGGCCCTGTGAGCAGGTACGACAGGTATGACAGATACGACGCCACCGACGAACAGTGGGAGGGGCTCGCGCAGGTCGTGCCGCTGCGCGGCCGGGACGAATGGCCGTCCAGGATCGACCACCGCACCGTCCCGGACGAGCGCGCGGCCGAGCAACGACGCCTCGTCGTGCTGCGGGTGCAGGTCTTCGCGGACGCACGCGAGGTCGCCGAGTACCTGGTCGCCCAGGTTCCGGTCCTGCTCGACCTGACGGCGGCGGAAACGGACGTGGCGAAGCGGATTCTCGACTTCAGCAGCGGCGTGGTCTTCGGCCTCGGCAGCGGCATGCACCGCGTCGACCGCAATGTCTTCCTGCTCGCGCCGGTCGGCATGGAGGTCGAGGGAGTCACGCCCGCGGGCCTCGCCCAGTCGTAGGAAGCGGCAGTCGGGGCGGCAGCCGAGGCCGGCGGGCGGCCCGGACCGCCGCCCCCGGCCGCCCGCTCCTCCGCTGTCGGTGGCCGGTGATAGACCTGGAGCCGTGACAGACATCGATGTGGCAGAACTCCAGCGGCGGCTGGCCGCGTTCGCGGCGGCGCGGGACTGGGGGCAGTACCACACCCCGAAGAACCTGGCGGCCGCGCTCAGCGTCGAGGCCTCCGAACTGCTGGAGATCTTCCAGTGGCTGACGCCCGAACAGTCGGCGGCGATCATGGAGAACCCCGAATCGGCCCACCGGGTCGCCGACGAGGTGGCGGACGTGCTCGCCTATCTGCTGCAGTTCTGCGCCGTGTTGGACATCGACCCGACGGCGGCGCTGGCGGCCAAGTTGGAGCGGAACGAGAAGCGCTTCCCTCTGCCGGGCGCTCCGGAACCCCACGATCGTCACTCTTCGGAGTGATCGAGTTGTCCACAGTCGACTTCGTGTCCACAGATTTCCGATTTCCTCTGGCCTTACGGTGCTGTCTACCTCACTGTGGGTAATGAATGAGGTGAGCGGGTTTTCGTACGGACGGGGGAGACACATGGAAGCGGAGCGACTTATCGAGGCGGGGCGGCGGGCCCTGGCGGGCAGCCGGGGCGCGCTGGACGTCATGGCGGAGGCCTGGCAGGCCCAGGCGCTCGCACGGGCGGTCGGCAGCAGGCTGGCGCTGTACGGCCCGATGGAATTACGGAGCGAGGCGCGGGCGCTGGGGGAGATCGGCGCCGGATGCTCGGCCCTGGATCACCCGACGGTGCTCTCCGGCGGTGCCAGGGCGGCCCAGTTGTCCGGGATCGCCGATGTGCGGCCGGCCCTGGCCGGGCTGGCGCTGCTGCTCGGTGAGGCCGGGATCGCGCTGGTCGGGGTGGCCTGCGACACGGGGGAGGACGGGCTGTACTGGCAGTGCATCGAGGCCATGGACGCGGCCGACGAATCACTGGACCGTGTGCACGGGATGCTGAGACGGCTGGCGGAGCGGGAGAGGGAGCGCGACGGCCCCTACGGCGGCATACGCGGCCCGGCGTCATCGACGGCGGGGCCCTGAGGGTCCCGGGGGAAGAGGTGGAGATATCGGGGGGCCCGGCCGGGCTGGCCAGGAGGACCGCGCGCCGGAGGGGCAGGATGGAGGCATGGATCTTCGCATCTTCACCGAGCCCCAGCAAGGGGCCGACTACGACACCTTGCTCACCGTCGCCAAGGCCGCCGAGGACCTGGGCTTCGACGCCTTCTACCGCTCCGACCACTATCTCCGCATGGGCTCCGGCGACGGCCTGCCCGGACCTACGGACGCCTGGATCACGCTGGCCGGACTGGCGCGCGAGACCCGGCGGATCCGGCTCGGCACGCTGATGACCGCCGGCACGTTCCGGCTTCCGGGAGTGCTGGCCATCCAGGTGGCCCAGGTCGACCGGATGTCCGGCGGCCGGGTCGAACTGGGCCTGGGAGCCGGCTGGTTCGAGGAGGAGCACAAGGCCTACGGCATTCCGTTCCCGAAGGAGAAGTTCGGCCGCCTGGAGGAGCAGCTCGCGATCGTCACCGGCCTGTGGGCGACGGAGGTCGGCAAGACCTTCAGCTATGACGGGACCTACTACCAGCTCACCGACTCGCCCGCGCTGCCCAAGCCCGCCCAGGCCAAGGTGCCCGTCCTGATCGGCGGTCACGGTGCGACGCGCACCCCGCGGCTCGCCGCGCAGTACGCGGACGAGTTCAACATTCCGTTCGCCTCGCTGGAGGACAGCGAGAAGCAGTTCGGCCGGGTCCGGGCCGCCGCGCAGGCGCACGGGCGCTCGCCGGACGACCTCGTGTACTCCAACGCGCTGATCGTCTGCACGGGCAAGGACGACGCCGAGGTCGCCCGGCGCGCGGCGGCGATCGGCCGGGACGTGGAGGAGCTCAAGGCGAACGGGCTGGCGGGATCGCCCGCCGAGGTGGTCGACAAGATCGGCGCCTACGGGGCGATCGGCTCGTCGAGGATCTACCTCCAGGTCCTCGACCTGGACGATCTGGACCATCTGGAACTGATCTCCTCGCAGATCCAGTCCCAGCTGACCTGACCTGACCTGACCCGAGGAGTTGGCCGTGAGTACCGGCAGCACGCTCGCCGACGCACTGGACGCCGGGCCCGTCCTGCTGGACGGCGGGCTCTCCAACCAACTGGAGGCGCAGGGCTGCGACCTGTCCGACGCGCTCTGGTCGGCCCGGCTGCTGGCCGACGCGCCGGAACAGATCGAGGCCGCCCACCTCGCCTACCTCCGGGCCGGGGCGCGGGTGCTCATCACGGCCAGCTATCAGGCCACGTTCGCAGGGCTCGGGCGGTACGGGATCGACCGGGCCGGGACCGAGGCCCTGCTCGCCCGCAGCGTGGAGCTGGCCCGGGGCGCCGCCGAGGCGGCGCGCCGGGCCGACCCCGGGCGGGAGACCTGGGTCGCCGCGTCGGTCGGTCCGTACGGGGCGATGCTCGCGGACGGCAGCGAGTACCGGGGGCGCTACGGGCTGAGCGTCCGTGAGCTGGAGCGCTTCCACCGCCCCCGGGTGGCGGCGCTGGCCGCTGCGGGACCCGACGCCCTGGCGCTGGAGACGGTGCCGGATCTGGACGAGGCCGAGGCCCTGGTCCGGGTGGCCGAGGAGACCGGACTGCCGTACTGGCTCTCGTACAGCGTGGCGGGCGGCCGGACCCGGGCCGGCCAGCCGCTGGAGGAAGCGTTCGCGGTGGCGGCGGGGCGGGACTCCGTGCTCGCGGTCGGGGTCAACTGCTGCGAGCCGGAGGAGGCACAGGGCGCCGTGGAGCAGGCGGTGGCGGTCACGGGCCGGCCCGCCGTGGTCTACCCGAACAGCGGGGAGGGCTGGGACGCCGGAGCGCGGGGGTGGACCGGTCGCTCCACCTTCGACGCGGGGCGGGTGCGGGCCTGGACCCGGGCCGGGGCCCGGCTCGTCGGAGGCTGCTGCCGGGTGGGGCCGGACCTCGTCACGGAACTGGCCGGGCGGCTGGAGGCCTAGTCAAGGGAGAAGGAGAAGCAGGGGAGCGAAAATACCTGGTGGGGGCAGGGGGCGAGGATCATACTCGGACAGGTGTTCCTGACAATCGGTACGACCGGCACCCCTGAACGTCCCGCCACGGATTTGGGATTTCTGCTGCACAAGCATCCCGACAAGGCGCAGACGTTCTCCACCTCGCACGGCTCCGCGCACGTCTTCTACCCCGAGGCGTCCGTCGAGCGCTGCACGGCCGCGCTCCTGCTGGAGGTGGATCC
Source organism: Streptomyces sp. NPDC091289 (assembly GCF_044757365.1). Taxonomy (NCBI): domain Bacteria; kingdom Bacillati; phylum Actinomycetota; class Actinomycetes; order Kitasatosporales; family Streptomycetaceae; genus Streptomyces; species Streptomyces sp. NPDC091289. The sequence goes on from NZ_JBIVUT010000002.1 coordinate 131,345, forward strand.
GGTGGCGCTGGTGCGGCGCGGCAAGGGCAAGGGCCGGGGAGGCGCGCCCGACGCGGCGCTCGCGCAGTACGTCAACGACCGCCCCTACGCGGCGTCCTCGCTGTTGTCGGTCGCGCTCGCCGCCGTGTTCAAGTCGGCGCTCGGCGGGGTCTGCCGGGCCATGCCCGAGCGGGCCGGGAGCCCGTTGCCGCTGCGGATCGAGGTGCCCGCCCTGCCCGCCAGGGGCGGCGCCGAGCTGGTGCACAAGCTGTTCGCGCCGCTCGGCTGGACGCGGGTCGAGGTCACGGCCGTACCGCTGGACGAGCAGTTCCCCGCGTGGGGCGACTCGCGCTACGTACGCCTGGTGCTGGAGGGCGAGTTGCGGCTCGCCGACGCGCTGCGGCAGCTCTACATCCTGCTCCCGGTGCTCGACGACGCCAAGCACTACTGGGTCGCGCCCGACGAGGTGGACAAGCTGCTGCGGGCCGGGGAGGGCTGGCTCGCCGACCACCCCGAGCGGCCGCTGATCACCCGGCGCTATCTGTCCCACCGCTGGGGGCTCACCCGCCAGGCCGACCAGGCCCTGGAGCTGGTGCGGCTCGCCGAGTCGGACGACCTCGACGTGGAAAGCGTCGACAACGCGGTGGACGAGAGCACCGACACCGAGGAGAAGCCGGTCCCGCTCGCCGAACACCGGCGCACCGCGATCCTCGACGCGCTGCGCGCCGCCGGGGCGAGCAGGGTGCTCGACCTCGGCTGTGGCCAGGGCCAGTTGGTGCAGGCGCTCCTCAAGGACGTGCGCTTCACCGAGATCGTGGGCGTCGACGTCTCGATGCGCGCCCTCACCATCGCCTCCCGGCGGCTGAAGCTGGACCGGATGGGAGAGCGCCAGGCGGACCGGGTCACCCTGCGGCAGGGATCGCTGACCTACACGGACAAGCGGCTCGTGGGATACGACGCCGCCGTGCTCAGCGAGGTGATCGAGCACCTGGACCTGCCCCGGCTGCCCGCCCTGGAGTACGCGGTGTTCGGCGCGGCGCGACCGGGCACGGTGCTCGTGACCACGCCGAACGTCGAGTACAACGTGCGCTGGGAGACCCTCCCGGCCGGGCACGTCCGGCACCGGGACCACCGCTTCGAGTGGACCCGGGCCGAATTCCGGGACTGGGCCGGACCGGTCGCCGAACGGCACGGATACACCGTCCGGTACGTGCCCGTCGGGCCGGACGACCCCGAGGTGGGACCGCCGACCCAGATGGCCGTGTTCACCCGGACCGACGCCACCACGACCACCGGAACGACCGAGAAGAAGGCGAAGGAGGCGAAAGCCGCATGAACAACGACCACAGCGACGCCGGTACAGAATCCGGCACCGCCGCCACCGCCGCGCGCACCCTGCCGGTGACCGACCTCTCCCTCGTCGTCCTCATCGGCGCGAGCGGATCGGGCAAGTCCACCTTCGCCCGCAAGCACTTCAAGCCGACCGAGGTCCTCTCCTCGGACTTCTGCCGGGGTCTGGTCGCCGACGACGAGAACGACCAGAGCGCCAGCCGCGACGCCTTCGACGTGCTGCACTACATCGCCGGCAAGCGCCTGGAGGCCGGGCGGCTCACCGTCATCGACGCCACCAGCGTCCAGTCCGAGAGCCGCAAGCAGCTCGTCCAGCTGGCCCGGAAGTACGACGTCCTGCCCATCGCCATCGTCCTCGACGTTCCCGAGGAGGTCTGCGCCGCGCGCAACGCGTCCCGCCCCGACCGAGCCGGCATGCCCCGCCATGTCATCCAGCGGCACCGCCGCGAGCTGCGTCGGTCCCTGCGCGGCCTGGAGCGCGAGGGCTTCCGCAAGGTGCATGTCCTGCGCACCGAGGAGGAGGCCGAGAGCGCCGAAGTGGTCCTGGAGCGCCGTTACAACGACCTGCGCCATCTCACCGGCCCGTTCGACATCATCGGGGACATCCACGGCTGCCGCTCCGAGCTGGACACCCTGCTCGGCAAGCTCGGTTACGTGGACGGCGCCCACCCCGAAGGGCGCACCGCCGTCTTCGTCGGCGACCTCGTCGACCGGGGGCCCGACAGCCCCGGCGTGCTGCGCCGCGTGATGTCCATGGTGTCGGCGGGCAACGCCCTGTGCGTCCCCGGCAACCACGAGAACAAGCTCGGCCGCTATCTCGCGGGCCGCAAGGTCCAGCTCACCCACGGGCTCGCCGAGACCGTCGAGCAGCTGGAGCGCGAGGACGCCGAGCACCCGGAGTTCCGGGGACAGGTGCGGGAGTTCATCGACGGGCTCGTCAGCCACTACGTCCTGGACGACGGCAAGCTGGTGGTCTGTCACGCCGGGCTGCCCGAGAAGTACCACGGCCGCACCTCCGGCCGGGTCCGCTCGCACGCGCTGTACGGGGACACGACGGGCGAGACCGACGAGTTCGGCCTGCCCGTGCGCTACCCGTGGGCCGAGGAGTACCGGGGCCGCGCCACCGTGGTCTACGGCCACACCCCGGTGCCCAGCACCTCCTGGATCAACAACACCATCTGCCTGGACACCGGGGCCGTCTTCGGCGGGAGGATGACCGCGCTGCGCTGGCCGGAGCGCGAACTCGTCGACGTACCCGCCGAGAAGGTCTGGTACGAGCCGGTCAAGCCGCTGGTCACCGAGGCGCCCGGGGGCCGGGAGGGCCGGCCGCTGGACCTCGCCGACGTCCAGGGCCGCCGGGTCGTGGAGACCCGGCACCTGGGCCGTGTCGCCGTGCGCGAGGAGAACGCCGCCGCCGCGCTCGAAGTCATGAGCCGGTTCGCCGTCGACCCGCAGCTCCTGGCCTACCTCCCGCCCACGATGGCCCCCACCGCCACCTCCCGGGTGGACGGTTTCCTGGAGCACCCGGCCGAGGCCTTCGCGCAGTACCGCAGCGACGGCGTCGAGCGGGTCGTGTGCGAGGAGAAGCACATGGGCTCCCGGGCCGTCGCCCTGGTCTGCAAGGACGCCGGGGCCGCGACCGCGCGGTTCGGCACGGCGGGCCCGACCGGCGCGCTGTACACCCGCACCGGACGCCCCTTCCTGGACGACCCGGCCATGACCGAAGGGGTCCTGGACCGGCTCCGTACCGCCCTCACCGCCGCCGGGCTCTGGGAGGAGTGGGACACCGACTGGGTGCTCCTGGACGCCGAACTGATGCCGTGGTCGCTCAAGGCCGGCGGGCTGCTGCGCTCGCAGTACGCCGCCGTCGGCGCGGCCTCCGGGGCGGTCTTCCCGCCGGCCGTCGCCGCCCTGGAGCAGGCGGTCGCCCGGGGCATCGAGGTGGCGGACCTCGCCGGGCTCCAGCGGGCCCGCGCGCGGGACGCGGCCGCGTTCACCGAGGCGTACCGGCGCTACTGCTGGTCCACCGAGGGGCTGGACGGGGTGCGTCTCGCCCCGTTCCAGTTCCTCGCCGTCCAGGGCCGTTCCCTGGCCGCCGTCCCGCACGACGAGCAGCTCGCGTGGCTGGACCGGCTCGTGGAGCACGACCCGACCGGGCTGCTCCAGGTCACCCGCCGGCTCCTCGTCGACACCGGGGACGAGGACTCGGTGCGCGCGGGCGTGGACTGGTGGCTGGAGATGACCGGGCGCGGCGGTGAGGGCATGGTCGTCAAGCCGCTCGGCGCCCTCGTCCGGGACGCCAAGGACCGGCTGGTGCAGCCGGGCATCAAGGTGCGCGGCCGGGAGTATCTCCGCATCATCTACGGCCCCGAGTACACCCGCCCGGAGAACCTGGAGCGGCTGCGCTCCCGGTTCCTCGGCCACAAGCGCTCGCTGGCCCTCCGGGAGTACGCGCTCGGCCTGGAGGCCCTGGACCGGCTGGCCGAGGGCGAGCCGCTGTGGCGGGTCCACGAGGCGGTGTTCGCCGTCCTGGCGCTGGAGTCGGAGCCGGTGGACCCCCGGCTCTGAGCGAACCGATGGGCGGTTCGCCGGGTGAACGGCGCTCCGCGCGGTGAGGATGAAGGCATGGGATTCCATGTCGACTCCGAAGCCGGGCGGCTGCGCCGCGTCATACTGCACCGCCCCGATCTGGAGCTGAAGCGGCTCACCCCCAGGAACAAGGACGCGCTCCTGTTCGACGATGTCCTGTGGGTGCGCCGCGCCCGGGAGGAGCACGACGGGTTCGCCGACGTGCTGCGCGACCGGGGGGTCGCCGTGCACCTCTTCGGTGATCTCCTGCGCGAGTCCCTCGACATCCCGGTCGCCCGGCGGCTGGTGCTGGACCGGGTCTTCGACGAGAAGGAGTACGGCCCGCTCGCCACCGAGCATCTGCGGGCCGCCTTCGAGGAGTTGTCCTCACGGGAGCTGGCGGAGGCGCTGGTCGGCGGCATGACCAAGCGGGAGTTCCTGGAGCGGCACAGCGAGCCGACCTCCGTCCGCTTCCATGTGATGGACCTGGACGACTTCCTGCTGGGCCCGCTGCCCAACCACCTCTTCACCCGGGACACCTCGGCGTGGATCTACGACGGGGTCTCCATCAACGCGATGCGCTGGCCCGCCCGGCAGCGCGAGACCGTCCACTTCGAGGCCATCTACCGGCACCATCCCCTCTTCACCGGCCCGGAGGCGGGCGCCTTCCACACCTGGTCGGAGGGGCAGAACGACTACCCCTCCACCATCGAGGGCGGTGACGTCCTGGTCATCGGGCAGGGCGCGGTCCTGATCGGGATGAGCGAGCGCACCACGCCGCAGGCGGTGGAGATGCTGGCCCGGGGCCTCTTCGACGCCGGTTCGGCGCGCACGATCGTGGCGCTCGACATGCCCAAGGCCCGCGCGTTCATGCACCTGGACACGGTGATGACGATGGTCGACGGCGACACGTTCACCCAGTACGCCGGTCTCGGCATGCTCCGCTCGTACACCATCGAGCCCGGCAGTGGCCCCCGTGAGCTGAAGGTCACCGACCATCCGCCCGAGCACATGCACCGCGCCATCGCCGCCGCCCTCGGCCTCGACTCCGTCCGGGTCCTCACCGCCACCCAGGACGTGCACGCGGCCGAGCGCGAGCAGTGGGACGACGGCTGCAACGTGCTCGCGGTCGAGCCCGGCGTCGTCGTCGCGTACGAGCGCAACGCCACCACCAACACCTATCTGCGCAAGCAGGGCATCGAGGTCATCGAGATCCGGGGGAGCGAGCTGGGCCGGGGGCGTGGCGGGCCGCGCTGCATGAGCTGCCCGGTCGAGCGGGACCCCGTGGCATGAGAGGTCGGCGACCGTGAGCCGACAGCCCTGTATAGAGATGCGGTCGATCGTATAGAGTTCCAGTTCTGCCGCGCGCAGTGCGCCGATCCCCGTCTGCGCCGATCCCCGTCCCACCCAGGAGCAGTCATCATGGCCATAGACCTCACCGGCCGCCACTTCCTCAAGGAGCTGGACTTCACCTCCGAGGAGTTTCTCGGCCTGGTCTCCCTGGCCGCCGAGCTCAAGGCGGCCAAGAAGGCCGGGGCCGAGGTCCAGCGGCTGCGCGGGAAGAACATCGCGCTGATCTTCGAGAAGACCTCGACCCGTACGCGCTGCGCGTTCGAGGTCGCCGCCGCCGACCAGGGCGCCGCCACCACCTACCTCGACCCCTCGGGCTCCCAGATGGGCCACAAGGAGTCCGTGAAGGACACCGCCCGGGTGCTCGGCCGGATGTTCGACGGGATCGAGTACCGGGGCGACAGCCAGCAGGCCGTCGAGGAGCTGGCCGCGTACGGCGGGGTGCCGGTATTCAACGGGCTCACCGACGACTGGCACCCCACCCAGATGCTCGCCGACGTGCTCACCATGACCGAGCACGGCAACGGGCCCGTCACCCAGAGCGCCTTCGCCTACCTCGGCGACGCCCGCTTCAACATGGGCAACTCCTACCTGATCACCGGCGCCCTGCTCGGCCTGGACGTCAGGATCGTCGCCCCCGAGGCCTACTGGCCCGCCGAGGCCGTCGTGGCGCGGGCCCGGGAGCTCGCCGAGGTCAGCGGCGCGACGATCACCCTCACCGACGACGTCGCCGAAGGTGTGCGGGGCGCCGACTTCGTCGCCACCGACGTCTGGGTCTCGATGGGGGAGCCCAAGGAGGTGTGGGCCGAGCGCATCGCCGCCCTCGGGCCGTACGCCGTGACGATGGACGTCCTGCGGGCCACCGGCAACCCGGACGTGAAGTTCCTGCACTGCCTGCCCGCCTTCCACGACCTCGGCACCCAGGTCGGCCGGGACATCCACGCCCGGTACGGGCTGACCGAGCTGGAGGTCAGCGACGAGGTCTTCGAGTCCGCGCACTCGGTCGTCTTCGACCAGGCGGAGAACCGGATGCACACGATCAAGGCCGTCCTGGTGGCCACGCTGGCCGGGAAGTAGCCCCGCCGGTACGCGTCGCGCGTACGCATACGGGGCAGGGGTTCGCATGCTCATACACCCGATTGGGTGAACATGCGTGGTGGTGGCTACGATGTCGCCTCTTGGTGGGGTTCGGACCCGAGGGAGACCCCCTGCGGGGCCCGAGCCCCTTACCTGTGCCGCCGCGCGTCGGCGCACGGGGCCGTCCCCCCACTGCACCACCAGAGATGAGAACGTCCCCCATGAGCACCGGTCTGCCGCGATCCGGCACCCCGAAGCGCCCCGGCCGCCCCGAGCGGGACCTGCGCCGCAAGAGCCCCGATCAGCTCATCGCCGAGTCCGGCGGAGACCTGGAGGGCCACGGCCTCAAGCGCACGATGGGCCTCTTCCAGCTCGTCTGCTTCGGGGTCGGCGCGATCGTCGGCACCGGCATCTTCGTCGGGCTGTCCGACAGCGTCGCCGAGGCCGGCCCCGCCGTCGTGATGTCGTTCGTCCTCGCGGCGATCACCTGCATCTTCACCGCCCTGTCCTTCGCGGAGCTGGGCAGCGCCATCCCGGTCTCCGGAAGCTCGTACTCCTTCGCGTACGCCGCGCTCGGCGAGCGCACCGCCTTCCTCGTCGGCTGGTGCCTGCTGCTGGAATACGGCGTCTCGGTCTCCGCCGTCGCGGTGGGCTGGAGCCAGTACGTCAACGAGCTGCTGAACAGCGTGATCGGCTGGGAACTCCCCGAGGCCCTGTCCTCCGGGCCCGGCGACGGCGGCGTGATCAACCTGCCCGCCGTCGTCGTGATCGCCATGGCCGCCACCCTGCTGGTACGCGGCGTCCGTGAGAGCGCCACCGCCACCGCCGCGATGGCCGTCCTCAAGATCGGCATCCTGGTCGCGTTCTGCGCCGTGGCGTTCAGCGCGTTCCAGGACGACAACCTCATGCCGTTCGCGACCCACGGGCTCGGCGGAATCACCGCCGGTGCGTCGCTCGCGTTCTTCTCCTACATCGGCTTCGACGCCATCACCACCGCCGGCGAAGAGGTCAAGAACCCCCGGCGGAACATCCCGATCGCCATCCTGATCTGCATCGGCGTCGTCACCCTGCTCTACTGCGCGGTGGCGCTCTCGGCCATCGGCGCGATCGGCTCGGACGACGTCGCGAACAAGAGCGCGGCCCTCTCGATCGCCGTCAATCAGGTCACCGACTCCACGGTCGGCGGCGGCATCATCGCCTTCGGCGCGGTCGTCGCCATCGCCTCGGTGGTGCTCGCCGTGATGTACGGACAGACCCGCATCCTGATGTCGATGTCCCGCGACGGGCTCATCCCGCGCGTCTTCGAGCGGGTCTCGCCCAAGACCCACACCCCAGTTGCCAACACCTGGATCGTCGCCTGCGTCTTCGCGGTCCCGGCCGCCTTCGTGTCGCTCGACGTCGTCGTGAACCTGACGACCATCGGCACGCTCGCCACGATGGTCGCCGTCAACATCGCGGTGATGGTGCTCCGCCGCCGCAACCCCGAGCTGCAGCGGACCTTCCGGGTGCCGCTCTATCCGGTCAGCCCGCTGCTGGGCGTCGTCTTCTGCCTGTATCTGATGTACGGGACCGGCTGGACGACCTGGGTCCAGTTCGCGGTCTTCCTGGCCGTCGGCTCGCTCCTGTACGCCGGCTACGGCCGCAAGCGCTCCCGGCTGGTCAGCTCCCCGGGGACGGACCCGGCTGCGCCGGTATCGCCGGAAGCGTGAACCAGACGGCCTTGCCGTGCTCCGTGGTGCGGTGACCGCATGCGGAGCTGAGGGTCCGGATCAGCAGCAGGCCGCGGCCGTGCTCCTGCCAGGGATCGACCTCACAGCCCGGCTGCGGCCGGGACAGGTCGCCCGGCGGGGCGGGGTCGCGGTCGTGCACCTCGACCTGGCAGCCGGTGGGCAGCAGCTCCACGACCAGCTCGATGGGCTCACCGCCCAGCGTGTGCTCGACCGCGTTGGCCACCAGCTCGGCGGTCAGCAGCTCGGCGGTGTCGCTGTCGGCCGGGGCGTCGATGTCCGACAGCGCCGTACGGATGAGTGCGCGGGCGATCGGCACGGCCGCGGTGGAGTGCGGCAGGGCGATGCGCCAGGAAGCGGGGACGGGGACATCGGGCGGCACGGCAGGGTTTCCGTTCGGGAGCGGGTCTTCCTCGAAGCGGGAGGTCTCGACATCCGGGGTTCACGTCGTACTCGTGTCGGGACTTCCTGGTTTCAACCTTACGAACCGCTCCGGTCCAGCCATAGAGGCGGTCGGCCGGAGCAAAGGGGACTTTCGCCACAACGGTCTCATGGATGCTGTATTGCGACCTCGTGACGGCAGTCACGTAAGGGTGATAACTTCGGAGGCGGAACGCGACCCGCGCACGGCCGGCACCAGCCCGATCGCTGAAGGGGACCCCTCCATGAGCCCGTTTCCCAGCTCGGCCCCGAGCGCCGAGGAATGGCGTCATCTACGGCTGACCCGGGACGACGGTGTGGCAACCGTCACATTCGCCCGTCCCGAAAAACTCAACGCACTCACCTTCGGCGCCTACGCGGATCTGCGCGACCTCCTCGCCGAGCTCTCCCGGGAACGCTCCGTCCGCGCTCTCGTCCTCGCCGGTGAGGGGCGCGGCTTCTGCTCCGGCGGTGACGTCGACGAGATCATCGGCGCCACCCTGGCCATGGACACCGCCCAGCTCCTCGACTTCAACCGGATGACCGGGCAGGTCGTCCGGGCCCTGCGGGAGTGCCCCTTCCCCGTCGTCGCCGCCCTCCACGGTGTCGCCGCCGGAGCCGGTGCCGTGCTGGCCCTGGCCGCGGACTTCCGGGTCGCCGACCCGTCGGCCCGCTTCGCGTTCCTCTTCACCCGGGTCGGCCTCTCCGGCGGCGACATGGGAGCGGCCTACCTGCTGCCCCGGGTCGTCGGCCTCGGCCACGCCACCCGGCTCCTGATGCTCGGGGACACCGTCCGTGCCCCCGAGGCGGAGCGGATCGGCCTGATCAGCGAGCTGGCCGAGGAGGGGAAGGCCGACGAACGGGCCGCCGAGCTGGCCCGCCGCCTCGCCGACGGCCCCGCCCTCGCCCTCGCCCAGACCAAGGCCCTGCTCACCGCCGAACTGGACATGCCGCTGGCCGCCTCCGTCGAGCTGGACGCCAACACCCAGGCCCTCCTGATGCACGGCGAGGACTACGCCGAGTTCCACGCCGCCTTCACCGAGAAGCGGCCGCCGAAATGGCAGGGGAAGTAGCCGTGGCGGGCGGCGGGTCATCCGTGCGGCGGATCGCGGTCATCGGCGGCGGCCCCGGCGGGCTCTACGCCGCGGCCCTCCTCAAACGGCTCGACCAGGACCGCGAGGTCACCGTCTTCGAGCGCAACGCCCCCGACGACACCTTCGGCTTCGGCGTCGTCCTCTCCGACGAGACCCTCGGCGGCATCGAACACGCCGACCCCGAGGTGTACCGGGCGCTCAGCCGCGCATTCGTCCGCTGGGACACCATCGACATCGTCCACCGGGGCCGCACCCACACCTCCGGCGGTCACGGCTTCGCCGCCCTCGGCCGCCGCCGGCTCCTGGAGATCCTGCACGAGCGCTGCACCGGCCTCGGCGTCGACCTCCGCTTCCGCAGCCCGGCCCCGCCCGCCGCCGAGCTCGCCGCCCACCACGACCTGGTCATCGCCGCCGACGGCGTGCACAGCGCCACCCGCCGGGCGCACCCCGAAGCCTTCGGCCCGTCCCTCACCGAACACGGCAACCGCTACATCTGGCTCGCCGCCGACTTCGCGCTCGACGCCTTCCGCTTCGAGATCGCCGAAACCCCGTACGGCGTCATGCAGTTGCACGGCTACCCGTACGCGGCGGACGCCTCCACCGTCATCGTCGAGATGCGCGAGGAGGTGTGGCGCGCCGCCGGGCTCGACACCTGCGACGAGGCCGAATCCACCGCCCGCTGCGCCAAGTTCTTCACCGAGGCCCTGGACGGCCGCCCCCTGCGCGGCAACAGGTCCTCCTGGCTCGCCTTCCGTACGGTCACCAACTCCCGCTGGTCCCACGGGAACACGGTGCTCATCGGCGACGCGGCGCACACCGCCCACTTCTCCATCGGCTCCGGCACCAAGCTCGCCGTCGAGGACGCCCTGGCGCTGGCCGCCTGCGTCGAGGAACAGCCGGACCTGCCCACCGCCCTGGCCGCGTACGAGGCGGAGCGCCGCCCGGTCGTCGCCTCCACCCAGCGCGCGGCCGCCGCCAGCCTGCGCTGGTTCGAGGAGCTGGCCACGTACGTCGACCAGCCGCCCCGGCGCTTCGCGTTCAACCTGCTCACCCGCAGCCGCCGGGTCACCCACGACAACCTCCGGCTGCGCGACGCCTCGTTCACCGCCGCCGTCGAGGAGGAGTTCGGCTGCCCGCCGGGCACCCCGCCGATGTTCACCCCGCTGCGCCTGCGCGGCCTCGAACTGCGCAACCGCGTCGTCGTCTCGCCCATGGACATGTACTCCGCCACCGACGGGCTCCCCGCCGACTTCCACCTCGTCCACCTCGGGGCCCGGGCGCTCGGCGGCGCCGGGCTCACCATGACCGAGATGGTCTGCGTCAGCCCCGAGGGCCGCATCACGCCCGGCTGCACAGGTCTGTGGAACGGTGAACAGGCCGCCGCCTGGCGGCGGATCACCGACTTCGTGCACACCTCGGCCCCCGGCGCCGCCATCGGCGTCCAGCTCGGCCACTCCGGCCGCAAGGGCTCCACGAAGCTGATGTGGGAGGGCATCGACCAGCCCCTGGAGACCGGCAACTGGCCGCTGACGGCCGCCTCCCCGCTCCCGTACGTGCCCGGCGTCAACCAGGTCCCGGCGGAGCTGGACCGGGCCGGGATGGACGCCGTACGCGAGCAGTTCGTGGAGGCGGCCCGGCGCGCCGCGAGCAGCGGCTTCGACCTCCTCGAACTCCACTGCGCCCACGGCTACTTGCTCTCCGGCTTTCTCTCCCCGCTCACCAACCGCCGCACCGACGCCTACGGCGGATCACTCCAGGCGCGGCTGCGGTTCCCCCTGGAGGTCTTCGACGCCGTCCGCGAAGTCTGGCCGCGGGAACGCCCGATGACCGTGCGGATCTCCGCCACCGACTGGGTCGAGGGCGGCACGGAAGCGGCGGGCGCCGTGGAGATCGCCCGCGCCTTCGCCGCGCACGGGGCCGATGCCCTCGACGTCTCCACCGGCCAGGTCGTGCCCGAGGAGCGCCCCGAATACGGCCGCTCCTACCAGACCCCGTACGCCGACCGGATCCGCAACACGGTCGACGTCCCGGTCATCGCGGTCGGCGCGATCTCCTCCTGGGACGACGTCAACTCCCTGCTGCTTGCTGGCCGCGCCGACCTCTGCGCTCTGGCCCGCCCCCACCTGTACGACCCGAACTGGACCCTGCACGCGGCGGCCGAACAGGGCTACACCGGACCCGGCGCGCCCTGGCCGCTCCCGTACGGCGCCGGCAGCCGGCCCCCGCCGACCGGCCGCACGGACGCCCCGAAACCCCGGCTCACCCTGGAGTGACGACGCAGGCGTGGCAGAGGCACGGAGTCGGGTGCGGCGCGCCGTGGTGGGTCTCGCGGTACCCGGCGGCGAGCCGCTCGAGGAGGACCGCCAGCTCCTCGGCCTCCTCCCGCGATCGCGGGCGCACCCCGATCGCTTCGGCCCGGCGCAGCACGGTCGGCGCGTACACCAACTTCGCCCGGAACGTGTGCAGATGGCGCGAGCCGGTGTCGATGGTGATCCATCGGCCCGTGGTGCGGGCCTGCCCGATGGTGCTCACCTGCTCGTGCCCCATGCCCGGGTAGGTGTCGACGACGTACACCTTCGCCCCGCCCCGGTACGTCTTGGTCCCCGGCCGCAGTTCCTGCCCGCCGTCCCCGTACCGCCGCCACCGCACGACGTTCGCGGCGACCAGCCAGAGCGGCTCCGGTGCCGGCGGCTCCGGCGTCACGGCCTCCGGTGTCACGGGCTCCCCGCTCACGCGCCCCTCCTCAACTGCACCCGGTCCGCCACCGGTTCGTAACCGATGCGCGGATACACGCCATTGCTGGTCGGGTTGGCCAGGTCCGCGAACAACAGCACCTCCGCCGCGCCCGCCTCCAGGGCGGCCCGGGAGGCCTCGGCCGTCACGGCGGCCGCGTACCCCCGGCCACGGAACTCCGGAGGCGTGTACACCGACGTCACCCGCACCGTGCCCGCGAGCATCCGGGTGCGCCCCGCCAGCGCCACCGGAGCCCCGCCGCTCTCCCAGAGGGTGAACGCCCCGCGCTCCGTGCCCTCGTCCACCAGCCACTTGGCCGAGGACCTGGCCTGCCCGGTCGCGTCGGCGAATCCGTGCATCCACTCCACCAGCAGCGCCCGGTCCGCCCGCGTCGCCGCCCTGGCCCGGCCCTCCGGCGCGGGGGAGGGCGGCCGGAGCGCGCCCAGCCGGTACAGCCGCTGCTCCTGCACGGTCCGGTAGCCCGGCAGTAGGGCGGCCAGCAGCGCGGCGGTGTCCCGGTCCGCGTTGACGCCGTCGAGGTCAGGACCCGCGCCCCGTTCCGCCACCAGTGGCTCCACCGCGTCCGGGGGCACGGCGGTCAGCAGCGCCCCATGGGGCGGAGTGCGCACCAGGGTCCCCGCCACCGCCCCGTCCGCCCCGCGCCACCAGCCGAGCACCGGATCGCCCGCACCGTAGTGATGTGCGCCGGAACGCTTCAGCCGCTCGGTGACCGAAAGCGCCACCGTGTGCTCGACGGGCCGCGCGGCGAGCGAGGCGCCGGCCGAGGCGAGGAACACATCGACGTCGTCGGTGAAGGTCCAGGTCATGCTTCATCCTGCCCGGGGGCGGGCGGCCGGGGCACCCGGATTTCCCGTCCGTACGGAGGTCACTCCCGTACGAACCGCTCCCCGGCGTCCCGCAGCCGCTCGTGCAGCCGCCCGAACACCTCCGCCGACCGGCCGCCCGGCCAGTCATCGGGCAGCAGTTCCGGTGGCAGACCCGGGTCCGCGTACGGGAGTTGCCGCCACGAGTCCAGGGCCAGCAGATAGTCCCGGTAGGCGGTCTGCGGGCGGGGTTCGCCGTCGGTGTCCCCGGAGGCCTCCCAGTCCCGCAGCACCGGCTCGTGCAGTTCCAGGAAGTCATGGTGCAGCCGCGCCACCGTCGCCAGGTCCCACCAGCGGGCCACCGCCTCGCGGGTGGCGGCGAAGCCGAGGTGTTCGCCTCGGAACAGATCGACGTACGGGGCGAGTTCGAGCCGCTCCAGAGTGTGCCGGGTCTCCTCGTACAGACCGGCCGGGGCGATCCACACCCCGGGCGCGGCCGTGCCGAAGCCGAGGCGGGCCAGCCGGGAGCGCAGCAGGTGGCGTTTGCTGCGCTCCGCCTCGGGCACCGAGAACACCGCGAGCACCCAGCCGTCGGCGAGCCGCGGTACGGGATGCCGGTAGATCCGCCGGTCCCCGTCGTCGAGCAGTTGCCGGGCGTCCGGCGACAGCGCGTAGCCCGCCGAGCCGTCCGCCGCCCGGGCGGCCACCAGCAGCCCGCGCCGCTTCAGCCGCGAGACGCAGGACCGTACGGACGGGGCGTCCACGCCCACGGCGTGCAGCAGGCGGATCAGCTCCGACACCGCGAACGGCGAACCGTCCGCCGGACGGCCGTAGGCGCCGTAGAGCGTGATGATCAGGGAGCGGGGGGTGCGCAACTCGGCCACGTGATCACTCTACGAGACGCCCCCTAGGGGTGCTGGTCCCGGAGCAGGAACCGCTGGAGCTTGCCGGTCGCCGTACGGGGGAGCGAGGAGTGGAAGACGAAGACGCGCGGGCACTTGTGCGGGGCCAGATTGGCCTTCATATGGGCGCGCAGCGAGTCCGCCGTCTGCTCCGAGCCCTCCGTCAGCACCACGTGCGCCACCACGACCTCGCCGCGCAGTTCGTCCGCCCGGCCCACCACGGCGGCCTCCGCGACCTCCGGATGGCGCAGCAGCGCGTCCTCCACCTCGGGGCCCGCGATGTTGTAGCCGGAGGAGATGATCATGTCGTCGGCGCGGGCCACGTAGCGGAAGTAGCCGTCCGGTTCGCGGACGAAGGTGTCGCCGGTCATGTTCCAGCCGTGCCGGACGTACTCCGTCTGCCGCGGGTCGGAGAGATAGCGGCAGCCGACCGGGCCGCGCACGGCGAGCAGGCCCGCCTCGCCGTCGGGCAGCTCGTCCCCGTGCTCGTCCACCACCCGGGCCTGCCAGCCCGGCACGGGCACCCCCGTCGTGCCCGGCCGGATCGCGTCGTCGGCGGCCGAGATGAAGATGTGCAGCAGTTCGGTGGCCCCGATGCCGTTGATGATGCGCAGCCCCGTCGCCTCGTACCAGGCCTGCCAGGTCGCCGCCGGCAGGTTCTCCCCGGCCGACACACAACGCCGCAGCGCGGAGAGGTCGTGGCCGTCCAGTTGGCCGAGCATCGTGCGGTAGGCCGTCGGTGCGGTGAAGAGGACCGAGACCCGGTGGCGGGCCAGCGCGGGCAGCAGTTGCTGCGGACCCGCCTGCTCCAGCAGCAGCGTCGAGGCCCCGGCCCGCAGCGGGAAGACCAGCAGCCCGCCCAGACCGAACGTGAAACCCAGCGGCGGGCTGCCCGCGAACACGTCGTCGGGTGAGGGCCGCAGGACGTGCTGGGAGAAGGTGTCGGCGATGGCCAGCAGATCCCGGTGCAGATGCATACAGCCCTTGGGGCGTCCGGTCGTCCCCGAGGTGAACGCGATGAGCGCGACCTCGTCGGCGGCGGTGTCCACCGCCCGGTACGGGCCGGAACCGGAGTGCGCGGCGGCCAGTCGGGTGAGATCCCGGGGCCCGTCCCCGCCGAACAGGGTGACCCGCAGCCCGTCCACGTCCGCCTTCGCCAGGTCCGCCACCGACCGGGCGTCGCACAGGGCGTGGCTGATCCGCGCCAGCGAGCAGATGGTGGTCAGTTCACTCGCGCGCGCTTGCGCCAGTACGGTGACGGCGACCGCGCCCGCCTTCATGACGGCGAGCCAGCAGGCGGCCAGCCAGGGCGTGGTCGGTCCGCGCAGCAGCACCCGGTTGCCCGGCACGACGCCCAGGTCCTCCGTCAGCACATGGGCGATGCGGTCCACCGTCTCCCGCAGCTCGCCGTAGCTCCAGACGGTTCCGTCGCCGGAGCGCAGCGCCGGACGGTCGGCGCCCCGCTCCTCGACGGTGCGGTCCAGCAGTTCATGTCCGCAGTTCAGCCGGTCGGGGTAACGCGGCGCGGGGTCCTCCAGAAGGAGCTCCGGCCACTGTTCCGGCGGCGGGAGATGGTCGCGCGTGAAGGTGTCGGCGTGGGCGCCCGCGGCGTGCCCGGACGGCTCGGGATGCGCGCCGGGGACGCGCACGGACGCGTCGGCGGCGGCTGTGGGCGTGTTCGGCGAGGAATTCGGCTCCATGAAGGATCGCCCCCTTGTCGCCTCTGGAGCGTATCGTTTGGGTGACGGTAGTCAACGGTCCGCGATAAGACAGGTCGTGCGAGGCACGCGACGAGATGCCGCGCGAGCGCGACAGGGCGTGCGGCACGGCACGCGACACAACGCGACAAGAGAGGCGCCGCCATGACGGCATTCTCCCTCGAACCCGAACAATCCGCCTGGTGCGAAGAGCTGCGCACCCTCGCCGCACAGGAGCTGCGCCCACTGGCGGAGAAGGGGGAGCCCGGGCGCGTCAACCGCCCGTTGCTGGCCGCCCTGGGCGAGCTGGGCCTGCTGGAGCGGATGTTCGGCTCCGGGGCGCTGGATCTGTGCCTGCTGCGCGAGTCCCTGGCCCGGGGCTGCACCGAGGCCGAGACCGCGCTCGCCCTCCAGGGCCTCGGCACCACCCCGATCGTCCAGGCGGGCACCCCCGCCCACCGCGAGCGCTGGCTCCCCGAGGTCCGGGCCGGGCGGGCCGTCGCGGCCTTCGCGCTGAGCGAGCCGGGCGCGGGCTCGGACGCGGCGGCCCTGAGCCTGGCCGCCGAGCACACCCCGGCCGGCTGGGCGCTCACCGGCGAGAAATGCTGGATCTCCAACGCCCCCGAGGCCGACTTCGCCGTGGTCTTCGCCCGCACCACCCCCGGCGCGGGATCCCGGGGCATTACCGCCTTCCTGGTCCCGTCCGACCGGCCCGGACTCACCGGCTCCGCCCTCGACATGCTCTCACCGCACCCCATCGGCACCCTGGAGTTCGACGGCGTACCGGTCACCGCCGACGACGTCCTCGGCGAGCCCGACCGGGGCTTCCGGGTCGCGATGAACACCCTCAACCTCTTCCGGCCCAGCGTCGGGGCCTTCGCCGTCGGGATGGCCCGCGCCGCGCTCGACGCGACCCTGGAACACACCGCCCACCGCACCGCGTTCGGCGGCCCGCTGAGCGACCTCCAGGCCGTCTCGCACCAGGTCGCCGAGATGGCCACCCGCACCGAGGCCGCCCGCCTCCTGGTCTACGCGGCGGCCGCCGCGTACGACGCGGGGGAGAGCGGCGTGCCGCGCCGCGCGGCGATGGCCAAGCTGTACGCCACCGAGACCGCGCAGTACGTCGTCGACGCCGCGGTCCAGCTGCACGGCGCCCGGGCCCTGAGCCGGGGCCATCTGCTCGAACACCTCTACCGCGAGGTCCGCGCGCCGCGCATCTACGAGGGCGCGAGCGAGGTGCAGCGCACCATCATCGCCAAGGAGCTGTACGCGAACGCCGCCGCGCACGAGCTCGTGGAGCCCGCGCACCCGACCCCGACCCAGGAGCCGCCCGCATGAGTCCGTCCCACCGGATCAACCCGGCCGAACTCTCCCCGCCCACCGGCTTCAGCCACGCGGTCGTCGCCACCGGCGGGCACCTGGTCTTCCTCGCCGGACAGACCGCGCTCGACCCGGACGGCAAGGTCGTCGGGGCCACCCTGCCCGACCAGTTCGCCGTCGCGCTGGGCAATCTGCTCACCGCCCTCCACGCGGCCGGCGGCGCCCCCGCCGACCTCGCCCGGGTCACCGTCTACGCCACCGACGTCGCCGACTACCGGTCCCACGCCGCCGAGCTGGGCCGGATCTGGCGCAGGCTCGCGGGGCGCGACTACCCGGCGATGGCCGTCATCGGGGTGGCCCGGCTCTGGGACGAGCAGGCGATGGTCGAGATCGACGGGGTCGCGGTCCTGCCGTGAGGCCCCCGGCTCCCGAGTAGCGGCGGCGGGGCGGCGGGGCGAGGCTGAAGGGGCCCGGATGCCGAGCCGCCCAGGAGAGTCAGCGGTGCCCAGCCAGTCGCCCCCGCGCCCCGCCGCCCGGTCCTACGACGGCGAGGGCATCGTCGTGGGCTTCGACGCGCACCGCTGCCTGCACGCCGCCGAATGCGTACGCGGCCTGCCCACCGTCTTCGACGTCGGCCGCCGCCCCCAGGGCCTGTCGTCAAACTGCCGTCTGCCGGGCGACGCCTGGCACGCACGCTCGCGGCGTTGCCGAAACGGCCTAGTAGCTCCGCTACGAGACCATTCCGGCGCCTTGCGATCGCACGCACCATGCGCCGCCCGGCCGCCCTTCGGGCGACGACGGCAGTTTGACGACAGGCCCTGGATCCAGCCCGGCAACGCCCCCGCCGACGAGGTTGCCGACGTCATCCACCGCTGCCCGAGCGGCGCTCTCCAGTACCACCGCACCGACGGCATGCCCGACGAGGTCCCCGACGTCCCCACCCATGTCTCGCTGGGCGCCGACGGGGTGCTCCACCTGCGCGGCGACCTCGAAGTCGCCACGCCCCACGGGCCCCGGCAGGAGACCCGCGTGATGCTCTGCGGCTGCGGCGCCACCGGCAACACGCCGTACTGCGACCACAGCGGCCCCTGCGCCGGACACGGCTGAGCCGGTCCCCGCGGCCGGACCCGCCGGACACTCGGACACAGCGACCGGTAGGTGCGCGGCGCGCCGGTCGGGTGAATCGGCCTGAGGGATATATCTGTATTTAGTGCCCTCTCTTCCGGATGCCCCGTCGCCCGAACCGGACACCCCGCTGTGATCGCGCTCATCGTCGCCCACTTCGCGCTGGCGGCCTGTGCCGGCCCTCTGGTGCACCGGCTCGGCCGACGGGCCTTCGTCGTGCTCGCGCTGCCCCCGGCCGCCGCGACCGTCTGGGCGTTCACCCGCTGGAACACCGCCGCCTCCGGGGGCGCGGACACCTGGACCTGGGAGTGGATCCCGGACTACGGGGTCACCCTCGATCTGCGGCTGGACGCGCTCGCCGAACTGATGGTGCTGCTCGCCGCCGGGGTCGGCGCGCTCGTCCTGCTCTACTGCGCCTCCTACTTCACCGACGACACCCCGCAGCTGGGCCGCTTCGCCGGGAACCTCCTCGCCTTCGCGGGCGCGATGCTCGCCCTGGTCCTCGCCGACGACCTGATCACGCTCTATGTGTTCTGGGAGCTGACCACGGTCTTCTCCTACCTGCTGATCGGCCACGGCAGCGAACACCGGCACAGCCGCCGCTCCGCCCTCCAGGCCCTCGTCGTCACCACGTTCGGCGGCCTCGCCATGCTCGTCGGCTTCCTGATCCTCGGTCAGGCCGCCGGTACGTACCGGATCTCCGCGATCGTCGCGAACCCGCCCGAGACGACGCTCGCCGTGTCCATCGCCGTCGTCCTCGTGCTGTGCGGGGCCCTGTCGAAGTCCGCGATCTGGCCGTTCTCCATGTGGCTGCCGAACGCCATGGCCGCGCCGACCCCCGTCAGCGCCTATCTGCACGCCGCCGCGATGGTCAAGGCCGGGGTCTATCTGGTCGCCCGGCTCGCCCCCGCCTTCGCCGACGTCCCCGTCTGGAAACCCGTCGTCCTCGTCCTCGGCGGCGCGACCATGCTGCTCGGCGGCTGGCGGGCGCTGCGCCTGAACGACCTCAAGCTCGTCCTCGCCTACGGAACCGTCAGCCAGCTCGGCTTCCTCACCCTGCTCGCCGGGACCGGCAACCGTAACGCCGCGCTCGCCGCCGTCGCGATGATCCTCGGGCACGCCCTCTTCAAGGCCCCGCTGTTCCTCGTCACCGGCATCGTCGACCACGCCGCCGGTACGCGTGACCTGCGCAAACTCTCCGGGGTCGGCCGCTCCCTGCCGTACGTCGCCGGGGTCGCCGTGCTCGCCGCCGCCTCCATGGCCGCCCTGCCGCCGCTGCTCGGCTTCGCCGCGAAGGAGGCCGCGTTCGAGGCGCTGCTGCACGGGTCGGCCGCCGAGCGGTGGGCGCTGGGCGTCGTCGTCGCGGGCTCCGCGCTGACCACCGCGTACACCCTGCGGTTCGTCTGGGGCGCGTTCGCCCGCAAGCGCGGCGTCCCCGACACCCCCGTCCACTCCGTCGGGTGGGCCTTCCTCGCCCCGCCCGCCCTGCTCGCCGTCCTCGGCCTGGCCCTCGGCCCCGGCGTCGGCTGGACCGACCGGCTGCAGGGCGCGTACGCCGACACGTTCCCGGCCGACCCCGACCCGTACCACCTCTCCCTCTGGCACGGATTCGGCCTCGCCCTGCTCCTGTCGGCCCTCGCCTGGGGTGCGGGCACCGTGCTCTTCCTCGGGCGGGCCCAGGTCACCCGGCTCTCCCGCCGGATCGCCTGGCCCACCGCCGACAGCGTCTTCGGTCATCTGCTGCTCGGGCAGGAACGTCTCGCCCTCCAGGTCACCGGCTTCATCCAGCGCGGCTCCCTCTCCGTGTACCTGGCCACCACCCTGCTCGTCATGCTCGGCGGCCAGCTCGCCGTCCTCATGGTCGACACCCCCTGGGACGGGGCCGTGCGCCCCCGGCTCTGGGACAACCCGCTCCAGGGCGCGGTCGCCGCCCTGACCTGCGCCGCCGCCCTGCTGTGCCTGACCGTGCGACGGCGTATGAAGGCCGTCGTCCTGGCCGGCCTGACCGGCTACGGCACCGCGCTGCTCTTCGTCGTCCAGGGGGCGCCCGACCTGGCGCTCACCCAGTTCTGCGTCGAGACCGTCGCGATGATCGTCTTCGTGCTGGTGCTGCGCCGGATGCCCGTCCACTTCCAGGAGACCGTGAGCACCTGGCGGCGCGCCACCCGTGTCCCGATGGCCCTCGCGGCGGCCGCCACCGTCGGCGTCGGCATGTGGGTCGCCGCCGCCGCGCGCACCGCCGAACCGGCCGGCGCCGCCATGGTCCAGGAGGTCGCCGACCACGGGTACAAGGACGTCGTCGCGACCATCCTCGTCGACCTGCGCGCCTGGGACACGATGGGGGAGTCCGCCGTGCTCGCCGCCGCCGCCGTCGGCGTCACCAGCCTCATCTACCTGCACCGCCGCAGCGAGGGCTCCATGGCCCAGGAGGAGCTGCGGGGCCGCACCGCCTGGTCCCTGTCGGCGCACCACTCCTCCAGGCTGCCGCTGGGCGACGACGCGGCCCCCGAACGCAGCTGGCTGGCCGCCGGGGCCACGCTCGCCCCCGAGCACCGCTCGATCGTCTTCGAAGTGGTGGCCCGGCTGCTGTTCCACCCGATCCTGGTGCTCTCGGTCTATCTGCTGTTCTGCGCCGAGTCCCTGCCCGGCGGCGGCTTCGTCGCCGGACTCGTCGCCGGCGTCGCCCTGATCACCCGCTATCTGGCGGGCGGCCGCTTCGAACTCGCCGAGGCGGCCCCCCTGCAACCCGGACTCTTCACCGGCCTCGGCCTCTTCATCTCCACCGGGGTCGGACTCCTCGGACTCGCGGAAGGCACCGTCCTGCACGCGTTCACGTACCACGGACATCTGCCGGTCTTCGGCGACTACCACCTGAGCACCTCGGTCCTCTTCGACTTCGGCGTCTACCTCCTGGTCCTCGGCGTCGTCCTGGACATCGTGCGGGCCCTCGGCGCCAAGGTCGACCGGCAGATCGAACGGGCGGCGGGCGTCCTCACACCCGAGGGCGGCCCCGAGGCGGGAGGGCCCCTGCGATGATCGTCAGCGCCTCGCTCATCGCCACCGCGGTGGTGCTCTGCGCCGTCGGCGGCATCCTCATGCTCACCCGCCCGCTGACCCGCATCCTGCTCGGCGCCGTCGTCCTCAGCAACGGCATCAACCTGCTGGTGCTCTCCTCCACCGGCCGGGCCGGCGCCGCACCCCTGCTGTACGGGGTGTCGCTGAGCCGGGTCACCGACCCGCTGCCGCAGGCCATCGCCCTGACCGCCATCGTCATCACCCTGGCCACCACCGCGTTCCTGCTGGCCATGGCCTACCGCAGCCACCAGATCACCGGCACCGACGAGGTCCATGACGACCTGGAGGACCGGCGCATCGTGCTGCGCGCCGAAGTGCTCGGCGAACGCGCCCAACTGCGCGAGCAGTTCCGGTCGGGAGCCGAGCCCACCGCCGAGGAGCGCGAACGCTACCGGGTGGAGCGCCGCCGGCTCCGCGACCGGCTCCGCGCCGACCGGGCCCGCCAGGCCCGGGGCCGCGACGCCTCCGGAAACCTGTGGAACGACGTGCTGGGCGCGGACCCCGAGGACTACGAACGCGACGGCGACGCCAAGGCGGACGACCGCTACCCCCGTGACCGAGGAGTCTGAGGATGAACGCGCTCGTCCCGTTGCCGGTGCTGCTGCCGCTGTGCGCCACCGGCCTGAGCCTGGCCTTCGGCATCCGGCTGGGGCGCTTCCAGCGCTTCATCAGCGTCGCCGTGCTCACCGCCGTCACCGCGCTCTCGGCGACCCTCATGGTCGCCGCCGACCGGCAGGGCCCGCTCTCCGTCCACCTCGGCGACTTCGCCCCGCCGCTCGGCATCACCCTGGTCGCCGACCGGCTCTCCGGGCTGATGCTCACGGTCTCCTCGGCCGTCACGCTCTGCGTGCTCGTCTACTCCCTCGGCCAGGGCATGACCGACCGGGACAAGGAGACCCCGCTCGCCGTCTTCCACCCCGCCTATCTGATCCTCGTCGCCGGGGTCTCCTGCACCTTCCTCGCCGGCGACCTCGTCAACCTCTACGTCGGCTTCGAGATCATGCTGGTCGCCAGCTTCGTCCTGCTCACCCTCGGCGGTACCGGCCCCCGGATGCGCGCGGGATCCACGTACGTGATCATCTCGCTGTTCTCCTCGATGCTCTTCCTCACCGCCATCGCCATGACGTACGCGGCCACCGGCACCGCGAACTTCGGCCAGCTCGCGGTGCGGCTGCCCGAACTCCCCATCGGCGTACAGACGTTGATCCAGGCGATGCTGCTGACCGTCTTCGCGATCAAGGCGGCCGTCTTCCCGCTCGCCGCCTGGCTCCCCGACTCCTACCCCACCGCCCCGGCCCCCGTGACCGCCGTCTTCGCCGGACTGCTCACCAAGGTCGGCGTCTACTGCATGCTGCGCACCGAGACCCTCCTCTTCCCCGGCAACCGCATCGGCGACCTCCTGATGGCCCTCGCGCTGGCCTCGATGGTCATCGGCATCCTCGGCGCGGTCGCCCAGACCGACCTCAAGCGGCTGCTCTCCTTCACCCTGATCAGCCACATCGGCTACATGGTCTTCGGGATCGGCCTCGCCACCCGTGAGGCGTACGGCGGGGCCATCGTGTACGTCGCCCACCACATCACCGTCCAGACGACCCTGTTCCTCGTCGCCGGGCTCATCGAACGCCGGGGCGGCACCACCGAGCTGACCCGGCTCGGCGGCATGGCCCGAGCGGCCCCGATGCTCGCCCTGCTGTTCTTCGTCCCCGCGATGAACCTCGCCGGGATCCCCCCGCTGTCCGGTTTCATCGGCAAGCTCGGGCTGATGCGGGCGGGCGTCGCCGACGGCGGCGGCTGGGCGTGGGTCCTGGTCGCGGGCTCGGCGGCCACCAGCCTGCTGACGCTGTACGTGGTCGCCAAGGTCTGGAACCTGGCCTTCTGGCGCGCCGCCCCGCCGGGCCAGGCCGCCGCGGGCACGGTCCTGGAGTCCGGCGACGACAGCGACGACGACGCGGACGCGGGCCCCGACCGGATCCGCGGCACCGGCGACGAGGGCATCGCGCCGGCCCACCGCCCGGCGGGCCAGGCGGTCGCCGCGACCCTGCACGGACGGGCCGTCATCACCACCAGCCGGCTGCCCCGCACGATGGTCGCGGCCACCGCGGCGACCATCGCGATCGGCCTCTCCTTCACGGTGTTCGCCGACCCGTTCACCGCCTACACCGACCGCACGGCCGTCGAACTCCTCCAGCGGACCCCCTACATCCAGGAGGTGCTGGGCCGGTGAGACGCATCCTGCGGTTCTCGTTCCGCAACGCCGATCTGCCGCCGCTGAGCTGCGAGTTCGGCACCCGCCGCCGACGGGTGATCGACCTGCCGCTGATCGCCTGGCTCACCGTCATCTGGGTCCTGCTCTGGTCGACCCTCACCTGGGCCAACGTCCTGACCGGCCTGGTCGTCTCGGTCGTCGTCTGCCTCGCCTTCCCCCTGCCCCGGGTCGACCTCGGGCTGCGGCTGCACCTCTGGGGCATCGTGTGCCTGGTCGGCTATCTCTTCCACGACATGTACACCTCGGGGGTGAAGGTCACCCGGCAGATCTTCTACGGTCTCCCGCACCGGGCCGCCGTCATCGGCGTCCCCCTGCGCTGCCGCAGCGACCTGATGCTCGCCGCCACCGCCGTCGCCGTCTCCAACGTCCCCGGCGGCTCCATCATCGAGGTGCGCCGGGCCACCGCCACCGTCTTCCTGCACGTCCTGGACGCCGACCGCCCCGAGGAGCTCGAAGCGGCCCGGCGCAAGGTGTGGCGGATCGAGGAACTGACCGTACGGGCCTTCGGCACCCCCGACGAGATCGCCCGGGTCGCCGAACCCCCGCCACCGACCCAGCTCGCCGCCGGGAGGCCCGCGCCATGACCGCACCCGAACAGGTCGACCGGATCCTGCTGACCACCGCCGTCGTGCTGATCCTCGTCGCCGGGGCCCTGCTGCTGGCCCGCATCTGGCGCGGCCCCTCCATGCTGGACCGGGCGATCTCGCTGGACGTCTGCGCCGCCCTGATCATCGCCGGTCTCGCCGCCAAGTCGGCGTTCGCCCGGGACCCGTTCTACTTCCCGATCATGCTGGTGCTGGCGTTCCTCGGATTCACCGGCTCGGTGGGCATCGCCCGCTTCATCGCCGTACGCGACCGGCCCGGCCGGTCGCACCCCGACGACACCCAGGAGGGCCCGCGGTGAATCTCTGGCTCCAGATCGTCGACACGGCCGGCGCCGTACTGCTCCTCATCGGCGCCGCGATCTGTCTGCTCGGGGTGATCGGCATGATCCGGCTGCCCGACGTCCTCTCCCGCAGCCACGCGGCGACCAAGCCGCAGACCCTCGGCATGATCCTGGTGCTGGCCGGGGTCGCGCTGCGGCTGCGCAGCGGCATGGACCTCGCCACCCTCGCCCTCATCGCCTTCTTCCAGATGCTCACCAGCCCGGTGGCCTCGCACCTGGTGGCCCGGTCCGCGTACCGCACCGGGCAGGTCGACCACGATGAGCTGCTCTTCGACGAACTCGACGAGCAGCTCACCGACGGCAAGTGACGCCGCGACGGCGCGCGTTCACGCCTGCGGTACGCGGTCCAGGAACCCGCTCACCGAGCTGATCCGGCCGTCCTCGGCCAGCCGGACCACGTCGGAGCCGGCCACCGGAGCGGAGCCGTCGGCCGAGGAGACCAGCTCCCAGGAGAACCGGACCAGGTCGTGGTGCCCGTCCGGCGTTCCGGCGGGCCGGAACCGGAAGCCCGGGAACTGCTCGTGCACGCCGCCGATCACGGCCGCCAGCCCCTCGTGCCCGTGCACCTCGGCCACCGGGTCGGTATAGCGGGCGTCGGCGGTGAACGCGGCGGCCACCGCCTTCGCCCGCTCCTCGCCCCCGGTGGCGTTCCAGGCGGCGAAATAGCGCTGCACGGCCTCGTCGTACGCGGTCATGGTGGGTCCTCTCCTCCGGCGCCCCGGCGGTCCGCGGCGATGTCCTCACCCTGGCGCGAAGGCCCCGGGGGCGTCGATTACTCCGGAGGTAAGGGGACGCAAACGCCCCCCGGCCCCGGGCCCGCGTGCCATGATGCGGGCACTGCCGGACGCTGGGGGGCGTAGTGGGAAGCACAGGCACAGTGCTGCGCGAATTGCGCGGCGCACAGAAGAGCGCCAAGGGCGTCTCGCTCTACTCGCGGTACGTGAACCGGCCCGCCGGGCGCGTGCTCGCGGCCGGGGCGTATCGGGCTGGCATGACGCCCAATCAAGTGACCTTGACCAGCGCGTTGTTCACCTATGGCGCACTGGCATCGGTCGCGCTCGTCGAGCCGTCGTGGACGCTCGCCGTGCTGGTCTACGCGGCCCTCGCGGTCGGCTTCGCCTTCGACTCCGCCGACGGCCAGCTCGCCCGGCTCACCGGCCGGGGCGGGCCCGACGGGGAGTGGCTGGACCATGTCGTGGACTGCGGAAAGCTTCTGCTCGTCCACACCGCCGTCCTGATCTCCTTCTACCGCTTCGGAGAACTGCCCTCGAACGCCTGGCTGTTGCTGCCCCTGGGCTTCCAGCTGGCCGCCGTGCTCACCTTCTGCGCGGGGCTGCTGCGCGAGCAGCTCGGCAAGGCGGCGGCGACCGCCCGGGGGCCGTCCTGGGCGGCATCGGCGGATCCGGCGGCGCCCGTCTCCCGGGTGCGGGCCGTGGCGCTGCTGCCCGCCGACTACGGGGTGTTCTGCCTGGTGTTCCTGCTGCTCGGCGCACCCGGGGCCTTCCGCGCCGGGTACGCCGTGCTCGCGGTGGTGCACACGCTGTTCCTCGCGGCGTTCCTCGCCAAGTGGTTCAGGGAGCTGAAAGCGCTCCGGGCCGGCTGACGAGCACGTCCAGCGCCCGGCGCAACTGGGTGCTGGACGTGTGCACGGTGTACGGGAAGTAGACGACCTCCACGCCCACTTCGGCGAAGTCGCGCTCCAGCTTCTGGCCCTTCTCCGTGCCCCGCCAGTCGTCGCCCTTGAAGATCACGTCGAACCGGACCTGCTGCCAGGTCTCGACCTTGTCCGGCACGGTCTCCACGAACGCGGCGTCCACGAAGCGCACACTGCGGACGATCTCCAGGCGTTCGCGGAGCGGGATCATCGGCGTGTGGCCCTTGGCGAGGGCCGCCATCTCGTCCGACACGACCCCCGCGACCAGGTAGTCGCACTGACTGCGGGCGTGCCGCAGGATGTTGAGGTGCCCGACGTGGAACAGGTCGTACACCCCGGGTGCGTAACCCACCCTGTGCTGCACCATCCGTATCTCTCCCCCCACGGTGAACGTGATCCGGTGATGTTCCAACGACCTTACTGTGAAGAACACTTGTGCAAGCCGTGAACGGATAAGCTCGGCAAGGGCTGTTCCCCGGTGGGGGCAGCGGTTGTCGTGGGGGGAAGGCGATCGTCCGATGTCCGAAGCGTCAAGGCCCGGTCCGCTGCGGGACCGCCGGCTTCTGGTGGTTTCGACCAACTACGCCCCGGAGCTCACGGGCATCGGCCCGTACGCCACTCAACTGGCGGAGCACTGGGCCGCGTCCGGAGCCCGCGTCCGGGCGCTCACCGGAATGCCGCACTACCCGTCCTGGCGGCTCGACGAGGACTATCGAGGCCTCTGGCGGACGGTGGAGATACGCGGCGGCGTCGGAGTGCACCGACGCCGGCACTATGTGCCGTCCCGTCAGACGGCGCTGAAGCGCGCGGCGTTCGAGGCGAGCGTGCTCGCCACCGGGCTGTTCGCGCCTCCGCCCGGCCGGCCCGACGCCGTCGTCTCCCAGATGCCCAGCCTCGCCGGCGGCGTCATCGCGGCCCGCCTCGCCCGGCACCACCGCGTCCCCCATCTCCCCGTCGTCCAGGACCTGATGGGCGCCGCCGCCGCACAGAGCGGCATCCGGGGCGGCGGCCGGGCCGCCACCGTCGCCGCGGCGGCCGAGCGCTACGCACTGCGCGGGGCCGCCCTCGTCGGCGTCATCCACGAGAGCTTCGTCCCCGGCGTCACGGCCCTCGGCGTCGACCCCGGCCGCATCCGCCTCGTCCCCAACTGGACCCATGTGCAGAGTCCCACCGCCGACCGGGCCGCGACCCGGGCCCGGCTCGGCTGGCCCGAAGGCACACCGGTCCTCCTGCACTCCGGCAACATGGGCCTCAAACAGGGCCTCGAAGTCCTGGTGGACGCCGCCCGCTCGGCACCGGACGTCCGCATCGTCCTGATGGGCGACGGCAACCAGCGCGACGCCCTGCGCGCCCGCGCCGACGCGCTGCCCAACGTCGACTTCCTGGAGCCCGCGCGGGCCGAGGAGTTCACCGACGTCCTCGCCGCCGCCGACGTCCTCGCGGTCACCCAGCGCGCCTCGGTCCTCGACATGAGCGTCCCCTCCAAGCTCACCTCCTACTTCACCTCCGGACGCCCCGTGATCGCCTCCGTCGCCGACGAGGGCGGCACCGCCGACGAGGTCCGCCGCTCGGGGGCCGGGGTCCTCGTCGCTCCCGAGGACCCGGCCGCCCTGCTCGAAGCGGTGCGGAAGCTGGCCGCCGACCCGGCCGCCGCCGACGCCCTCGGGGCCGAGGGCCCGCGCTACGTCGCCCGCCATCTGAGCCGGGAGGCCGGCCTCGCCCGCTTCGACGACCTGCTCGCCGAGGTCCTGCCGGACACCCGAGGGAGCTCCCGCCGATGACGCCACAGCACCGCGCCCCGGACGACCAGGACGAGCCGGCGCTCCTGCGCGACCAGTTCCGCCAACTCCTGCGCTACCGCACCCTGCTGGCCTCCGGCGTGGTCATCGGTCTGCTCGGCGGCGGCTACCTCGCCCTCGGCGGCGAGGACACCTACACCGCCACCGGCGAGGTCCTCGTACGCTCCGCGATCTCCGACCCCTTCGCCGCCGGATCCACCGCCGACAAGGGCATCAACATCGGCTCCGAGCGCCAGACCGCCGTCAGCGACACCGTGGGCACCCTGGCCGCCGGAACCCTCCTCAAGGCGGGCGACGACGTCACCGCCCGCAAGCTGCTCGCCGGACTCCAGGTGACCAACCCGCCCAACACCCTCACCCTCCGCTTCTCCTACACCGGCGCCACCCCCGAGCAGGCCCGCGCCCGCGCCGAAGCCCTCGCCGGGGCCTATCTGACCCACCGCAAGGCGCGCACCGAGGACAGCATCCAGAACATGTCCGACGGCTACCGCGCCCAGCTCGACCCGCTGGAGGAGAAGCGCGACCTGCTGGAGAAACAGATCGGAGCGGGCGCGGCCGACGACGTCAGCAGCGCCCGGGCCAACATCATCGTCTCCATCTCCGAGCTGAGCCGGAAGATCTCCGAGCTGAAGGCCCTGGACACCACCCCCGGCTACCTCAACAAGAAGCCCGTCGCCCCCACCGCGCCCACCGGTGCGGGACTGCCCCTGCTCCTCGGGCTCGGCGGCGTCGTCGGCCTCGCACTGGGGCTGCTGCTCTCCTGGGTGCGCCTCGTCTTCGACCCCGCCGTACGCTCCACCCGCGAGCTCGTCCACTCCCTCGGCGCACCCCTGCTCGGCACCCTGCCCCGGGAGCGCGCCGCCGCCGGCAGCCTGCTCGCCATCGGCCGGGGCGGCTCCCGGCTCGCCGAGGAGTACCGCGCCGTCGCCTTCCGGCTCGCCTACGACCCCTCCTTCGCCGAGAGCCGCCGCCTGCTGGTCACCGCCCCGCGCGGCGACAACGCGGCGGCCGCCGCCGCGGCGGCGAACCTGGCCGCCGCCTTCGCCGAGATGGGCCGTGACGTCCTGCTCGTCGAGGCCGATCTGCGCACCCCGTCCCTCGCCGACGACCTCGGCCCCGCCGCCCACGAGGTGCGCCCGCCGCGCTGGGCCGCCGAGGAGGGCGACGGCAGCTGGCCCACCGGCGGCCGCTCCAACGTGGACGTCCCCGGCTCCGGAGCCTTCGCCCTGATCCCCGGCACCACCGCCGACAACGTGCCGCGCGCCCTGACCTCCCCGTCCGTCGGCCGCATCGTCGCCGAGGCCGACCGGCCCGGCGGCGTCGTCATCGTCCTCGCCCCGCCCGTCCTGTCCTACGCGGACGCGGTCGCCCTGGTCGACCGGGTCGAAGGCGTCATGATCGTCTGCGACCCGCGCGAGGTGCACCGCAGCGACCTGGAACGCATCCGCGAGATCATCGGCGCCTCCGGCGGCTCCGTGCTCGGCGCCCTGCTCCACCCGGGCCGTGGCCGGCTGCGCCGCGCCGAACGCCGCAAGAAGTCCGCCCGCCGCCGCTCCACCGGCGGTGACGGCGGCGGCGGGGGCGGCGGAACCCCGGCGGCCGATGCGGACGGGCCCGAGCTCACCGGCGATCCCACCGAGACCCTCGGCCTGCGCTCGGTCAATCTGCCGACCGCGCGCCGGTGAGAGCCCGCACCGCCGTCCTCTGCTCGGTCGCGGACCAGGGCGTGGCGGCGCTCACCAACATCCTGGTGCTGGTGGCCGCCGCCCGGCTCTCCACCGTCTCCGACTTCGCCCGCTTCTCCGCGGTCTACCTGGTCTTCACGGTGCTCCTCGGCGTCTCGGGCGCGTACACCGGGCAGCCGCTGGTCCTCAAACGCGGCGCGGGGGAGGAGACCCGGGGCGCCTGTCGGTCCGCCGTCGCCTTCACCGTGCTCACCGCCGCCACGCTGGGCGCGCTGCTCGCCGCCGTCTGCGTCCTCGTCCCCGGCGACACCGCCCGCGCCCTGATGATGCTCGGCCTGGTGCTCCCCGTGGTGCTGGGACAGGACGCCGTGCGGTACGCCTTCGCCACCCTCCAGAAACCCCATCTCGCCCTGACCTCCGACCTGTTGCGGCTCATCTGCGTGCTCGGGGCGCTCTCGGTCCAGGCCTACGGGGCCTCCCCGGCCCGCCTGATCGCCGTCTGGGGTCTCTCCGCCCTGCCCGCCCTGCTCGTCTCCGCCGCCCTCCTCCACCGCGCGACGTCGGGCGCTCCGCTCCGGCTGCGCCCGATGCTGCGGCGCGGCCACCTCGGGCAGCGCTTCACCGTCGAGTTCGGCGTGGGCAACGCCACCAGCCAGCTCTCCGTCCTCGGCCTCGGCGCGGTCGGCAACCCGCTCCTGGTGGGCGCGCTGCGCGGAGCGACGACCCTCTTCGGCCCGCTCAACGTCCTCTACACCTCGGCCACGTCCTTCGGCCCCCCGCTGCTCGGCCGCATCACCGACGAGCGCCGCCGGGTCCGGGCCACCGCCCTCCTCGCCGCCGTCCTCGCCGCGACCGCCGCCCTCTGGGCCACGGTGCTGGCCCTGCTGCCCGACACCGCCGGACGCCAACTGCTCGGCGACACCTGGCCCACGGCCGCCGCCCTGCTCCCCGCGACGGGCAGCCAGTACGCCGCGATGGCCGTCGGCACCTGCGGCCTGCTCGCCCTGCGCATGCTCGACCCGCGCACCACGCTCGCCATCCAGGTCGTCTTCTCCCTCACCGCCGTGGCGTTCCTGGCGGGCGGTTACGTCGTCGGGGGCGTCCCGGGCGCCGCCTGGGGGCTCTTCCTGGGCTCCCTCTGCAAGGCCGTCGCTACCTGGATCAGGGTGGCCCGGCTGCGCCGCAGGGGACCGGCCCAGGAGGAGTCCGAGGCGGTCACCCAGGACCCGGTCGGCGGGCGTGCCTGAGACGACAACCGCTCGTCCCGGGTGAGGTCCGGTAAAGTAGCGATCTTCGGGTGGCCCGGCTCCTGGAGTCCCAGAGGCGACTGCCGATGAATTTCCCTCCCGTACCTTCTCGTTCCGATGCCTCGGTCCACCGCGTCTGGCGGCCTCCCGCCGCCGACGCCGTGCGGGGGTACCGGCCCCTCTGGTGGACCGTAGGGCCCGCGGGCGAGCTCGCGGTTCTCGTGGTCCACCGGCGATACCTCGAGCACTCCCGCTATGTGAAGGGGTGGGTCGGGTGGTGGCCGAAGGTCCCGTTCACCGGGGAGCTGGTCGTCGTCACGGGGCAGGAGGAACGCCGCACGCCGGTGCCGGACATCCACATCGCACCCAGCCACCTGGCCCTTCTCCCCGATTCCCGGTTCCTGCTGGCGAACGGCCGTACGTCACGCATGGAGGCCCAGGGGCTCTGGCGGGCCAACGCCGTGGTGTTCTCCGCATCGGGTTCTCCCGACGCCGAGTTCTGTCTCGGCGACGACATCGCCACCCTGGTCACCGACGCCGACGGAGGCATCTGGACCGCTTACGGGGACGAGGGCATCTACGGCGGCCACCCCGAGTCGGGAGAGGGCCTCGCGGGCTGGAACGTCCGGGGAGAGGCGACCTGGTCACCCGGGGGACGGCTGCCCGACCACCCCCTGCAGGGGTGCACCGCCGCGACCGAGGACGACCGGGTCTGGCTCGTGTGGTCCTCAGCCGGCTTCCGAAAGGGCGGCACCTTCCTGACCCGGATCACTCCGTCCACCGGTGCGGTGACCAGCTACCCCAGCCCCGTTACCCGGGTGGACGGGTTCGCGGTCCGCGGCGACCGGGCGGTATTCACCCGCCGGGACCACAACAAGCGGACCACCGAGCTCGTACGTGCCGAACTCGACGGCGACACCTGGACGGTGACCGGTCGACTCCGGCTCCGGATGCCCGGCCGCGTCGTCCTGAAGTGCGGCCAGGGCCGTGACGGCTTCCTCTGGCTCCGGGCAGGCGACACCTGGCTGCGTGCCGAGGTCTGACCACTCAGCGCCGACGCTCTGCCCGCCGCTCCCTGAACGTCGTGATCAGCACCAGGCACAGAGCGGCGATGGCCAGCTTCCCCACCGCCTGGAGCAGTGGACCGCGCAGCAGGATGAACGTGTACCCGGCGATCAACGGGGCGGCGATGGCCAGCACACTGCCGGAACCCGGTCCCGCCCGGGTGACCGCGAGGGCGTACCTGCGGTCGGTGCGGGCCGCCGCGTAGCCGATCAGGGCGAGACCGCCGGCCATCCCGGCCGGACCGAGGTCGACCCAGAGCTCCGTCCACAGCGGGGCGGAGAGGTTGGTCATGTTCATCCCCATCCACTGGCCCACCCGGACCCCGGTGTCCTCCGGCTTGCCGCTCCACACCGCCCGGGGCACGAAGAACAGCGCGGAGCCCGCCAGTTGACGGCCGTAGGTGTGCCCCCGGGTGTCCACCCAGGAGATCGTGTTGGCGAACATCACCGTCTGGTCGTAGTCCTTGGTGGCCAGCGGCTCGAAGACGGAGGCCGACTGCACCGACTTCTGGCCCGCCTCGTCGTACCGGAACTTGTCCGCGTACGGGAACAGCACCAGCGCCCCCACCACGCCCAGCGCCAGCACCGAGCGGTACATCGCCGCACTGCGCGGGAACGCGGTGAACAACAGCGACACCAGCACCGTGAGGAACCAGTAACGGGCGTTGGAGATCGGGTTGTTCACGACCAGGTTGACCGCCGCCAGCGCCACCCACACCAGGACCGTCGACGGGGTGCGCCGCGCCCGGTGCGAGGTCACCAGACGCCGGGTGTAGAACAGCAGCGCCAGCAGCGCCGGGACCGTGCCGAAGCCCTTCAGGAACGCCGAGCCCACATTCGACTCGGTCGAGGCGACTCCGCTGGCCGCCACCGTCTCGCTGATCTCCTGCCGGCTGGAGAAGAACACCGCGGGCCCGCCCAGCTTCAGCACGTAGTACCCGCTCGCCGCGAACGCGAGCAGCACCAGCAGCCGCAGCCGCAGCGGATGCGCCAGGGCGGGCCCGCCCGTGCCCCGGGGGGAGGGGGTACGCCGCCGCAGCGGACGCCGCGAGGCCAGCAGCGCCCCCAGGTCGAACGCCGCGCACCCCACCAGGATCAGCGCGATCGCCGTCACCAGATCCTGGCGCGGCCCCACCATCGGGGTCGGCGTCTGACCGATCACCACCTGTGCGAACGGCGCCACGCCCATCGCGATGTACACGAACATCCAGAAGACGCCCTGCAGCAGCCGCCGCCGGGTCGAGAGGATCATCGTCGCGAGCCGGGCCCCCGCATAGCAGGTCAGCACCAACTGGAGCCAGTACGCGGTGTCCCGCACCCCGCTGCCGGGCTGCGCGGCGATCACCGCGGGCAGGAAGCAGACCAGCCCCAGGATCAGCGGCACCGCCAGCGCCCGCGACAGCATGGCCCAGGCGATCGGCCGCGGCGCGACATCGGAGGCCTTCCCGCCCGTCGGCGTACGCGCCGACGTGTGCACCGACGTCATGCGCCCCCCGATCAGTGAACCGCTGAACACTCTAACGAATCAACCCACTTGAGGGGACGCGATGACTACGCTGTGAACAGTCGGCCGAGGTTGAGGGGAACCCTGGTGAAAATCCTGCACATCGTCACGCTCCACACCCCGGACCACGCGTTCGGCGGTCCGACCCGGGTGGCGCTCAATCTCTCGAAGGCCCAGCGGGCCTCCGGTGACGACGCCCGCATCATGGCCCTCGGCGACGGCTTCCCGGACGGCGAACTGCCCAGCCAGGTGGAGGGAGTTCCCGTCCATCTCTTCCAGGCCCGGCACCTGCTCCCGATGTTCGAGGTCAGCGGCATCACCTCCGCCGCGCTCCTCAACACCGCACGCCGCATGATGCGCGGCGCCGACCTCGTCCACGTCCATCTGATGCGGGACCTGGTGACCCTGCCCGCCGCGCTCATCGCCCTCGCCACCCGGACACCCCTGGTCGTCCAGACCCACGGCATGGTCGACCCGACCGAGAAGAAGGTCGCCCAGCTCACCGATCTGCTCGGGGTACGCAAGGTGCTGCGCGGGGCGGACGCCGTCCTGCACCTCACCGAGAGGGAACGCCTCGACGTGAACGCCGTCGCCGCGCCCGTCCCCCTCACCCGCACCGTACGGCTGGTCAACGGGGTGCGCCCGCAGGAGCGCAAGCCCGCCCGCGACCCCGGCCGGCCGCCCACCGTGCTCTTCCTCGCCCGGATCCAGGAGCGCAAGCGCCCCGAGGACTTCGTCGCCGCGATGCCGCATGTCCTCGCCCGCCACCCGGACGCCCGCTTCGTGCTGGCCGGCCCGGACACGGGGGCGCTGCCCGAAACGCTCGCCCTTGCCCGTGAGTTGGGCGTGACGGGCTCCCTCGATCACGTCGGCCCGCTGGACCATGAGCAGGTCCTCGCCGCCGGGCGCGAGGCCGATGTGTATGTCCTCCCGTCGATCGAGGAGCCCCTCGGGGTCTCGGTCCTGGAAGCGATGTCGGTGGGCACCCCGGTCGTCATCACCCGCACCTGCGGGCTTGGGCCCGACGTCGCCGAAGCCGGTGCGGGCCGGGTGATCGACAGCCGGGTCGGCGAGGACGCGGCCAACGCCCGCAAGGTCGCCGACGCGATCCTGGAACTGCTGGAGCCGGAGGCCGCCGAGCAGGCAGGCAAGGCCGCCTGGGAGCTGGTCAACGACCGCTTCACCATCGACGTCGTCACCACCACCCTCCGGCGGACCTACGAGGACGTGATCCGCCGGAGGCGAGGGTGACCGCCCCGCCCGTCAACGTAGCGGCTTCTCGCGGGACTTGAGGGCGATCTGCCAGCGATAGAAGCTCATCGCCAGCGCGAAGTCGAAGCCCGCCCGGCCGTCCAGGAAGCCCCGCCGGTAGAGGTACATATAGGCGAAGGACACCACCGGCTTGAACGGTGCCTTGTGGAACAACTGCCCCTGGCGGGACTTGACCTGGCGCACCTGCTCCTTGACCTCGGGGTGCTGCTCCAGCCACGCCTCCCAGTCCGAGTAGCGGTTGTGCCGCTCGAACCAGGCGGTCACCGGGTCGAGGTCCTGGTGCTCGATGGGGTGGGTGAGCGTCCCCACCGTCGCCGCGACCGGCTGGTAGTGGCCCTCGACCTCACCGATGCCGGGGGCGTCCAGGTCCCCGACCTCCGGGTAGTGGGAGCGGGTCCGGTCGGTCAACGACCGCTTGCGGATGGTGTATCCGTGGCGCAGCCGCTTTCCAGAGAACCAGTAGCCGAGCGGAATGTCGTACGCCGCAGGCTTCGGGGCCGAAGGGTTGCGGAACGTCTCCCGCAGCTCGGCCAGTAGCCCGGGGCTCAGCCGCTCGTCTCCGTCCAGGAGCAGGATCCAGTCCAGATCGGTGCGGACGTTCTCCAGGCACCACTGCTTCTTTCGCGGGTGGCCGCCGTCCCAGGTGTACGTGACCACCTCGGCCCCGCACTCCTCGGCGATCTTGACGGTGTCGTCGGTGCTGTGGGAATCCACCACCACGACCGCCTCGAAGTGGCCGAGCACCGATTTCACCGCCTCCGCGATGTTGAGCCCCTCGTTCTTGGTGGGGATCGCCACGGCGATGGGGAGTTTCGGCGTACCTGCGGTCATCCCTTGGTCCCTTCGGGCAGCCAGGCGTAGCAGCCTGTGGAGGTGAACGTGCGGGCGGACTTCGGGATCGTGATCTTCCGCGACGTGCCGGTGTCGGACCGGCCCGAGGTCAGCTCCTTGCCCCCGGCCCCGGTGATCTCCCAGGAGCAGTCCTTGGTGGGGGAGGCGGAGCGGTAAACGCCCGGCCGGAGCTTCTTTCCGGTGTGGGTACCGTCCGGGTAGGCGTACGCCGCCTCGTCCACCAGGTCCTGATGCCGGGGGCAGAGTCCGGCGACCGCGTCCGCCGCGTCCGGGATCTCGTCCGTCGCGATGGCGCCGACGGCGGTGTCCCGGTCGGCCTTGACCAGATAGCGGAGCTTGTCGCAGGTCTCCTGGCCGGTCTGGAGCACGGCGGCCGGGTCCATGCCCTTCGGCACCCGGTCCTCCAGATACTCCTTCTGCTTCTTCGTGAACGTGCCCGTCGCCGGGGTGATCTCGTCGGACGGGGTCTTCGGGCCCGTGTCGGCCGGTGACTCCTGCGGTTCCTCCGGCTCCTTTGCCTTCTCGGCAGCGGGCGTGGTGGGCGTGGTGGGTGTGCCGGCGGACGGGCCGGGGACGGCGGGCCCGGAGGCCGCGGGGCGCTGGGCGCCCGCGGCCTCCGGGTCGTTCCCGTCCGCGGACGAGCCGCAGGCGGCCAGCGCCGCCGCCGTCACGATGACGGCGGCGCCGGCCAGGAACGGGTTTCTCATCAGCCGTTCCTCAGGGCGTAGTGCGCGCTGATCTGCGAAGCGCTCAGCGCGGTCGGGTAGACGGCGGTCTCGTCGATCTGTCCGGCGAAGAAGTTGCTGGTGGGCCGGTTGGGCCAGCTCGACAGATTGTCCCCGCCGATCCGCCAGTAGCCGGGGGAACTCTCGTTGGTGGTGTAGAGGGCGTTCGACGCGCGCAGCTGCCCGTCGACGTACAGGGCCATGCCGCCGGTGCCCTGGGTGGCGACGACGTGGTGCCACTGGCCGTCGTTGTACGCGCCCGTGGTGGCGACCGTACGGGCGGAGCCGCTGTACACGCCGAACGTGAGCCGTCCGTCGTTGCGCATGTAGATGTGCTTGTCGTGGCGGGTGCTGTTCTGCTGGGTCAGGTTGCCGAAGCCGATGATCTTCCCGCCCCGGGTGGTGGTGGTCTTGATCCAGGTCTCGATGGTGAACCGGGTCGGCTGGGTGTGCTGCCGGTTGCTGTACGCGTACTCGTCGGTGCCGTTGAAGCCGATCGCCGTCGAGGGTCCGGCGACCGCCGCCGGGGTCTGCCGGTAGGCGGGCGCGTTGCGCAGGAAGCCGTTGTTGAGGTTGCCGCTGCTGTCGTGCGCGAAGGTCGAAGTGCCCTCGTCGTAGCGCCAGTAGAGGCTCGCCCCGTCGGACCTGACCCGCGCCGGGTACGCCTCCGTCGTGCTCGCCACGGTCGCCGACTGGGCCGGGGACTTGGCGCTGGTGTTGATGCCGTCGCTCGCGGTGATCCGGTACGAGTGGGTCTCGCCCGGGGCGACGTCGGTGTCCGTCCAGGTCAGCTGCGGCCGGTCCCAGAAGACCGAGTAGCCGGTCGTCGTGTGGATCGGGGTGGCGGAATTGTCCTTGTAGATCCGGTAGGTCAGCTCCCCGTCGTCGGTGTCGAAGCTGGTCTGCCAGTTCACGTCGATCTGCCCGGGAGTCAGCGTGGACAGGGAGACGTTGGGCACCCAGGGCGCGCCGGTGTCCGGGCCGTCCGCGAACCGGGTCAGGCCCTGCTGCGGCTTGCTGTTGACGGTGGTGAACTCGCCGCCCACCCACAGATAGTGGCGGCCCCCGCTGCTCGTCTGGCTCATCACGCGCGGACCGACCGGCTCACCGATGCCGTCGTTGGTGTCCGGGAACCACGGCAGCAGCTTCGGGTCGTCGACCGACTGGGCCAGCAGATGCTTGCGCGGCTGGTCCGGGAACGCGCCCATGCTGGCGCAGTCGTGGGCATGGCTGCCGCTGTACAGCACCCCGGAGTGCACCAGGACGGACTGGGTCGCACCGAGGCAGGTGTCCCGCCAGCGCTGGTTGAAGTCGCTCAGGTCCAGCGCGATGCGTCCGTCGAACACTCCGCCGCCGCTGCCCTCGTTGGCGGTGTAGAAGCCGGCGGCGTCGGTGGTGATGTCCTGGACCGTGGAGTTGTTGTGGATGAACCCCGGGTAGGACTTGGTGAGTTGGCCGGTGGTCGCGTCGACCACCGCCAGCGCGTGGGTGTTCGTGCCGTTGATCCGGAAGAAGTCCCCGCCGAGCAGCACGTGCTGTCCGTCCGGAGTCACCTCGACGGCCCGGGCGACCTCGTCGGCGTTGGCCGTGAAGGGCAGCAGCGAGGCTCCGGTGGTGACGGCGGCGAACTTGTTCCTGGTCTGCCCGCCGACGTTGTTGAAGTCACCGCCCAGGTAGACCGTGTCGGCGGTGGCGGCGAGCGCCCGCACGGTCGCCGTCACGGAGATCTTGAAGTTGTTGCGGGGGGTGCAGGTCGCGGTGTCGATCGCCGCGATGTTGCTCACCCCGACCCCGTTCACCGCCCCGAACTGTCCTCCCGCGTACAGCGTTTCACCGTCCGGGGAGAGGGCCAGGGCCCGGACGGTCGCGGTGCCCGAGGAGATGGTGAAGGACAGCGAGCAGCCGGTGGGCGTCCCGGTCGCCGCGTCGAACGCGGCGAAGTTCACCGCGGGCTGCTCGCCCGTGCCGGGAGCGGCCGTGGGGGGCCGCAGGGTGGAGAAGGTGCCGCCCGCGTAGACGACGCCGTCGCCGGCGGCCATCGACCAGACGATGCCGTTGGTCTGCCAGGTGGTGAGGTCGTCCGCGGTGATGGCGACCGGTGGTGTCAGTCCCGCCGCCGGAGAGGTCCCGGCCGCGGTCGCGGTCAGGGCTCCGGCCAGCAGGCCGAGAGCGGCGAGGGCGGCCCGCACACGGCCGCGCCCGCCGGATCTCTGCCCCGTACTTTCGTTCATCATTCAGCTCCGAAGGTGAGAACGAGCTGCGGCCGGGAGGCCGCGGATCCTGCCTCGCTCGACCAGATGCGCAGACTGTCCGTCCCGCCGCTGGTCAGGGCGAGTGAGTAGGAGGAGCCCAGGGCCCCGCCCAGTGCCGGCGCGGAGAGCTCCACCGCGTGGTCGGTGGAGACGGCGGTAGCGCCGGTGATCGTCCCGAGCACGGACGCGGCGAGCGCCGGCCGGGAGTTGTAGGTGACCGTCGACTCGGTCCAGGCACCGGTGACCGGCACCACGTCGTGGCTTTCGGCGGAGCCCGCCGTCGGATCCGACGACGTACGGAACTGGAGACGGGCAGCTTTGAGGACCTGCCCGGCCGGGGCGGCGGGCAGCGGGAAGCGCAGATAGCTCAGATAGGCCGTCGTGCCCCGGGACGCCAGTTGCTGGTCGTTGTAGTTCGTGTTCGCCGCCACGCTGTTGACGTAGGCGTCCTCCTCGGGCAGGACGCTCACCGTGGTGTCGCCCGGCGGGGCCGGCTCCTGGGCCAGTTCGTGGTGGGCGGCCACCTGGGCGGCGGTCAGCGCCGAGGGGTAGATCGCCGTCTCGTCGACCTGGCCGGCGAAGTAGGTGCCGGACGGGCGGTTCGGCCAGGCGTTGTTCATCGCGTCCCCGCCGACCCGCCAGTACCCGTTGTACGAGCGGTTGCCGGCCGTGGCGTTGGAGCCGACCCGCACCCCGTCCACGTACAGGGCCATGCCGCCCGGCCCCTGCGTGGCGACGGCGTGGTGCCACTGACCGTCGTTGTAGCTCCCCGAACTGGTCAGGGTGGGGCGGCTGTTGGTGCTGCCCGCCTGGACGCCGAAGGCGAGGCGGCCATTGTTCGTGAGGTAGAGCAGCTTGTCGGAGATCGAGCTCGTATGGCCCTGGGCGGTACCGATGTTGTTGCCGAACCCGACGATCCGCCCGCCGCTCGTCGACGTCGTACGGAACCAGGTCTCGATGGAGTACGGGGTGGGCGAGGTGTAGCGGTGCAGCCGGTCGCTGTACACGTACTCGTCGCTGCCGTTCAGCGCGAGCGCGGCCGATCCCGCGACCGCCGAGGGCGTGCTCCGGTACGTGGGGGTGTTCACGTACACCCCGCCGTTGTCGCTGTCGGAGGCGTCGGCGGCGAACGCCCCGCCGGGCTCGTCGTAGCGCCAGTACAGATCCGCCCCGTCGGCCAGCACCCGCTCCCGGTAGGGGGAGGCGGAGGACGCCGCCGTCACGGAGACGGCGGGGGACTGGGCGCTGGTGTTGCCCGCGCCGTCGGTCGCCGAGACCCGGTAGGAGTACGTCCGGCCGGCGACCACGTTCCGGTCGGTGAAGGTCAGCTGCGGACGGCTGAAGAAGAGCGACGAGCCGGTCGTGGTGTGCACCGGCGTCGAGCCGCCGTCGCGGTACACCCGGTACGTCAGCAGGCTGTCGTCCAGGTCCAGCGAGGTGCGCCAGCTCACCCGCACCTCACCGGCGCGCGGCGCGGACGCGGACACGGCGGGCAGGCTCGGGGAACCGGTGTCCGGGGTGTTCGCGAAGCGGGTCAGCGCCTGCTGCTGCACACCGTTGACGGTGGTGAACTCCCCGCCCACCCACAGGAAGTCGCGGCCACCGCGTGAGGAGATCGTCAGGGCGCGCGGACCGACCGGCTCCCCGATCCCGTCGTTGGTGTCGGGCAGCCAGCCCAGCAGGTCCGGATCGTCCACCCGCTGGGCGGTGAGGTGCTTGCGCGTCTGGTTGGGGAAGCCGCCCATCGTCGAGCAGTCGTGCACATGGCTGGCCGCGTAGAGCACCTCCTTGTACACGCGCAGCGCCTGCGTCGCCCCCTGGCAGGTGTCCCGCCAGCGCTGGCCGAAGCCGTCCAGCTCCATCGCGAGCCGGCCGTCGAAGGAGTTCCCGCCCCGGCCCTCACCGGCGGCGTACCAGCCGCCGGACGCGGAGTCCGTGACGATGTCCTTGATGACGGCGGTGGACGGGATGAAGTTGTTCGGATAGCCGCGCGTCACGGCCCCGGTGGTGGCCGCGGTCACCGCGAGGGCGTGCGAGTTCGCCCCGCCCACGGTGAAGAAGTCGCCGCCGATCAGCACCGATTCCCCGTCCGGCGTCACCCGCACGGTCCGGCCCGGGTCGTCCGCGTCCGGATTCCACCCGGTCACCGCACCGGCCGGGGTCACCGCGCCGAAGAACCGCCGGGTCGTCCCGTTGATCGACTGGAAGTCGCCGCCCGCGTACACCGTGCCGTTCGCCGCCACATCGAGCGCGCGCACCGTCGCGGAGAAGTTCGGCGAGAACCCCGCCCGCCGGGTGCAGGTGGCGGTGTCGACGGCGACCAGCCCGTTGGCGCTCGTCCCGTTGACCGCGTTGAAGTAACCACCCACGTACAGCGTGGACTTGTCCGGGGAGACGGCCAGCGCCCGCACGGTCGCGGTGCCGCTGCTCCGGGTGAAGGAGAGCGAACAGGCGGTCGGCACCCCGGTCTCGGCGTTGAACGCGGCGAAGTTGACGGTGGACGCGGAGCCGCCTCCCGACGGGGTGCCCGCCGGGCGGACGGAGGAGAACGTGCCGCCCGCGAAGACGACCCCGTTCGCCTCCGCCAGCGACCACACGATCCCGTTGGTCTGGTACGTGGGCAGATGGTCGGCGGTGAAGCCGACGGGATCGGTGAGTGCCGCGGCCGGGGGCGCGGCGGCCACCGGGGCGAGCACCCCGGCGGCCAGCGCGAGGGCCGCGACGGTCGCGATGCGCGCGCGACGGCCCGGCCTCTTCATCTGTCCACCCGAACGGCGGCCCCGGTCAGCTGGTCGTCCAGCTGCCGGATGTCGGCGTCGACCATGATCCGGGCCAGCTCCCGCGACTTCACCTCGGGCTTCCAGCCCAGCAGCTCCTCGGCCTTGGAGGCATCGCCGATCAACGCGTCGACCTCGCTGGGGCGTTCGTACTTCGGGTCGTACCGCACATGCTCGCGCCAGTCGAGGCCCGCGTGCTCGAAGGCGAACTCCAGGAACTGCCGGACGCTGACACCCTCGCCGGTGGCGACCACATAGTCGTCGGGGGTGTCGCACTGCAGCATGCGCCACATGGCGTCCACATACTCCGGTGCGTACCCCCAGTCCCGGACCGCGTCCAGATTGCCCAGGTGCAGCCGGTCCTGCAGCCCGGCCTTGATCCGGGCGACGCCCCGGGTGATCTTCCGGGTCACGAAGGTCTCGCCCCGGCGCGGCGACTCATGGTTGAAGAGGATCCCGTTCACCGCGAACATGCCGTACGCCTCGCGGTAGTTGACCGTGGCCCAGTAGGAGTAGACCTTCGCCACGCTGTACGGGCTGCGCGGGTGGAACGGGGTCTTCTCGTTCTGCGGGGGCGGGCTGGCGCCGAACATCTCCGAGGACGAGGCCTGGTAGATCCGGGTCCGGATGCCGCTGGCCCGGACCGCCTCCAGGAGCCGGATGGTGCCGAGCCCCGTGACGTCACCGGTGTACAGCGGGGCGTCGAAGGACACCCGCACATGCGACTGCGCGCCCAGGTTGTAGACCTCGTCGGGCTGGATGTCGTGCAGCAGGTTCACCAGCGCGACACCGTCGGACAGGTCCGCGTGATGCAGGACGAAGGAGCGCTCCGGCTCCTCGGGACCCTGGTAGATGTGGTCGATCCGCTCGGTGTTGAAGCTCGACGAACGCCGTATGAGCCCGTGCACCGTGTATCCCTTGTCGAGCAACAACTCCGCCAGATACGAACCGTCCTGGCCGGTCACTCCGGTGATGAGCGCGGTCTTCGCCACGATTCCCCCTTCTCTGCTGATCGCCTCGACGGCGACGTTCACCGACATATCGGAATTGGAGCGTTCTGCGGCAAAACATCACCGCAGTCCCTTTCTGCTGGCACAATCCGAGCCATGACGACCGAACTCCCCGTCCCGCCCCAGGAATCCGCCCGTTCCCTACTGCGGCCCGGCTCCCGCATATTCGTCGCGGGACACCGCGGCCTCGTCGGCTCGGCGGTGGCCCGCCGCCTCGCCGACGACGGCCACGAGGTGCTCACCCGCGGCCGCGACCTCCTCGATCTGCGCGACGCCGCGCGGACCGGGACGTATCTGAAGGAGGTCCGCCCGGACGCCGTGGTGCTGGCCGCCGCCAAGGTCGGCGGGATCATGGCCAACAGCACGTATCCCGTGCAGTTCCTGGAGGACAACCTGCGCATCCAGCTCAGCGTGATCGCCGGCGCGCACGCGGCCGGGACCGAGCGGCTGCTCTTCCTCGGCTCGTCGTGCATCTACC
Organism: Streptomyces sp. NPDC091289; assembly: GCF_044757365.1. Taxonomy (NCBI): domain Bacteria; kingdom Bacillati; phylum Actinomycetota; class Actinomycetes; order Kitasatosporales; family Streptomycetaceae; genus Streptomyces; species Streptomyces sp. NPDC091289. Next base: position 174,117 of record NZ_JBIVUT010000002.1, read on the forward strand.
CCCGGCTCGCACCCCAGCCGATCCGCGAGGACGCGCTGCTCACCGGCGAACTGGAGCCCACCAACGAGGCGTACGCGCTGGCCAAGATCGCCGGCATCGTCCAGACCCAGTCCTACCGGCGGCAGTACGGCGCCTCCTACATCAGCGCCATGCCCACCAATCTCTACGGGCCCGGCGACAACTTCGACCTGGAGACCTCGCACGTCCTGCCCGCGCTGATCCGCCGCTTCCACGAGGCGAGGCGGGACGGGTCCCCCGAGGTGACTCTGTGGGGATCCGGGGCTCCGCGCCGTGAGTTCCTCCATGTCGACGACCTCGCCGCCGCCTGCGTCACCCTGCTGGAGGCCTACGACGGCGACGAACCCGTCAACATCGGCTGCGGCGAGGACCTCACCATCCGCGAACTCGCCGAAACAGTAAGGGAAGTGACGGGCTATCCGGGAAACATCGGCTGGGACACGTCGAAGCCCGACGGGACGCCCCGCAAGCTGCTCGACGTGACCCGCCTCTCCTCCCTCGGCTTCACACCGCGGATCCCGCTGCGCGACGGCATCGCCCGCACCTATGCCTGGTGGCTCGGGCAACTCCCGCCCGGACAGTGACCGTTCGCCGCCGCCGGGAGACCTCTCGCGGCGGCGCACCGGTGATCCTCCTCGCATCCGCACGCCCGCCGCCCCTCAGTACGCCCCGCGGCCGTCGGCGACGGCGCGCACAGTGCGGGCGAGGAGTCCCATGTCGGCGGCCACCGACCAGTTGTCGACGTACCACAGGTCGAGCGAGACGGTCTCCTGCCAGCTCAGATCGGAGCGGCCGCTCACCTGCCACAGGCCCGTGAGCCCCGGTTTCACGGCGAGCCGGCGGTGCTCCCGCTCGTCGTAGCGCGAGGCCTCCTCCGGCAGCGGCGGACGCGGCCCCACCAGCGACATATGGCCCAGCAACACATTGACCAACTGCGGGAGTTCATCGACCGAGGTGCGCCGCAGCAGCCGCCCGACCGGGGTCACCCGAGGATCGCTGCGCATCTTGAACAGCGGGCCGTCGACCTCGTTGACCTGGGCGAGCTGCGCCTTGAGCTCCTCCGCGTCCGCCACCATCGTGCGGAACTTCCACATGGTGAACGGCCGGTTGTGCTGCCCCTGGCGGACCTGCCGGTGGAAGACCGGGCCCCGTGAGGACATCCGGACGCTCAGCGCCACCGCCAGTAACAGCGGTGCCAGCGCCAGCAGTCCGAACAGGGCGCCCGCACGGTCCAGCACGCTCTTCAGCACCGACTGCGGGCCCCCGCGCAACGGCGGTGCGACGTGCAGCAGGGTCAGCCCGGCCGCGGTGACGGGACGCACCCGCTCGGCCGCCACCCCGGACAGCTCCGAGACCACGGACAGGGCGACGCCCCCGTCGTGCAGTCCCCAGCCGAGCCGCCGCAGCCGGTCGCCGGTCAGCTGGGGTCCGGGAGCCACCAGTACCAGGTCCGCCGCATGGGCGTAGACCCCGCCGAGCACCGTGCTCACGTCGTCGTCGGCCGGGCAGGACGCGAGGCGCCCCGGCACCTGCACCCCGTCGAGCTCCAGCCGCGCGGTGCCCACCGGAATGGCGGCGACCACCCGATAGTCGTGATCCGTACGGGAGTTGAGCAGCTCGGCCGCCCGGTCCACGCCCGCCGCCTCACCCACCAGCAGCACCTGGCGGACCCGGTCACCCCGCCGCAGCCCCGCGACCACGGTGGCGACGAGCAGCCCGGGCGCGACGGCGACGACGGCCGTGGCCGGGTCCACCGGGCTCCCCGCCGCCGTGTGCAGCACGGCCAGCAGCCCGATGAGCACGAGCCAGTCCCCGACGGCTCCGACCGCACCGCCCGGCTCGGTGTCCGGCCGGTCCGTGTACCGCCCCCGGGCCCCGCGCAGCCCGGCCCACATCAGCCCCGCCACCACGGCGGCCGCCACCGGACGGGGCTGGTCGCCCGCGCGCAGCAGCAGCCAGGCCGGACCGGCCAGGGCCAGCAGGTCGGTCAGTGCGGCGAGGGCCGGGCCGGGCGCCCGCTTCCGCCGGGCCGGTGCCCGGTCGGCCGGGTCGCGCTGTGCTGTCGGGGCCCGCCACAGCTGTTCCAGGGCCGCCGTGCGATTCCGGGAGGCGGCGGTGCGGGGGCGCGGCGCGCCCCGGAGCCCCACCGGCCCGGATAGGTCGGTATCAGGTATTTCGACATGCCCCATGAACCCCCCAGTCACAGTCGCACCCCCACAAACGGGACGCATCCGTCGATCCCATGGACTGACGGATGCGCCCTCGCTCGGTGCACGATATCCACACACGTGCCATTTCGCTGGAGTTCTCGTGAAGTTCAGACGGCTCGGTCCAGACACCTCCGATCGGCCGGAACCATGCGATGTCGCCTTGTGTGTACGGATGTTGATGGAGCGGCAGATGGGTAAGCGCTTGTGCCGGCCGGTGGCGACGCGCGGCCCGCGGTGGCCCAGGCTCCGGTGCGCCGCCCCGGGAACGTGCGAACCCCCTGGCGGGCGTGTGCCCGGCCAGGGGGTTCGCACGATCCCCGCCGTGTCCGGGCGGGGCGGTGAGGGTCGCTGCGGGGTTGCTACGGAGTCAGAACGCGCCCTCCGTGCGCCTCCTCGCACGCCGGTGGACCAGCAGCCCGGCGCCAACGAGCGCCGCTGCTGCGAGAGTTACCGACATCACAGTGGCCCCGGTGGCGGCCAGGCTGCCGCCGCCGGATGTGGGGGTGGCACCGGTGCCGCCCGCGACGCCACCGCCGACGGCGGAGCCGGATCCGCCGACCGCGGAGCCGGAGCCGGAGCCGGAGCCGCCGGCCGTACCGGTGGAGCCGGAGCCGCCGCTCGACTGCGTACCGCTGTCACCGCCGCCACCTGTTGAGTCGTCACCTCCCGTGTTGCCACCGCCGTTCGAGGCATCTCCGGTGCCGCCGGTGTCGCCGGTGTCGCCGCCCGTGTCCCCGCCGCCCGTGGCCGCGCCGACGGAGAGTGTCACGGCGGTGGTCCGGGTGGTGCCGACGTCGTTGCGGAACTCGGCGCGGTAGCGGTAGCCGTCCTGTGCCGTCCGCGCGGTGAACACGAGGGCGGGCCCGTCCGCGCCCTCGACGTCCTTCCAGGTCTGCGAGTCGTCGGTGCTGACCTGCCACCGGACCGTGGGCTCCGGGGTGCCCTCCGCCTCGGCGGTGAGGGTGACCTCCTCGCCGTCCTTCGCCGTGACGTCGGCGGGCGCGCGGGTCACCAGGGGCGAGACCTGCCGGACCAGTTTGGTGATCTTCCCCTCGGCGGGGCTGGTCACGAAGACCGTGGCGCCGCCCAGCTCGACGGCGAGCGAGGCCGCGCCGGACTGCGAGTGGTTGCCGGGCAGCGACACGTCCTTCGCGGCCACGGCGAAGTCCTCGCTGCCGTACACGGTCAGCGTGCCGTTGTTGTCGTTGGCCGGGTCGGAGAGGTTTCCGCCGTCCTGCCAGACGACGAAGGCCAGGCCGCTCCGCGGGTCGAACGCGGCGTCGCGGGCCAGGTCCTCGCCGACGAGCGTCCTGACCAGCGTGCCCGCGGCGTCGAAGACCAGCACGGACCGGTTGACCCCGACCCACACCGCGCCGGTGGCCGGGTCGGTCTCGGTGAATCCGGCCGTCCCCTGCGCACCGGGCAGCTCGAAGGAGCCGGTGACCTCGAACGACGCGAGGTCGACCCGGTGCAGTTTCCCGGCCGCGAAGTCGCTGTACCAGAGCGCGCCCCGCTCGGGATCGGCGGCGAACTGCGTGCCGCCCGGCAGGGTGAGACTCCGGGTGGCCTCGCCGGTCGCCCGCTCGATCTCGGAGAGCTTCGCGCCCTGGGCGACCAGCACCGTCTCCGGAGTCGTACCGGGGGCGATGTCGGTGATCGTGGACCCGGCGAGCCAGACGCCCGAGGCCGCCTCGTCACCCGCCTTGGCGCTCCCGACGCCCCGCAGCGGGTAGTTGTAGACGACGCCGTCGCCCGGCAGCGGCCCCGAGATGCGGGCGGCCGTCGAGGCGCGCAGCTCGCCGGTGGAGCCGGGAGCCAGGCTGACCCAGCTCTCGGGCGTCCCGTCCTCGGGGTTCAGCACATACAGCCCGCGCTCGTCGACGTCGGCCGTGTCGGGGAGGTTGTCCGCCCCGACGTACAGCTTCTTCGATTCGGGGTGCAGCAGCAGGTCCAGCGGCTTGCCGGCCGAGGTGAAGTCGGCGGCGGCCTGGTAGGAGACGGTCCCCGCGGGCACGTCGACGCCCTCGCCGCCCGGTTCGCCGGGCTCCTGGCCCGCGAAGGCGACGGGTATGCGGACGTCCTGCGCACGGTCGCCGGCCGCGCGGTGGTCGGCGCGGGTGACGACGGAGCAGGACACCTCGGCGCAGTCGAGGCCGTCGCCCTTCGCGGTGACCTCGATCTCCACGTCGAACGTTCCGCCGGGCCCGAAGGCCAGCGCGAGATCGCCCTCGTACGGGTCGCCCGGGGGCACGATCCACTGCGAGGTCTTCGAACCGCCGCTCATGTCCGCGCCGCCGAGGCAGGGGGAGGGCACCCGGTTGTCGCCGTTGTCCTTGCAGAGGGCGACGTAGATGCCGGTGGTGAGCCCGTACCCCTCGCCGGTGACCCGGACCTTCTCCCCGGCCGGGTCGAGTCCGGTGGTGGCCGAGACCGTGAGCTTCTGTCCCTGCGGACCGGTGGCGGTCCTCGGGGTGCCGGCGTCGGCGCTGACCGCCGCGCCCGCGGGGATCGCCGCGAGCAGCAGGGCGGCGACGGCGGCCGTACCCGCCCGGCGTCTCAGTGTGCCGCGGCCGCTCGGCGGGGTGCCGGGAGCGGTGCCCGGAGTGGATGTCATGTGATTCCTCGTCACGACGCGTGGGAGCCCGGCCCCGGCACGAGCTGCCGGGACCGGGCGAATGGCTGGGCTGCTGAACGGAGTTGCGTGGTGCTACACGAAGTCGATGGGAGCGTGGACGTCGTACGCGCGGTTGTTGGTGTCGGTGTGGTCGGCGCGGGTCACGACGGCGCACTCGACGGTGTCGCCGCAGACGTTGCCGCCGCCGAGATCGGCCTTGACGTGTATCTGGACGCTGAAGGTGCCGCCCGCGCCGAAGGGCGAGGTGTTGGGGAGGCCGCCGCCCAGGTCGGACACCCAGTGCGAGGCGCCGGTGGTGCCGGACTCGTCCTGGCCGCCGAGACACGGCGAGGGCTTGTTGTCGCCCTGCGCCCCGTCCACCACGCACAGGCTCACGTACACACCCCGGGCGGTGTTGTAACCGCTGCCGGTGACGGTGATGTTCGCGCCCCCGGCGGCCGCGGTGTCGGGCGCGGTGAGCGACAGGTTGTAGGTGGTACCCCCGTCGGTGACCGTACGGGTACCGGTCGCGGCGGCGGCGGGGGAGGCGAAGGTCACGGCCAGCGCGGCGGCGGCGAACGCGGCGAGGCCCGTGCGGGCGACGGTACGGGTGGAGGGAACAGCACTCATGAGATGAGCACCTTTCTCGGCATCGGTAACCAGAACCACGGACACCCAGTCGACTTAGGTAAGGCACACCTAAGTCGATGTCTGTTGGGTTGTCAACAAAGTGGCCGGTCCCGGCCGCAGGGCGGTGGGAGTCAGCCGGATCCGGCCGGAACGGTCAGCCGGATCCGGCGGGAGGGAGGGCCTGCTCGGTCCAGATGGTCTTCCCGGTCGGGGTGTACCGCGTGCCCCACCGCTGGACGAGCTGCGCCACGATGAACAGGCCGCGCCCGCCCTCGTCGTCCTCCGCGCTGTGCCGCAGATGCGGAGAGGTGTGGCCGGTGTCCGCGACCTCGCACACCAGGGTGCGGTCCCGGATGAGGCGCAGTCCCAGGGGCCCGCCCCCGTACCGGACCGCGTTGGTGACCAGCTCGCTCACGACCAGCTCGGTCGCGAACGACAGCTCCTCCAGGCCCCAGGCCGTCAGTTGCCCGGTGGCCAGCTCGCGGGCCCGGCCCACCGACACCGGTTCGGCGGTCAGCTCCCAGTCGGCCACCCGTTCCGCGTCCAGCTCGCGGGTGCGGACCAGGAGCAGGGCCGTGTCGTCGGCGCTGGTGCCGCCGGGCACCAGCTCGGACACCGCCCGGTCGCACAGCTCCTCCAACGACGCGGAACGGTCCCCGAGCACCCGGCCCAGCGCGTCGAGGCCCTGGCCGATGTCGTGGTCCCGGGCCTCGACCAGACCGTCGGTGAACAGCGCCAGCAGGCTGTCCACCGGCAGGTCGATCTCCATCGACTCGAACGGCAGACCGCCCAGCCCCAGCGGCGGCCCGGCGGGCAGGTCCGGGAACGACACCCGGCCGCCGGGATCGACGATCGCCGGCGGCAGATGCCCGGCCCGGGCCATGACGCAGCGCCGGGAGACCGGGTCGTAGACCGCGTACAGACAGGTCGCCCCGGTGGTCACGTCGTACGTCTCGACGGCCCCGCCGTGGACGTCCGACCGCTCCTCCGCGGGCTGCCCCACCAGGTCGTCCAGCCGGGTCAGCAGCTCGTCGGGGGCCATGTCGAGCTGGGCGAAGGCCCGGACGGAGGTGCGGAGCCGGCCCATGGTGGCGGCCGCCTGGAGCCCGTGCCCGACCACGTCCCCCACGACGAGCCCGACCCGGGTCCCGGACAGCGGGATCACGTCGAACCAGTCCCCGCCGACGCCGGTCACATCGTCCGCCGGCAGATAGCGGTAGGCGGTCTCGACCGCGGACTGCGGCGGCAGGTGATGGGGCAGCAACTGCCGCTGGAGGGCGAGGGAAGCGGTGCGCTCGCGGGTGTAGCGGCGCGCGTTGTCGATGCAGACCGCGGCCCGGGCCGCCAGCTCGTCGGCCAGGGCGACCTCGCCGTTGTCGAACGTGTTCGCCCTGTCGGGGGCGAGCGCCCGGGCCGGGGCTTCGGGGCCCACGCCGCGGTCGAAGGTGACGAGCCCGAGGATGCCGCCCCCGGCCCGCAGCGGGACGACGAGGGCGCCCTCGTCGAGCACGAGCCCGCCGGAGGAGAGGCTGCGGTGCTGCGGGGAGCCGGGCGGATAGACGACCGGCGGATACGGCCCCCGGGGCCCGCCGGGGTTCCCGGAGCCCTGAGCCGTCACGGGGAGGCCCACTCCGGGGGTGTCCGCACCCGGCGGACCGGTCTCCGGGAGGCCGGGGTCCGGGGCGCGGGCCCCCGGTTCCGAGCGTTCCGCGACCCGCAGCAGGGACATGTCCGCCGGGCTGCCCACCGCCGCCGTCTCCCCGGTCACCGCCGCCCGGGTCACATCCACCCGGACGGTGGTGGCGAAGTCCGGCACGGCGACCTCGGCGATCTCCTCGGCGGTGGTGGCCACGTCCAGGACCGTGCCGATCCTGCGGCCCGCCTCGACGAGGAGGGTCAGCCGCTCCTGGACCCGGTAGCGGTCGGTGATGTCGAAGGCGTCCTCGCACACGCCGAACACATGCCCGTGGGCGTCCTCCAGCCGGTAGTAGGCGCAGGACCACAGGTGGTCACGCCCCGGGTCGCTGGGCGGCTGCCCCCGGAAGTGCAGGTCGAGGATCGGCTCCCCGGTGTCGAGCACCTGGTGCATGACGCCGTCGAGCGTCTGTGGGTAGCCGGGGTTGACGAAGGTGCCCCCGGAATACAGCTCGTCGGCCCGCTTGCCCCGGAACGCGGCCAGTGGCTGCCCGATCTCCCGTTCGAAAGCGGTGTTGCTCCAGGTCAGCCGCAGGTCGGTGTCGTAGATGGCCAGGCCGACGGGCGACTTGGTGGCCACCCCCTGGAGCAGGGCGAGCCGCGACTCCCAGTCCCGCAGCGCCCCCACCTCGGCCGCCACCAGGATCCGGTCCGGAGCGCCCGGCGCCGCGCCGTCCGCGCTCCCGCCCGGCAGCGGGCAGGTCGCCGTCGCCACCAGCAGCTCGCGGCCGTCCCGGGCGCGGGCCAGGTGGATCGCGTTGCCGACGAGGGACGGCGGCCCGAGGCCGGGACCCGTGGTTCCGGCGGCACCGGCTGCTCCGCCCGGTACGCCGGCCGGAGCTGCGCCCGGTACTCCGGCCGGGGGAGTGCCGCCTACCGGGTGGACCGAGAGGAACGCGCTCAGGGGCCGCCCCAGGACATCGGCGGGACGGTAGCCGAGGAGCTCGGCGGCCGCGGGGCTCCAGCCGATGACGGTGCTCTCGGCGTCCAGGACCACCGTGGCCGCCCTGGTGATGTCCAGGGGGCCACGGAAATCGGCGCTCTCCGCCGCACTCGCCGCGCTCACGGCGCGACCCCGGCCCGGTTCATTACCCTCAGAATCCGCCCTGCCCGGGACCGGCACAACCGCGGTGACCCGGGCCGGGCCCGCCGGGCATCGGGGTCAGCGCACCCCGTCGGGCCGGAACTGCACGCTGACGCGCGGCCCGACGCCCCGCGCGGTCTTGGGGATCGCGTGCTCCCAGGTGCGCTGGCAACTGCCGCCCATGACGATCAGGTCGCCGTGGCCGAGCGGCCTGCGGACGGGGGCGGGGCCGGGGCGGCGCGGCCGCAGCGCGAGGTGCCGGGGAGCGCCCAGCGAGAGGATCGCGACCATGGTGTCCTCGGTGCTTCCCCGGCCGATGGTGTCCCCGTGCCAGGCGACCCCGTCCCGCCCGTCCCGGTAGAAGCACAGCCCCGCCGTGGTGAACGGTTCGCCCAGCTCGGCCGCGTAATGCTCGCCGAGCTCGGTACGGGCGGCCTCCAGGGCCGGATGCGGCAGGGGATCGTGGCGGCCGAAGAAGGCCAGCAGCCGGGGGACGGCCACCACGCGCTCGTACATGACGCGCTGCTCGGCCCGCCAGGCGACGTCGCGTACCAGCGTCTCGAACAGCGTGTCCGCGCCCCGGAGCCACTGCGGCAGTACGTCGATCCAGGCCCCGTGCCCCAGATCGGTACGCCGCAGTCCGCTCAGGGGGCGGGTGCCGACCTCGGTCTCCTGGTCGAAGAGGGAGCTCTGCAGGTGTACGGCCATGGGGAGAGCGTAACGCTATTCGAGCATGTGTACGAATAGTCAGGCGGTGACGGGGAGAGGGCCTTCCTTGATCAGATCGGCGCACTTCTCGCCGATCATCATCGTGGTGATGCACGGATTGACCGTCGGCAGGAACGGCATGACGGACGCGTCGGCCACCCGCAGCCCCCGGACCCCCTTGACCCGCAGCTGCGGGTCGAGCGGCGAATCCACGTCCTCCACCGGGCCCATCCGGACGGTCCCGGCCGGGTGGTACACGGTGTTGTGCGTCTCACGGATGTAGTCGAACAGCTCCGCGTCCGTGGTCGTGCCGGGCCCCGGAGCCAGTTCCGTACCCACCCAGTCCGCCATCCGGGGCTGCGCCGCGATCTCCCGCGCCAGCCGCAGCCCGTACGTCATCACCCGTACGTCGTGCTCGTCGGTGAAGTAGCGCGGATCGACCCGGGGCTTGTCCCGGAAGTCCCGGGTCCGCAGCCGCACCGTGCCCCGGGACCGGGCGCGGGTGACGTTCGGGGTCAGGCAGAACGCGTTGTCCGAGGTCGGGTAGCCGCGCCGGTAGGTGTTCAGGTCGAACGGCACCGAGCCGTAGTGGAACATCAGGTCCGGCCGGTCGAGCCCCGGCTCGGTGTCCGCGAAGATCCCGATCTCCCACCACTGGGTGGAGGTGGTGACCATGGGCCGCTTCGCCTCCCACATGATCACGCCCTCCGGGTGGTCCTGGAGGTGCGAGCCGACCCCGGGGGAGTCCACCCGTACGTCCACCCCGGTGTCCCGCAGATGCCCGGCCGGGCCGATGCCGGACAGCATCAGGAGCTTCGGGGAGTCGATCGCGCCGCAGGAGACGATCACCTCGCGCCGCGCGTGCACCGCCCCGCTGTGGACGGTGTCGGGCTCCAGGTACTCCACCCCGGAGCACCGGTCCCCGTCGAACAGCAGCCGCTTCGCCTGGAGCCCCGTCCGTACCTCCAGGTTGGGCCGCTTTCCCAGCACCGGGTGCAGATACGACACCGAGGCCGAGGAACGGGTGCCGTCCTCGCGGGCGTTGATCTGGAACCAGTGCGCGCCCCGGATCACCGTGGAGCCCGTGTTGAACGGCACGGTGGGGATGCCCGCCGCCGCGCAGGCCTCCAGCAGAGCCGTACCGCACGGGTCGCGGGGCGGCACGGTCCGGATGGTGACCGGACCGGAGCGGCCGTGGTGGTCGCCGGGCGCGTCGTTCGTCTCCAGCCGCTGGTAGAGCGGGAAGCAGTCCGCCGCGCTCCACCCGGTGCAGCCCAGCGCGCCCCACTCGTCGAGGTCCTCGGCGGGGGCCCAGAAGGCGATGCACGAGTTGTGCGAGGAGCAGCCGCCGAGCACCTTGGCGCGGGCGTGCCGCATGAAGCTGTTGCCGCTCTCCTGCGGCTCCACCGGATAGTCCCAGTCGTAACCGGACTCCAGCAGCGCCATCCACCGCTCCAGCCGCAGGATGCTGTCGTCCCCGACATCCGAGGGACCCGCCTCCAGTACGCAGACGGTGACGGAGGGATCCTCGGTGAGCCGGGCGGCGATGACCGCACCGGCCGTACCGCCGCCGACGACGACGTAATCGAACACGGGTGCAGGGCTTGATGCGGGCATCGGGTCTCCAGAATTCGACCGGCCGACGGGAACGGGGGAGGAGCGGTGGGGCGTCCCGGGCCCCGTACCGCTGTCCGGATTCACTCGAACCACCGCTGGGGAACCGCCGCGACATTGCGCCAGATGTGCTTGGCCTCCTGATACTCCGCGAGACCGGCCGGACCCAGCTCGCGGCCGAAGCCGGACTGCTTCATGCCGCCCCACTCCGCCTGCGGTACGTAGGGGTGGAAGTCGTTGATCCACACGGTGCCCGCGCGCAGCCGCGAGGCCACCCGGTGGGCGCGCCCGCCGTCCTGCGTCCAGACCGCCCCCGCCAGCCCGTACACGGTGTCGTTGGCCAGCCGGACCGCGTCGTCCTCGTCCCGGAACCGCTCGACCGTGAGCACCGGACCGAACGACTCGTCCCGCACCACGGACATCGAGGTGGCGCACTCGTCCAGCACGGTGGGCAGGTAGTAGAAGCCGCCCGCCAGCGCCGGATCGTCGGGCCGCGCGCCCCCGCAGCGCAGCACCGCGCCCTCGGCGATGCCCTCGGCCACATACGCCTCGACCTTGTCCCGGTGCGCGGCGGAGATCAGCGGCCCGCTGCGCGCGTCCTCGTCGAACGGCCCGCCGAGCCTGATCCGGCGGGCCCGCGCCACCAGCTCGTCGGTGAACCGGTCGTGCAGCTCGTCCTGTACGAGGAGCCGCGCCCCGGCGGAGCAGACCTGCCCCGCGTGCAGGAAGACCGCCGTCAGCGCGTAGTCGACGGCGGTGTCGAAGTCGGCGTCGGCGAAGACGATGTTGGGATTCTTGCCGCCCAGCTCCAGGGCGACCTTCTTCACGGTGGGCGCGGCGGCGGCCATGATGCGCCGCCCGGTGACGAGCCCCCCGGTGAACGACACCATGTCCACGCGCGGATCCTCGGTCAGCGGTGCGCCCACGACACCCCCCGCCCCGAGCACCAGATTGGCCACCCCGTCCGGCAGCCCGGCCTCGGCCAGCAGCCCCATGAGCAGGATGGCGGTGTGCGGGGTCAGCTCACTCGGCTTGAGGACGAACGTGTTGCCGGCCGCGAGCGCCGGGCCGACCTTCCAGGCGGTCTGGAGCAGCGGATAGTTCCATGGCGTGATGAGCGTGCACACTCCGACGGGCTCGTGGACGATACGGCTGTCCGTGTCCGCGTTCCCGGTGTCGACGACCCGGTCGGTGCCCCCGGCGCCGGCGAGGCTGCCGAAGTACCGGAAGCAGTTCGCGATGTCGTCCATGTCGTAGGCGCTCTCGACCAGCCGCTTCCCCGTGTCCAGCGACTCGGCCCGCGCGAAGACGTCCTTGTCCCGCTCCAGCAGCTCCGCCACCCGCAGCAGCAACCGCCCCCGCTCGGCGGCGGGCGTCCCCGGCCAGGCCCCGTGGTCGAAGGCCCGCCGGGCCGCGGCGACGGCAGCGGCGGCGTCCTCGGCCCCGCCCTCGTCGACCGTGGCCACCAGCGTGCCGTCGGCCGGACAGCGGATCTCCCGCGTCCGCCCCTCGGCGGCAGCGGTCCACTGGCCATCGATGAACAGCTCCGGCATGGGTTCCTCCTGTACGGGGCTGGGGCGGACGCCCCGCCGGATGCGGGCCCCGGCGGTGACCGGCTCCCAGCGTGGCGACGTCAGCACAGACAGTAAGGGGGGCCGGTCGGGTACGCAGCGCGGGCGGGGCCGACCGGAGCACACGGTGGCGGGGGCCGGGAGCCGAGGGGCGCACCCGTTCGCCGCCGGATGCCCTGGCCCACAGGCCGGGCGCTCCTCCTCGATAGGATCCCGTCCGGGCCCTGACCGCAGGTCACGGGCCGGTCAACAGGCCCTGATACAGGGTGATTTCGCCCGGTCGCGCCGTCGCGGCAACAGCGTGCGACGCAACGGCGACCGGTACACCGAGTGAGTGGAGCGCCAGTCATGCGTGGAGGCAGCATCGCCGTGGTCGGCGGCAGCATAGCGGGGTGTGCCGCGGCCCTGGCCGCGTCGCGCGGGGGAGCCGAAAGGGTCACCGTCCTCGAGCGTGCCGATGCCCGGCTCCGTGACCGAGGGGTGGGGATCGCCCTCCACAGCGACCGGTACGACGAGCTGCGGGAAGCCGGGTACGTCGCGCCGGAGATGCCGTGGGCGCCGCTGACCCGGCGGGTGTGGAGCGTACGGGACGGCGAGGCCGAGCACGGCAGGGCCGTCGGCGAGCAGCCGTTCCCCTTCCGCGCCTACAGCTGGGGCTCCCTGTGGAGCGAGCTGCGCCGCCGGGTGCCCGAGGGGGTCTCCTACCGGTCCGGGGCGGTGGTCGCCGGGGTGGAGCCGGACGCCGACGGGGTGACGCTCCGGCTCGCGGACGGGCAGCGGGAGCACTTCGACGTCGTGATCGGGGCGGACGGATACCGCTCCGTCGTCCGCGAGGCCATGTTCCCCGGCGCGGACGCCACGTACGCCGGATACATCGGCTGGCGCGGCACGTCGCCGGACGTCGCGGACCTCCCGTCGGACGGCGAGGACGCGCACAACATCGTCTTCCCCGGCGGCCATTGCATGATCTACCGCATCCCGGACGGCGTGGGCGGGCACCTGCTCAACTGGGTGCTCTACACCGCGCCTCCGCGGACGGACGGCCTCCACCCCGACCTCCGGACGCCCACCTCCCTCCCGCCGGGCCGGCTCAACTCCGAGCTCACCGCGCGTCTGCGGGCCCTGGTCGCCGACAACTTCCCGCCGTACTGGGCCGCCAGGGTGCTCCGGACCCCCGCCGAGACCACCTTCATCCAGCCCATCTACGACCTGGAGGTGCCGCACTACACCTCGGGCCGGATGGTGCTCGTCGGCGACGCCGCCAGCGTCGCCCGGCCGCACATCGGTGGCGGCAGCGTGAAGGCGCTCCAGGACGCCACCGCCCTGGAGGCCGCCTGGAAGGCCGGGAGCAGCTGGAAGGAGGTCCTGGAGCGTTACGACGCCGGGCGCGGGCCCGTCGGGTCCGCCATGGTCGCGCTCGCCCGCCGGATGGGCGGCGCGCAGGTCGAGAACACACCGGACTGGTCCGCCATGGGGCAGCCCGAGTTCGATGCGTGGTGGCAGGACCAGAACAAGGGCTCCGACCGGCGCAGCGGCTTCGGCGGCCACAGCATGAAGGCCGGGTAGGGGGCGGGCAGGGGCCGGGCGCCGCGGATTTTTTCCGCTCGCGCCTCAGGCCGCCGTCGCCGTCGCCGTCAGCTCCAGCGCCGCGTGCAGCGCGGTGGCGTCGGCGCGGGCTTCCTCCCCGGTCATGCGCAGCGTCATCCGCCCCGAGGTGAGCACCGTGAGCGCCCGGGCGGACTCGACGGCCTGCGCCGGGCTGGGGGACACCAGCAGTACGGCGATGCCCTCGTCCGCCAGCGTGGCCACCAACTCGTGTACCTGGCGCACGAGTACGGGCGCGAGTCCCTCGGTCGGCTCGTCGAGCAGCAGCACCCGGGGCGAGCCGAGGAGTGCGCGGGCCAGCGCCAGCATCTGCTGTTCGCCGCCGGACAGATCCGTACCCCGGTTGCCCCGCCGCTCGCCCAGCCGGGGCAGCAGTTCCAGAACGCGCGCGGGGGTCCACACGCTGGGGCGCGTCGTGTCCCCGCGGCGCGGCGGACGGTAGGAGAGCCGCAGATGCTCGTCGACGGTGAGCCCGGCGAACACCCGACGGCCCTGCGGTACGAGCCCGATCCCGGCGCGGGCGATCCGGTGCGCGGGCCGGCCCGTCACATCGCGGCCGTCCAGGGTGACGGTTCCGGCGCTCGGGCGCATCAGCCCGGCGACGGTGTGGACGAGGGTGGTCTTGCCGGCGCCGTTGTGGCCGACGAGGGCGTGGACCGTGCCGGCGGGCACCGACAGGTCGAGGCCGTGGAGGACGGTGCCGCCGTGGTAGCCCGCGGTCAGGCCGGTGAGTTCGAGCATCGGGGGCCGGTCATCCTCTCGCTTCGGTGACGGACGCCGCTTCGGCGGCGGACCGGGCGGGCCCGTGGTACGCGTCGCGGACCTCGGGATGCGCCAGCACTTCCTGGGTCGGGCCGGTGAGCAGCACCTTCCCGGCAGCCAACACCGTTACGGTCGCGGCGAGTTGCGCGACCACCTCGACATGGTGCTCGACCAGGATGACCGCGACGCTTGCCGGCAGACCGCCGAGGATGCCGAGCAGCCGGCCGATGTCGCCGTCGGTCAGTCCGGCCGCGGGTTCGTCCAGGAGCAGCAGCCGGGGGTTGCCCGCCAGCGCGGCGGCGAGGTCGAGCATGCGGCGCTGCCCGTGCGAGAGCGTGGCGGCCGGCCGATGGGCGAGGTCCGCGAGGCCGACGGTCTCCAGATGACGGCCCGCGGACTCGGTGTGCAGCCGGTAGCGGGACGGGCGGCGCCAGGCCCCGCGGCGCTTCGGGTGGTGCGGCCAGCCGGCCAGGACGATGTTGTCCAGCACCGACAACTCGGCTATCACCGACGGCTGCTGGAAGCTGCGGGCGATGCCGAGACGGCTCCGCCTGGCCGTGGACGTACGGGTGATGTCGGTGCCGTCCAGGACGATCGTGCCGTGGTCGGGCCGGTCCGTGCCCGCGATGAGGTTGAGCAGGGTGGTCTTGCCCGCGCCGTTGGGGCCGATGACGGCGTGCCGGGCGCCCGCCGGGAGCCGCAGGCCGACGTCGTCGACGGCGGTGAGCGTGCCGTATCTGCGGGTGAGCCGGGTGAGGTCCAGGACGGGGGGCGTCGCCTCCGGTGCCGATGCCGGTGCCGATGCCGGTTCCGGGGCCGCGGGGGTCGGTGCGGGTGTCATGGGGAGACCTTCCCGGTGGGGGCCGAGGCGGGAGCGGGCGGCGGATGATCCTCGCTCCGGGGAGCGTCGGAGGACGGCCCGCCCCCGCCGCCGGATCCGCCGCCGCGCAGACCCGCCAGCCCGCGCGGCAGCAGGTACACGGTGGCGACGAACAGCACGCCGAGCAGCAGCGGACCGTGGCCGGGCCAGGAACCGGCGACCCAGTCCCGGGTGGCGACGATGAGCCCGGCGCCCAGCAGCGCCCCGACCACGGACGTCGTACCGCCGATGACCACCGCCAGCAGGGCGAACGCGGCGATCTCGAACCCGACGTCGGCGGGGGAGAGGTACTGCTGGACGGTCACCATCAGCGAACCGCCCACACCGGCCAGCGCGCCCGCGCAGACATGGGCCACCAGCAGGTACCGCCCCACCGGATGGCCGGAGGCGCGCATCCGCGCCTCCGCGCCCCGGGTGCCGGTCAGCAGCTTCCCCGCCGGGGAGCGCAGGACGAGCAGGGTGACAGCGACGGCGACGGCGGCGACGACGAGCGCGTAGGTGTAGAGCTCGCTCTCCTCCAGCATCCCCTCCCCGCCCCACAGCGCCTGCGTGGCCGGGAAACCGACGAGACCGTCGGCGCCGCCGGTGACGGACTTGAGCTGGTTGACGACCGCCCCGGTCAGCTCGCCGACGGCGAGCGTGATCATCAGGACGGTGGTGCCGCGGGCCCGGATCACCGCGGGCCCCACCACCGCGGCGAAGACCGCGGCGGCGAGCGCCGAGAGGACGATCTGGACGGGGCCCACGGTCCAGCCCGCGTCCGCGAGGTTCGCGGTGGCGTACGCGCCCACGGCGAACGGAGCGGTCTGCCCGAGGGTGGGCAGTCCGGCGTAGCCGGTGAGGATGGTGACGCTGACCGCGAGCAGCCCGAGGGCCAGTGCGGAGCCGGCCAGCGAGATGCTGTACGCGTCGAGCAGGGCCGGCAGGGCGATCAGCACCACGAGCAGGACGAGCAGCGGAGCCGCCTGCCGCCACGCGGACCCGCCCGGCAGCCGGCCGGTCCACGCCGGCAGGAGGCTCCTGCCCGCGCGGGGCACGGCGACGGCCCGGTCCGCATCCGGCGCCCCGCCCACCTTGACGGCCCCCGACACCTCCGCTGCCGGTCCCGGTCCCGTTCGCGCCGCCCCGCGCGGCCGGCGTCGCAGGCGGCCGGCGAGGTGGCTCCGGAGCCGGGCGACCGGATCCGGAGCAGGGCCCTCGGGGCCGTGCGCCGTCGCCGGTTCCGCGAAGCGGGAGCGCAGCACCAGCACCGCGGCCATCGCGGCGAAGAGCAGATACGGCGCCAGCTCGGGCGCCACCGAGACGCCCAGCGTCTGCACCTCGCCCACGGCGATCGCCGCGAAGAAGGTCGCCCACAGCGAGCGCAGCCCGCCGAGCACGACCACCACGAGCGACAGCATCAGCACGGTCTCGGACGTACCGGGCCCGGGGCCGATGATCGGCGCCCCGAGCACGCCCGCCGCCCCGGCCAGCGCACCCGCCGCCGCGAGGACGCCGGTGTGCACCGCCCGGGGACTGTGGCCGGTGGCCGCGAGCATCTGCGGATCGTCGGCGGCGGCCCGTACCGCCGCACCCATCCGGGTCCGGGTCAGCACCCAGGTCCCGAACGCCGCGAGCAGCACGGCCATCACGATGAAGCAGAGCCGGTAGGCGGGGTAGCGGTGCCCCAGCAGCGTCACCGAGGAGTCGAGCGCCTCGGGTACGCGTACGGGTAGTTCGTCCGCCCCGAAGAACTGGATGAGCAGATCCCCGCCGATCAGGGCGAGCCCGAACGTCAGCAGTGCCTGCGCCAGATGCCCACGCCGGGCGAGCGGAGCCGTCGCTGCGGACAGCCCCGCCCCGGCGACGCACGCCGCCGCGGTCCCGGCGGCCAGCCCGAGGGCGAGCCCGCCCCAGGTCCCGTCGCTCAGCTCGGCCCCCGTATAGGCGCCGATCGCGTACAGCGTGCCGTGCGACAGATTCAGCACACCCGCCGTGCCGAAGGCGAGACTCAGACCGGCGGCGACCACGAACAGCAGCAGCCCGAAGGCCACTCCGTCCACCGCCGGAATGAGGTGGGCATCCAGAAGATCCATGTCAGCTGCCGAGCGTCGCCAGGTCCTGGACCATGACGTTGGCCAACTGGGAGCCGTCCGGCCGCACCTGGCGCAGGTACCACGTCTGCACCGGCGAGTGCGCCTTGTCGCCGAACTCCCAGGCGCCGCGCGGGCTGTCGATCTGGCCGAGACCCGCGATGGCCTTGTTGATGGTCTGCGACGTCACGTCGCCGTCCTTCGCCGCGTCGGCGATCGCCTTGTCCAGCACGGCGGCCGCGTCGTACGACGCCATCGCGTAGGTGGTGGGCTGGGTGTCGTGCTCCGCCGTCCAGTCGGCGGCGAACGTACGGTTCGCCTCGTTGTCGAGGTCGGCCGCGTAGTTCAGGACGGAGTAGATGTCCTTCGCCGCGGGGCCCTGGGCCTGGAGAACGCTGCCCTCGGTGACGAAGGCCGTGTACAGCGGCAGATCGGCGATGTCCGACTGGGCGTACTGCTTGGCGAAGTCGATCGCGGCCTTGCCGGCGTAGAAGCAGTACACCGCCTTGGCGTCCGTCTTGGCGATCTCCGCGAAGTACGGCATGAAGTTGGTCGTCTTCGGGAACGGCGTCCAGGTGGTCTTGCCGTCCGGATTGGCGAGCTTGCCCTTCACCCGCTTGAACTCGTCGGTGAATCCGCGCAGTTCGTCGTGACCGCCCTGGTAGTCGGGGCCGATCGCGTAGACCGGCCCGTCGACCTTCTCCTTGATGTACGGGGCGATGGCCTTGCCCGGTTCGTCGGAGAGGAAGCTCGTCGTCCAGACGTACTCGATGTCCTTGACCGGAGGCCGGGCGTTCGACCCCAGGAAGGGGATCTTGGCCTGCTGGATCAACGGCAGCACCGCGTTGACCGAGCCGCCGCCGACGAGCCCCGTCAACACGTCGACCTTGTCCTTCTTGACCAGCTTGGTGGCCGCGGGCACGGCGGTCGGCGGGCCGTCGCCCTCGTCCGCCACGATGAGCTCGACCTTGCGGCCGCCCAGCTTGTTGTCGTGGGTGTCCAGATACAGCTTGAAGCCGTCCCGCAGCTCCGTGCCGACCGGCTCGTAGGTGCCCGACAGGGAGGCCACGAGACCGATCTTCACGGTGTCGTCGCCGGCGCCGCTGTCGCCGCTGCACCCGGTGACGGCCGCCAGGCCGAGGGCGAGGACGGCAGCGCCGGCCGGCCGGAATCTGCTGCGGCAGGGACGGGACGGTGCGAAGAAGAACATGAGGGCTCTCATCAGGGGTGGAGGGGAGGAACGGGGATGGCGGGAGCGCCGGCCGGTGCGGCCGGGCCGGGGATCAGCGCGGCGGCTGCGGGATCGAGTCGCGGACCTGGGGGGACAGCGAGTCGCCGACCTGGTTGATCAGTTCGGACATCATGTAGCTGACCTCACCGATGTCCGCGTCCCTGGTGGTGGTCACGAGCAGCGAGGCGCCGCTGGAGACGGCCATCGAGAACATGTAGCCGCCCTCCATCGCGGTGAGGCTGTGCTCCACGGGGTCGGTGTTGGTCAACTGGGCGGCTGCGGACAGCAGGTTGACGACGCCGGACGCGATGGCGGCCAGCCGCTCGGCGTCGTCGCGTTCCACGCCGGTGTATGCCAGCGCGAGTCCGTCCACGGACACGGCTATCGCCTGGGTGACTTCGGGGAGGCGCCCGGCGAAATCGCTCAGGATCCAGCTCAGGTCGGAGGAGGTGGTCATTTCTCGGTCCGTTCGGTGTTGTCGTCCGGGGCGGAACGCCCCCGGTGGTTCGTGCTCCGGTTGATCCCCTGGGCGTAGGCCGCCAGCACGTCGGAGACCTGCCGGGAGTCCCGGCGGCGGGGCGACGGCCGCGGGGCACCGGCGCCGGGGCGCTGTTCGGCGCCGTCCCGCTTGCCCGCGGCGGGCCACTGCTGAGGTGCTCTGCGCTGCCGCAGGGGCAGCCCTGACGAACTGACCCCGGCGACCTGCGGCGCGGGCTCGTCGTGCACGGGATGCGGCGCGGGCGCGCTGTCGAGCCCCCGCTCACGCTCACGCCCCCGCTCACGTTCATGTTCATGTACGGGAGCGGGTGCAGGTGCGGGTGCCGGTGCGGTGTCGTGCCCCCGCTCACGCGTGCCGACCTCCGCACCGACCCGGGCGCTCCCGCGCTCGGGCCGCGCGCCCGATCCGGCCGGCTGCAGGCGGCCCCCCGGCCCCGGCGGGGTGATCGGCCGGGGCGCCTCGTAGCCGACATCGTTGCCGACCGCGTCGGCGGGCCCGCCCGGCCGCGGCTGCCCCTGGTCCTCCCGCAGGTTCAACGCCAGCACCTTCGCGGGCAGCGTGACCTCGGCGATGGTGCCGGGGCCCGAGGAGTCGCGCAGTTCGACCACGATGCCGTGGCGTGCGGCGAGCCGCGCCACCACATGCAGACCCATGGACCGTACGTCGCCGATGCCCGCCTGCGGTTCGAGCAGCGCGGCGTTGTGGACCGCGCGGCGTTCCGCCGTGATGCCCACTCCCTCGTCGACGATCTGCACGACGGCCCGGTCCCACAGCCGCCAGACGGCGACCCCGACCTGCTTGTCCGGGGGCGAGTACCGGGTCGCGTTGTCGAGCAGTTCCGCCAGGATGTGCGCCACGTCGTGCACGGCGCGGGCGGTGATGCCGATCCCCGCCTCGATCACGCCGAGCGAGACGCGGTCGAACCGCTCGATCTGCTGGGCGGCGGCCACGATGACGGTGGAGCACCCGACGTCGGCGGAGCGCACCCGGGCGTTTCCGTAACCACCCAGCACCAGAAGGTTGTTGGTGTTGCGCTCCATGCGGACGGCGAGGTGGTCGAGAGCGAAGAGGGTCTTCATCCGTACGGGGTCGGCCTCGTCGCGCTGCACGGTGTCCAGCTCGGACACCATGACGGCGGTCAACCGGGCTCCCCGGCGGGCGACACCGACCAGCGTCTCGGCCAACTGCTCGTGAACATACGCCTGTTGAGCGGCGAGCCGGACGGCCTCGTGGTGGACGGCGTTGAACGCCTCACCGACCTCGCCGATCTCGTCCTCGCCCGTGGTCCTGACCGGGTCGCCGGTCCGCCGGGCCACCTCCTCGGGCGTCGCGCCGCGCAGTGCGCCGGGCTGGGACAGCTCGCTCATCACGGCGGGCAGCCCGGAGTGGGCGACCTCGTGCGCGGCGTTGCGCAGATCGCGCAGCCGCCGGATCATGACGCGCCCCAGGCGGATCGCGACGACGACGACGCCGACCAGGGTCAGCACCACCAGGGCGACCTCCGCGCCGGCCGTCCACATGAGCGTCGTACGGACGTCGGAGACCTCGGCGAGGACAGCGGCGTCGACCCGCTTCTCCACCGAACGCAGTAGCTCCTGGCGGTCGTTGGCGGCCTTCTGCCATGCCTCCGGCGTGACCGTGATGCTCTTGCCGGCGTCCGTGCGTCCGATCTCGTCCTCGAGTCGTCGGGCCTCCAGCGCCTTCGCCCCGGAGAGGGTGCGCTCCAGCCAGGTCCGCCATTCGCCCGGCCCGAGGTCGAACATGACGCCGACCGACCTGGTGTAACCCATCCGGCCGGCGTCGAAGGTCCGCTGCGAGGCGGTGGTGAAACCGCCCGCGGCCTGTGCCCTCGCCACGGTGACCTGCTGTTGGGCGGTGTGCTCGGCGGCCTCGGTCAGGGCGGCGGCGGCGCGGATCCGATCCGCGATGTCGGCGTCGACGCCGTCGGCCTGCGCGATGCCGTCGCGGTAGCTGTTGAGGTCGGCGATCACGATCCGATAGCCGAAGGCGAGGGCGGAGACGGTGCTGCTGCCCGAGCGCACCTGGGCGCGCAGCCCGGGCATCTCCTCGATGAAGCGCTCGATCCGGTCCAGGGCGCCCTGTGCGCTGCCGGGTACGGAGGAGAGCCCCTTGGTCCGGGCGCGGAACCCGGCGATGCTCTCGTCGGTGGCCTTGGCGCGTAACCGGAACGCTTCCGCGTCTCCCTGTTCGGAGATCAGAGCGGTGGCCGCCGCCCGCTCACGCTGCAATCGGTGGGCCAACTCGCTCGCTCCGTCGGCGGCGTCGACCATCGAGGTCAGCCGGTCGGCCTGGAGCGCCTGGTTCGTCGCGGGTGCGAGGGCGAGAACCGAGAAGGCGACGGCCACGGTGAGCGGTGCGGTGACGAGAAGTACGAGGCGACGATTGATTTTCACTGCGCGGCTCCGTCGCCGGAACCGGGCTCGAATATCGGTGACACGCGGATACCTGTTAACGGGTTGTGGGGGGTGTCGGTGAGGGCGTGCTGCTATGGGAAACGATGCTGGTGGGGCAGAAGAGGCCCCAGGGGCGCGCGGCATGATCCTATGCCGTAGTGCGCCCCTCCGGATGGGTGAATCTCCGAAAAATCTGCGCACCGATCGCACAGAGGTGATCTGGCCTCGATCACAAGTGCACGGAAAGCGACGGTTATTGAGCGAGCGTGACGAGGGCGGCCACCGACTGCATGTGGGCGGCCGCCCTGTGCGCACCGGGGCCCCGGGAGCCCCGGGACCCCGGATTCGTCACCGCAGCGCCTCCATCCACGCCTCGACCTCGTCCGCACCGCGCGGCAGGCCCGACGACAGACACTCCGCACCGTCGGCCGTGATGACGAAGTCGTCCTCGATCCGCACGCCGATACCGCGCAGCTCCTCGGGGATCGTCAGGTCGTCGGGCTGGAAGTACAGCCCGGGCTCGACGGTGAGCACATGGCCCTCCTCCAGCACGCCGCCAACGTACGTCTCGCTGCGGGCGGCCGCGCAGTCGTGGCAGTCCAGGCCGAGCATGTGGCCCGTACCGCAGACCGTGTACCGGCGGTACAGGTCGGCCTCGTGCGGGATCGACCCGCCACCGGGCCGCAGGCCCCAGGTGTCGAGCCCCTCGGCGATGACGCGCGTCGCGGCGTCGTGGAAGGCGCCGTACGGAGCACCGGGCCGCAGGGCGGCGATGCCCGCCGACTGGGCGGCGAACACCAGCTCGTACACGCGGCGTTGGACATCCGTGAAGCGTCCGCCGACCGGCAGCGTCCGGGTGACGTCCCCGGTGTAGAACGAGTCGGCCTCGACGCCCGCGTCCAGCAGGAGCAGCTCCCCTTCCCGGACCGGGCCGTCGTTGTGCATCCAGTGCAGTACACACGCGTGCGCGCCGGCCGCCGCGATGGTCTCGAACCCCAGGCCGTAACCCTCCAGCCGGGCCCGCCGGTTGAAGGTGCCCTCCACCCAGCGCTCGCCCCGGGCGAGGCGGGTGGCGTGGGGCAGTTCGCCGACGACGTCGTGGAAGCCGGCGACCGTGTGCCCCACGGCGGCGCGGAGTTGCTCGATCTCCCACTCGTCCTTGACCAGGCGCAACTCCGACAGAAAGGCGAGCAGTTCGGCGTCGGCCGGTGCGGACGGCGGGACCAGTGCGTCGATGAGCGCGTCCTCGCCGCGCACCACCCGGGTCGGGACGGTGCCGCCGAGCGCCCGCTCCACGCCGTCCCGGGCGACCGCCTCGATACCGAGGGCGTCGGCGGTCTCCCGGAGTGTCCGGCGCCGGCCGACCCAGAACTCACCGTGCTGCCGGTCGCTGTAGAACTCCGCCCCGGACGGACCGGCGTCGCGCGGTGACCGCGGCCGGGTGAACAGGGTGACCTCGTGCCCGCTGCCGGTGGGCTCGAAGACGAGCACGCTGTCCGGCACCGCCGACGTCCCCTGCTCGGCGGTGAGATGGATGAACGCGGAATGCGGCCGGAAGACGTAGTCGAAGTCGTTGCTGCGGGTCTTCAGCCCGCCCGCCGGGACGACGATCCGCTCGCCGGGGAACCGCTCGGACACCGCCGCACGCCGCTTGGCCGCACACGCGGCCCCGGAGACGGGCGGAAGTCGCCTCTCCGTGTCCGCCCACCCCTGCCGAAAGACCTCGGCCACGGCGGCCGACGCCTGACGATCGTGACTCCGCGCTCCGCGAGTGCCGTCCTGCTGTTCCATCACATCCATCACATACCTTCCCGTCGTCCGGTGGTCCGTGCCATCCGGTGGTCCGTCCGCGTCATCCGGTGGTCAGCCACGCAGCCGGGCCATCCACGCCTCCACTTCGTCGGCCGCCCGGGGAAGGGCGGCCGAGAGGTTCTCGTTGCCCTCCTCGGTGACCAGGAAGTCGTCCTCGATCCGTACGCCGATGCCACGGAGCTCCTCGGGCACGGTCAGGTCGTCCGACTGGAAGTACAGACCCGGCTCCACGGTGAGCACCATGCCCGCCTCCAGCGTGCCGTCCACGTACAGCTCGGTGCGGGCCTTCGCGCAGTCGTGGACGGCCAGGCCGAGCATGTGACCCGTACCGGCCAGCGTCCAGCGGCGCTGCAGCCCGAGTTCGTAGGCCTCGTCCACCGACCGCTCGCCGAACAGGCCCCAGGAGGCGAGGTGTTCGGTCAGAACCCGCTGGGCCGCGTGGTGGAAGTCCCGGTACTTGGCGCCGGGCCTCACCGCGGCGATACCGGCCGACTGCGCCTCGTACACCGCGTCGTACACCCGGCGCTGGACCGGCGTGAAGCGGCCGTCGACCGGCAGGGTGCGGGTGACATCGGCGGTGTAGAGGTTGCGGCTCTCCACTCCGGCGTCGACCAGCAGCAGTTCGCCCGGCCGGGTCTCGCCGTCGTTGCGGACCCAGTGCAAGGTCGTGGCGTGCGGTCCCGCGGCGCAGACCGACGCGTAGCCGACGTCGTTGCCCTCGATCCGCGCACGCATCCAGAACGTGCCCTCGATGACCCGCTCCGGGGTCGGTGTGTCCGTGCCGAGGACGCGTACGACGTCCTCGAAGCCACGCGCGGTCGCCCGGCAGGCGTCACGCAGGTCGGCGATCTCGAACGCGTCCTTGAGCAGCCGCATTTCGGACAGAGCGACGCGGAACCCGGTGTCGCGTTCGGCGGTCACCCTGTCGTCCAGGGCGGCGTCGACGCCCGCGTCGTAGCCGCGCAGCAGACGGACCGGGCCGGTGGCCGCGGCGAGCCGTCCGGTCAGCGTGCGGACATCGCGGCAGGGCAGGCCGAGGAGCTGTTCGTTCTCGGTGAGGCTGTTGCGACGGCCGTCCCAGAGCTCACCGTGGTAGTCGCGCCAGAACTCCCCGTTCTCGCGGTCGGACCGGGGGCGCAGATAGGCGATCGCCCGGTGCCCGCCGTCCTGACCGGGCTCCAGGACCAGCACGGAGTCCGGCGACCGGTCGCCCGTCAGATAGGCGTAGTCGGAGGACGGCCGGAACGGGTAGTCCGTGTCGTTGGCGCGGACCTTCGGGTTGCCGGCGGGGATCACCAGCAGTTCACCGGGGAAGAGGGCGGAGAGCGCCGCCCTGCGGCGTGCGGTGTACGCCGCCTGCGCGACGGGCTCGAGGTCGCGGCGCTCGGTGTCCGCCCAGCCCTGCTTCATGTTCTCGGCGAGCTCGGTGCTCACGTCCCCGTAGAGGCCGTTCTTCCGCGTCCTGTTCTCGTCCGACTCACCCGACTCACCCGACTCATCAGCCACGACCGCCTCCTGATGTGAATGCGTCACGCTCGTCCCTCCTCGATCGCGGACAGCTTGAGCCTGCAATGTACGGTGTGACATTTTACAAAACAAGGTGCCGACCGGTGGGAAGCCGATGGCCAGGGGCAGCCCGCCGGGTCTGTACCCCGCGCCCACCACGTAGAATCCGCGAAATGAGTGTGCGTCGCCGAGCTACCCCTGGCCGCCCGCGAACCAAACCCGCCGAGGAGCGGCGCGCCGACCTCATGGACGCGGCCGAGAGGGTGTTCGTCGAGCGGGGCATCGACGTTGCCCGGATCGATGAGATCACCGAGAGCGCGGGTGTTTCGATCGGCACCTTCTATCTGCACTTCAGCTCCAAGCGCGACCTCATGCTCGCCGTGCGGGCCCGTTTCATCGACCGGCTGGTCGAGCGCCAGAACGCGGCGGTGCGGAGCTTGCCCGCCGATGACTGGGTCGGACGCCTGGACGCCTGGCTCAGCGACGCGGTCCGCGTCTATGTGGAACATGCCGAACTGCACGATGTGCTGTACGGCCACACGCCGATCAACGCCACGACGGAGATCCAGGTCAGCCCGGAGAACGCGCATGTCGAAGCGTTCCGGCGACTCATCACCGAGCGTCCGGACCCGCCGGCCGACGCCCCGAACCCCGCCATGGCCGCGAATCTGATCTACAGCGCCTGGTACGGCGCCACCCATGCGCTGCTGCATCACGAAGCCGAGGACATCGACCGGCTGGCCGACGAGCTCATCGCCGACATCACCGACCTCGCCCATCGCTATCTGCGCGCCGAGGCCTGAACCGTACTGCCGTACTGCCGACGACCCCCGGTGTGCGGATCGCCGGCAGCGGAGCGGTGCGGTGACGCGGATCTCCGGTCAGCCGTTCACCTCGGCGATACGCCAGTGACGTGCCCGCTCGTACTGTGAGCTCAGCCGCGCGAACGTCCCACCCGTGAGCAGCAGTTCCTCACGCGTGCCGGACTCCACGACCCGGCCGGCGTCGAGCGCGACCACACGATCCGCGGCGGCCAGAGTGGCGGGGCGATGGGCGATCACGATCACCGTACGGTCGGGGTCGCCGCCGAGGTTGGCGATGGCCCGGGTGATCGCGGCCTCGTTCTCCGGGTCGAGTGCGGAGCTCGCCTCGTCGACGAGGACGATGCGCGCCCGCTTGAGCATCGCCCGGGCGATCGCGACGCGCTGACGTTCGCCGCCCGACAGCTGCGCGCCGCCCTCGCCCACACGGGTCGCCCAGCCGGCGGGCAGACGCTCGATCACCTCGTCGAGCCGCGCCGCGGTGGCCGCCTCCTTCAGCTCGTCCCAGGTCGCATCGGGGCGCGCCAGGCGCAGGTTGTCCTCGATGGTGTCGTCGAAGAGATAGACGTCCTGGAAGACGATGGCGATCTCGTCGAGCAGGGTGGCCGGGTCGAGTTCGCGCACATCGACGCCACCGACGCGCAGCTCTCCCGAGTCGATGTCGAAGAACCGGGCGATGAGCCGGGTCGCCGTCGTCTTCCCGGACCCCGACGGTCCGACCAGGGCGGTGGTGGTGCCCGGCCGGCAGTGCAGGGACACCTCCTTGAGGGCGGGGGTGTCGCCGCCCGGGTAGGTGAAGGTGACGTTCGCGAACTCGACGCCGGCCTCGGCGATCCGGCGCACCGGCTCGGCCGGAACCGGCAGCGCGGGGGTGGACAGGAGCTCCTCGATCCGCGCGATCTGGTTGCGCAACGCGCGCAGGGCGCCGATGAGTTCGATGAGGTTGCCGAGCGGCTCCAGGAAACGGGCGGCCAGCACGAGCAGCACGATCGCCCTGGCGGCGTCGATACGTCCGCCGAGCATGAGCTCGGCGGTCAGCGCGAGCACCGCGACGAACCCGGCCATGATCACACCGGTGTAGACGAAGAACGGCTGCCGCGCGCGGCGCATGCCCTCCCGGTAGGTCTCGCGGTGGTCCTCCAGCGCGGCGCGCATCCGGGGCGTGCCCGCGGCATGACCGGCGGCACGCAGCACCGGCTGGGCCTGGCCGAGCTCGATCGCCCGGCCGGCGACCCCGGCCGCCGCCCGCTCCAGCTCGATCTCGGCGATCTCGGAGATCCGCGCGGCCCGTTGCAGGGCGATGTAGGCGACCAACGCGATCGCGCACAGCAGCAGCGCCATCCGCCAGTCGACCGTGAACGTCACGACGACGACCGTCGCGGGCAGCAGGGTCGAGGTGATCACGGGGCCGCCGATGGTCACCGCCAGATGCGCGGCGCTGCCCACGTCCGCGGTCACCCCGCGTGCGAGCCGGGCCTTGTGCTCGGCGGTGAACCAGCCCAGCGTCAGCGTGCTCACATGGCGCATCAACCGCCGCCGCAGCTGCGCCGCGAGCGCGCCCGCCGCCGCGAAGCCCACCGGGGTGGCGACGATGCTCAGCACCGCGTACAGCACCGCGCCGGCCGCGCCGAGCACCAGCCACGGTGTGGCCGCTCCGACGTCCGGTTCGGGGCGCACGACGGCGTCCAGGATCGGGATCAGCAGCGCCAGCAGCAGACCCTGAAGGACGGCCTGCCCCGCGGTGAGCAGCCACAGCCGGGCCAGCAGCTTCGGGTTGGGCCAGAGCCGGTAAAGGCGGCGGATCACGCGAGCACCCCTTCCTGTGCCGCCCACATCCGGGCGTACAGCCCGTCGCGCGCGAGCAGTTCTCCGTGGCGGCCCTGTTCGACCAGGCGTCCGTTCTCCAGTACGAGGATCTGGGCGGCGCCCGCGATGGTGTGCAGCCGGTGGGCGATCACGATCACCGTCTTGCCCACCGCGAGGTTGGCCAGCGCCTCCTGGACCGCCGACTCGCTGTCGGCGTCCAGCGCGGCTGTCGCCTCGTCCAGGACGACGATCGGCGCCCCGGAGAGGATCGCCCGGGCGATCGTCAGCCGCTGGCGTTCACCGCCGGACAGGCTGCCGCCGCCCGCGTCGAGCAGCGTGTCGTAGCCGTCGGGCATGCTCTCGATCACCTCGTGGATGTGCGCCGCCTCCGCTGCCGCGCGGACTTCGGCGTCGCTCGCTCCTGGCCGGCCGATGCGGATGTTCTCCGCCACGCTGTCCCGCAGCAGGGCGACGTCCTGGAAGACCAGGGACATCGACGCCAGCAGCTTCGCGGACGGGATCGAGCGCACGTCCACCCCGCCGATCCTGAGCGACCCCTGCGTCACCTCGTAGAAGCGCGGCAGCAGGCTGGCGAGCGTCGTCTTGCCGGCGCCCGACGGGCCCACGATCGCGGTCACCCGGCCCGGCGGACAGACGGCGCTGATCTCCTCGACCGCGTTGGTCACCCCGTCGTAGGAGAAGGAGACCCGGTCGAACTCGACGCCGTGGCCACCGGGCAGCCGCGGGTGCTCGGGCTCGGGCAGCGGCGTACGGGCCAGCAGCCGCTCGATGTTGGCCGCGCCCATCCGGCCCTTGCGCACCCCCTGGGCGGCGGTCACGGCGGGAAGGATGGAGTTGGGCAGTCCGATGGCGACCACCAGGAACGCCACCAGGTCCGCGACGCCGAGCGACCCGCTGTCGACGAGGAACAGGCCGGCGGCCGCCACGGCGGTCAGGACGGCCATCTCCGAGCCGAACAGCCGCGAGGCCGCGGAGCTGTGGCGCACCTCGGCGACCCAGGCCGCGAACGCCTGGGTGTGCTCGTCCACGGCGTCGTCGAAGCGGCGCAGCACCCGGCCCCCGGTGCCGAACGTCTTCACCACCTGGATTCCGTCGGCGTACTCGACGCCGGCGGCGCTGATCCGCGCGTCGGCGGCGACCAGCCGGTTCATATGGGTCGTCATGGACCGCATCGAGATACGGAAGAAGATCCCCATCAGGAGCAGTACGCCCAGCACGACGAACGCCATGCGCACGTCGACGAGGAGCAGATAGCCCGTCGCGACGACCATCACGGTGGTCGCCCCGACCAACTGCCCCAGGGCGTGCGCGATGACCTCGTGCATCTCCTCCAGGTCACCCGTCATCGCTCGCTTGACCTTGCCCGAGCCCGCGGCGCGGAACCAGCCGAGCGGCAGTCTGCCCAGGTGCGTCACGATCTGCACGCGCAGGTCATGCAGGATCGCCGCGTCCGCGTAGTGCCCCACCCGGGAGGACTGGACGAACAGGACGAGCCAGGCGCCCCCGCCCGCGGCGCCGATGCCGACCCAGGTCCAGATGGCGGTGTGCGACTCCGCGGGGTTGTCGAGCATGAGCCGGGCGATCTCGGCAACCGCGATGTAGGGCACGATGCCCGCCGCCGCACTCAGGCTCGACAGAACCGCGCAGATGACGAGTTGGGTCCGGATCGGAGCGAGCAGGCGCAGTAACGCGCCGGGTCCCGCCAGCCCCGGAGTCTGCGATGTCGAAGGTTTCATTAGGGTACCCTAACATGGCGACTGAGGCTCATTCAATAATGTGCACAGTGTCCGGAGACACCCCTCATGACCGTCACCGAAGGGAACGCCTCTTCATGTTCCAGCCGCACTTCGACCACCCGTCGGCCGGCCGCGGACCACGTGCCGCTCCGCACCGGACCCGGGCCGCGTTCAGCGCCCTCGTCGCGCTCACGGCGCTCGGAGCGACCGCGTGCTCAGGCGCCGACACGGGCCCGCGCAAGGAGAGCGGGGCGAGCGGAATCACCTTCGAGTCCTGTAGTCGCACCGTCGAGCTCGACCGGGCCCCGAAGCGCGTGGCGATCACCACGGACGCCATCGCCGACACTCTGTTCGCGCTGGACGTCGGCGACCGGATCGTCGCCAAGACCCGCGGTGAGTCCGCCCCCGCGCCCGAGCTGAAGGAGCGCCTCGCGATGCTGCCGAGCCTCGGGACGCGCAATCCGAGCGTCGAGGCACTGATCGCGGCCGAGCCCGATCTCCTGATCACCGATCAGGTCGAGAAGGTCTCCGGCAAGCTGGGCAGTCCGAGCATCGCCGAGCTGAAGAAGCTGGGCATCGCCACCTATGTGGTCGGCGGCGGCTGTGCGGCGGACCTGAGCGCGGATACCTCCGGGCTCGACGCGCTCGACGCCGACATCGGCCGGCTCGGCACGGTCTTCGGCGTGGAGGCGCGCGCGAAGGCGTTGCGGGACGAGCTGCGCGGCAGCCTCGACGACGTACGCCGGCGGACCGCGCAGCAGCCCAGGAGCGAGGTCGCCGAGATCTCCCAGGTCGCCGGTCAGCTCTATGTGACCACCGGAGGCCTCGCCAACGACGTGCTCGAACGGGCGGGCGGGAAGAACGTCTTCGCCGATCTGCCGGGGCAGTTCGCCCCGGTCAGCGCCGAACAGATCGTCGCCCGCAACCCCCGGGCCATCATCGTCGACAACTTCACGGCGACGACGAAGGGCCGCAACGACGCGGTCGCGTTCCTGAACCGCACGTTCCCCACCGTGGACGCGGTCAAGGAGGGCCGGGTCCTCGTGATCGACGCGGCCAGGACCGGGGCGCGCGGCAGTACGCGGCCGGTGGCGGGCGTCACCGAGATAGCGAGCTTCCTGCACCCGAGCACGTCCCGCTCCCAGTGAGGTCCGCGATGCACAAGCAATCACCCGCCCCCACCGTCACCGGTGACGCAGGGCCCTCGCGGGGCGGCAGCCGGCCAACTCCACGGCGCGGCGGCCGGTCCGTCTCCCTCCTCGTCGTCGCACCGCTGCTGTCCGCCCTCCTCCTCGTCACGGTCTGCGTGGCCGTGTCGGTGGGATCCGTCGGTGTGCGGCTGGAGACCGTCACCGAGGTCATCGGCGGCCACCTGATCGGCACCGGGACCTCCGCGAGTGTCATGGACGACCAGATCGTGTGGAACCTGCGGCTGCCGCGTGTGCTGCTGGCCGCCGCCGTCGGCGCCGGGCTCGCCGTCGTCGGTGTCACGCTGCAGGCGACCGTCCGCAATCCGCTCGCCGACCCCTATGTGCTCGGCGTCTCCGCCGGCGCCGGGCTGATGGCCTCCGTCGCGATCACCCTCGGGTCGGCGGCGGTGGCCGGTCTGTCGACATCGGCCGCGGCCTTCGTCGGAGCGCTCGTCGCGATGACCGCGGTGCTCGCCCTCTCGCGCCGCGCCGGCCGGGTCATCCCGAGCCGGCTGATCCTCGCCGGGGTGACGCTCTCCTATCTGTTCAGCGGCGCCACCAGCTTCGTCATCTTCCGCAGCGGCAACGCGGACGCCGCGCACTCGGTGCTGTTCTGGCTGCTGGGCTCCCTGTCGGAGTCGTCGTGGACCAACCTGGCGCTGCCCGCCGCGGCCGTGCTGGTCGTCGGCGTCCACCTGATGCTGCGGACCCGGACACTCAACGCACTCGCGGCCGGTGACGACGCGGCGCTCTCGCTCGGGGTCTCCGTGCACCGCGTCCGCATCCGCCTCCTGGTCACCGCCTCCCTCCTGACCGGCGTCCTGGTCGCCGTGTCCGGCGGAATCGGCTTCGTGGGACTGATCGTTCCCCATCTCGTACGCCTGGTCGTCGGCCCGGACCACCGCCGGCTGCTCCCCATCGCCATGCTGGTCGGCGCGATCTACCTCGTCGTCGTCGATGTGCTCTGCCGTGTTCTCGTCCGCCCCGAGGAACTGCCCGTCGGCATCGTCACCGCCGTGCTCGGCGCGCCGGTCTTCCTGTGGCTGCTGCGACGCTCGGAGGCGTCATGAGACTTTCCCTGTCCGGCGTCGGCGTCCGGATCGGTTCCGTCCCGATCGTCGCCGACTGCGATCTCACCGTCGAGGACGGCGAACGCGTCGGCCTCGTCGGCCCCAACGGCAGCGGCAAGACCACGCTGTTGCGTACGGTCTACCGCGCGCTCGACCCGTTCGCCGGCCGCGTCGCGCTCTCCGGCGACGACGTGACGACGCTCGGCCAGCGCGAGGTCGCCCGGCGTGCCGCGCTCGTCGCCCAGGACAGCACTCCGAACTTCGACTTCACCGTGGAGGAGGTCGTGGCCATGGGGCGCGGACCGTGGCTGCGGACCTTCGAGTCGACCATCGGCCGTGGGGACGGGCCGATCACCGCCGCGCTGGAACGGGTCCGCCTGGCGGACCACCGCAGCCGCAGGCTCTCCACCCTGTCCGGCGGCGAGCGGCAGCGGGCCCTGGTGGCCCGCGCGCTCGCGCAGGAAAGCCCGCTGCTTCTCCTCGACGAACCGACCAACCATCTCGATGTGTACGCGGCGCTCGAACTCCTGGAGCTCGTACGCGATCTGGGGCGGGCGACGCTGTGTGTGCTGCACGACCTCAACCTCGCGGCCACCTACTGCGACCGGCTCTACGTCCTGCACCGCGGGCGGATCGTCGCGGGCGGCCCGCCCGCGGAGGTCCTCACCCCCGAGCTGGTCCGGACCGTCTTCGGAGTCACCTGCACGCATCTGACCCATCCGGCCACCGGCGGCCTGCTCCTCGCGTTCTCACCGCGGCGGGCCGCTCCTCGGCGCGACGCGGCCGACGGCCCGGTCGCGCGGTGATCCGGTGCCTGTCGCTCAGGTACGGTCGCGCGGGCCGTAGACGGCTGCCGGCCGGCTGGCGCTGAGCGCCCAGTACCGGTCTCCGTAGCTGAAGTGCCACCATTTCCCTGATGATTAGATGTGTTCAAGCATCAGGGAAGGGGCGAGTGTGAGTGAGTGGCGTGTGGTGTGGGTGCCTGACCCGGGCCGGTGGGGGACGCTTCCTGAAGCGGGAGGGTTGGGGGTCAAGGACCTTCCGGTGGCGGTCGAGCGGATCGGTTTGATGCCGGGTGATCCTGTCTTCATCGCTCCAGATTTCACCATCGACTGCGACCTGTTGGAGTTCGTTCTCTCAAAGCACTTCCGCTTCCTTGCACGGGAGACGAAGCGGAACTACGCCACGGACGTTCGGATCCTCCTGACCTTCCTGTCTTCGCGCGGGATCGACTGGCGCCGGGCCTCCGAGCAGGACCTGCTGAACTACAGGACCTGGCGCTGTGATGCTCCACAGAATCCCGAGCGAATCGGCGGGTCGAAATGGAACCGTGAGGCCGCCGCCTTCACCCGTCTGTTCAAGTGGGCGAGGGTGAGCCCGCGGCCGGTGGACGCGTCCCGGCGGGAGGACCGTGCCGCTGACTCGGTCAGTGCTCGGGTGTCGTGGCTGACACCGCGCACGTGGAGCTTGTGGTCGGACGTCGGCCTGCGCGGTCACGGCCGGGACGGGGTGCCGAGTTGGGGATGGGATGCGCGGACCGAGGCCCGTAACACCTCGTTTGTGCAGTTCATCTTGAGTTCGGGGCTTCGGCGGCAGGAAGGGGGGTCCCTCCTGGCGTTCGAGCTGCCCGCTCAGCGGTTGCAGCACGGGCGCTACCAGCACGGCCAGCTCGCCGGGGCAGTGACCCGATCGAAGAACGGCCGTACCTTCTACACCTCGCTGGATGCCCTGCGACAGGTCGAAACCTATGTGCAGTCGGAGCGCGCTTGGGCGGTGAAGCGCGCTCAGCAGATGGGCCGCTACGAGCGGGTTGAGCAGATGCGCCTGGTCACGAAGGTGACCCGCGGCCGGGCACCGAGAGTCTTCTGGGTCGACCGGGATGGTGTCGAGGGCCATCAGTACTTGACTCATCTGGGCTGGCGGGAACGGCAGTGGCTGTTCATCGAGGGCCCGGAGGGGCCGGAACCTGCGTGGCTGTGGCTGACCGAGCAGGGCTTGCCGATGCTTCCCGACCGTTGGAACACGGTGTTCACCACGGCGAACCTGCGCTGCGAAGAGGTTCTGTTGACCCCCGCCGAGCGGGAGGTGAGCCGGAACCTCCGAGCCGCAGAGGTCCGGGGCCGGACGCCTTACGCGACCCCGCACTCCACGCGTCACTCCTTCGCGCTGTACATGCTCATCGTGCTGAACCAGCTGATGGAGGCACGCTTCGGATTGACCGCGGCGGATCGCCGGGATTTCGCGATGCTGTTCGGTGATCCCTGGTGGCTGGTCAAGACCCTCCTCGGGCACGCGGACGTTGAGACGACCAAGCGTCATTACCTGGCTCCCGTCGCGCACCTGCAGCTGGAGTCGATCCTGGCGACGGCCGAGGCCGACGAATCCGACCGCAAGGTCGAGGACATCGACGGCGTGTTCGCGCGACTCGCGAAGGAGTCGGCCGGGATCCAGGACATCGACGTCATCGTCGACCGGCTGCCGGTGGCCGGCCGATGAGCCGCCGCGGGCGTCGGGCGGTCCTGCCGCCGACCGACTTCACCACTGAACCAGCGCTCGCCGCAGACGGACTGGTGGTCACCATCGTCAACAAGGCTGGCCACAGGAAGGACTTCATCTTCTCCGACCTGCCCGTCCCGGAGCCGATGCAGCGCTCTCTGGCAACGGTGTTCGCTGCCCAGCGGGCGAAGTGGACCAGCCACTACAGCGCCACAGCTGCCTGGAACCGGCTGAAGGTGTTCGCCGAGTTCATCTCCGGTCTCGACACCCCTCCCGAGGATCTGACCGGCCTGGATGCGGCGACGCTCAAGCGCTGGCGGCTGCGGAACATCAGCACGAACACTGGGCGCACCACGCTGCGGGTGGTCCATCGGATGCTCCGCAGCGACCCTCGGTTGAGCGAAGGGCCGGTCGCGGAGGAGCTGGCCCGTCGCGTTCCCGCACCGAAGCCTGTCAGGAAGTCCTACGACGAGGCGGAACGTGATCACGTACTGCTGGCAGCAGGCCGTCAGTTCCGGGCCGCCTGGCTCAGGATCCGGGAGAACACCGATCTGTTGGAGCAGTGGAGGACGGGGGCCCTGGCCGACGGTAGTCGTGACTGGCGACTCGGGGAAGCCCTGGACCATGTCGCTCGCGTCGGAGACGTACCACGTACGCAGTTGCCGAGCGGTAGGCAGGCCATCACCAACCGCGGATTGCTCGGCGGCCGCGACAGCGAGCACACATGGGGCCGGCTGTTCTTGACCCCGTCGGAGCTAACGGCCTTGGCCGTCCTGCTGACCGACCGCTTCGGCTGGAATCTCTCCGTCTATGACCGTATGCCGGCCCCGACCAGGGCTCCGTCGGTCGCGGAGACCATGAACGTGACCTACCAAGTACAGGTCGAGAAGCGCCGGGCCGGCAACGGCCGCTGGTTCTCCACGGAGAACATCACCGACTCCGGGGCCGACTCGCCAGGTCGATTGATCACGCAGGCACTGCAGGCCACGCTTCATGGACGACTTCTGGCTGCGCAACTTGCTCCGGGAACAGACCTGTTGATGACAGCCCGCGCGGTTCGTCAGAAGGGCGGCCGCAGAGACA
This sequence comes from Streptomyces sp. NPDC091289, assembly GCF_044757365.1. Lineage (NCBI taxonomy): Bacteria > Bacillati > Actinomycetota > Actinomycetes > Kitasatosporales > Streptomycetaceae > Streptomyces > Streptomyces sp. NPDC091289. Next base: position 209,265 of record NZ_JBIVUT010000002.1, read on the forward strand.
TGGACCGTCCTCCGATTGTCGGCCCGCTCGTTTTCGGTGTCTCGGGTGTTGACGGGAAGTCCTGGGCCAGTGAACACAAGCTGAGCGGCTCGCCCTTCCGCCAGATCCGACGCACGACGGTGACCCGTGAGGGCAAGCCTCTTCAGCACACTCAGGGAACCCACGAGAGCGTGTACGTGCTGCCCGACCAGAAGGTCCGGCAAGCCTCGCAGCAGAGCTTCGAGGAGGGCGCTCTCGAAGCTCTCGACCAAGCGAAGAAGATCTTCTTCGGCGGCCATCTCACTCAGAAGCAGGACCCGGCCCATGGGCAGACCGCGACCGCGAATTGCGCGGACGAGACCACCACCGCGTGGCCTGCCCCGGGCGGCGGTTGCGGAGCCGACTTCCTGCTCTGCCTCGCCTGCCCCAACGCACACGTCCACCCAGGTCACCACCCCCGCCTCGCCCTCCTTCACGAACACATCCAGGGCCTGCGGTCGGCGATGCCTGAACACAGATGGCACCAGCGCTGGTACGAGCACTGGCAGCGGCTCGACGACCTGGCGGAGATGGTTGGCCGCCCGTCCTGGGCTGCCGCTCGAGTGCGGGCCAGCGACACCGATCGCACCCTGGTCGATCTCCTGATGAAGGGACAACTTGCCTCATGAGCCTCCCTCTTGCCTCGGAGAGCGACCCTTATCTGCTGTCGATCCCCACCCCGGACAGCCCGGTCGTCCTTCCTCGGTGGATCAGCTCCGGAAACGCCAACCCCAACGGTCGTTACCAGGAGCCGGTCTGGCCGCTCGGGCCGCTCATCGACCGTCCAGGCGCCAGCCTGATCAAGATCCACTGGAGGAACTGCCCTGATTCGATGACGGGGCAGATCAAGCAGGTGACCTGGATTCTGTTGAACGGCCAGCTGCGACCCACCTACCTCCGGAGCCGAGGGATTCGGGCCCGTGCCAGAGGCTCCGCCAATGAGATGCGGGAAACCTGCTACGAGTGGATGCGGCTCGGCCGCTGGCTGTACACCGCTGGCGTCAAAGATCTGCGTGGCTGCACCGACGACCACTGGACTGCATACGTCACGGACCGCTTCCGCACCAATCCGACCCGGCACCACGCTGAGGAAGCTCTGAGTCGCCTCACCGATCTGTGGGCATTCGACCAGCTCTGCACTCAGCCCATCGGCGTCACGCAACCACCTTGGGAACGGGAAGGCGTCGACGACTATCTGCCATCCTCCACCCCGCAGGACACCGGCGAGAACACAACCGAGCCGCTGGATCCAAGCGTGGTGGGCCCGCTACTGATGTGGGCGATCCGCATGGTCGACGACCTCGCGAACGACATCCTGGCCGCCTGGGTGGAATGGCGCCGCATGCAGCAGTTGGCCATCACCAACCCGAGCTCGCCCGCAGGACTGGCCGCGCTTGATGACTACCTCTTGCCCCGACTCGCCGCGGGCACGGGCCTGCCGACCACCGAGTGGCGCGGCAAGGCTGTCCTGGCCGCTACATTCATCGCGGCCACCGTCGGCTGCAGCGTCAACCAGGTCAGTGGCTTTCGACAACGCCATGAGCTCAGCACGCTGCAGCCAGGTCCCTGCCCGCTCCCGGTAGCCGTGACCGGGCAGATCAACGGCAGGCCCTGGCGCGAGCACCTCGACTTCAACGAGGTCTCGACCTTGATGAGGCAGTTGGCCACCGCCGCGATGATCGTCTGCCTCTATCTGACCGGTATGCGACCGCAGGAAGTACAAGGTCTGCGGTCCGGCTGCTGCCCCGACCCCGAGGACGGCAGCCGCCACCTCATCCGCAGTCACCACTACAAGAACGTCACCAACGACGACGGCCAGCACGTCTCGGCCGGCGAGGAACGGGAGTTCCCCTGGGTCGCCATCACCCCGGTCGTCCGCGCGATCCGAGTCCTTGAACGCATGGTCCCCGAGGGCGAACTGCTCTTCAGTTCCGCCCATCACGATTTTGCCCGCGGCCGCCAGCGCGGTGGCGCCTTGAAGAACAGCAGCATGAACCAGCGGATCGAGGACTTCATCGCCTGGATCAACCGGGAGACCGAATCCCATGGATTGCAGGACCAAGGCGTCCCCCAGGACCCTCACGGCACCATCGGGCTCGGACGGTTCCGCCGCACCCTGGCGTGGCACATCGCCCGCAGACCGGGCGGGCTCGTCGCGCTCGCGATCCAGTACGGCCACATGCGTACCGTCCTCAACGCCCGTACGTCCAGCGGCTACGGCAGCCGAAGCCGCCGCGGCATCCACAGCGTCCTCGACGTCGAGACCGCCCTGGCCGCTGCTGACACCGCCGCGCGGCTGCGGGACCGTCTCGCCGCCGGCGAGAAGATTTCCGGGCCTGCCGCCCGACGAGCCCTCACTGCCGCGGTCCAGGCGCCACGATTCGAGGGCCGTACCGTCACCCAGAAGTTCGCCAAACAGGCCGCCGACTACCTGGCCCGCGACGGCCTGGTCCTCTTCGACAACCCGGACGCTTCGCTGATCTGCGTCTTCAAGCGCGACAACGCGCTCTGCGAACCAGGCACCGACGCAACCGCCCCGAACCAGTTCGACTGCCGCCCCGGATGCGGGAACGCCGTCCGCCTCGACAGCCACGCAAACGAGCTGCTGCAAGAGACCAACCGCATGAACCAACTCGCGGCCCACGCCCCTCAGCCGCTGGCCAGGCGCCTGCGCATCGCCGCTGAGCAATACCGTGCCACCGCTGACACCCACCACGCCACCGCCCAACCTGCCGAGGACCTGTCGTGACCGAGCAATCCACCGACGAGCGGACACGCATCCGTGCCGCCATGGACCGGCTACTCACCGGCCAGCCCACAGCCTCCGACGGCGCACTGACCGTCGTCGCTCTCGCGGCCGAGGCCGGTGTTCACCGCATGGCCCTCCAGAAGCGCCATGCGGACCTGAAGGCCGAGTTCTACGAACGCGTCCGCACCGAGACGAAGCAACCCCCGGAATCGGAAAAGCGGCTCCGCAAGACCGTGTCCGACCTGAAGGAAACCGTTGCCGCGCAGAAGGCCGAAATCATCGCGCTCCGGCACCAAGTCACTCAACTCGCCCTCGCGAACGCCGTCCTCACCCATCAAGGCAGGAGAGCAGGGAAGCCCCCGGAAGAGGTGCCGGACAATGTCGTTCCCCTCCATACGACGGGAGGGTGACCACCTGCCCTATCCGGCCTGCCGGATGGCCATCCACAGCGGTACCCACTCTCCCTTCGGGGCACCATCGTGCCGAAGCCGATGTTCACGAGAGCGGGAGGTATCCCGCCCCTGGCAGGCGTGGCTTGTGGAGCCAGGCTCCGTTGGTGAGGGGCCCGGGGCCGGTGGCTTGATCGGCCGACGAGTCTTGATCGCTGCCGGTCCTGTTGATTAGCTGGCGACATGACTGATCTTGGACCTGTCGCCTGGCCACCTGCCCCGATCAGGACCGAGAGGCTCGTGCTTCGTGAGCCCGAGGCCCGGGACCGTGCGGCGTTCATCGAGCTGCTTGCCTCGCCAGAGGTGCACACCTACCTCGGCGGCCCCCGCCCGCGTGACGAGCTTGAGCGCGAGATGCCCGGGATACCCGAGCGGTGGCCCGGGAGTTTCGTCGTTGATCTCGACGGAGCGATGATCGGCCAGATCCTGCTCAGGAGAGCACCGGAGCACAGTCGCCCGGCTGCCGCGGGGAAGGTCGATCTCGGCTACATGCTCCTGCCTCGAGCGTGGGGATTCGGGTATGCCGCCGAGGCGTGCGCGGCGGCCCTCGACTGGTTCGACGGCGTCCTTCCCGGCGAGCCGGTGGTGCTCCACACCCAGACCGCCAACGTCGGCTCGATGCGCCTCGCGGCAAAGCTGGGGTTCACCGAGGTAGAGCGGTTCCATGCCTGGGACGCCGAGCAGTGGCTCGGCGTGCGGTCCCCGATCAGTCAGTCCCATTGAGTTCGTGCCCTACAGAACGGATCCACAACTCAACAGCCCTACCGGCACCGAACTTGGCGCTGTTGAAATTCGTGCACATCTCACCAGACGAAGACGACCGGGCGCCGCTCGAAGCGCTGCCTACGGAGACCTCAAGCCTGAACACATGAACTTGACAGGGAACACCATTCCGTCGGGTAGTTGACGAAGCCGGCCGTCGACATGGCGTGGCAGAGGGTGTCACGGTGTGCGCGAGCGGTCCCGCGGATCGACTCCGCGTGGGTATAGCAGGCGCCGTCGCTCTCCTCCGGGGACGCGTTCATCCTCGTTCCCATGTCCACCTCCTGACCGTTCAGGTCGGCGAGGGTGAGGTCCACGGCCGCTCCGGCGCTGTGCGGTGCGATCCGCGGTGGGGAGACGTAGCGGCTCGCGGCCTCGTAAATGAGGCTGTCGCTCCAGTCGGGGTTCGCCCGGCCCAGCTCGGTGGCGTATTCCTGGAAGTAGGCGCGCTGGAGAGCGGGAGGCCGGTAGCCCTCGACGATGAGCAGGCGAAGCCCCGACGGCAGGACCTGCTGGGCCCGCTGGAGGCGGTCGACGAGGCCGTGTCGCAGGTGCGCGTAGTGGCCATCCGGGTCGTGCTTGCGGCCATCGACGAGGAACAGGCCGGACGCCCGGGTGTCGACGAGCTCCTCGCCACAGTCCTGGACGGGTATTGCGGCGACTCGGGGGTCGGACATCAGTACGGTCTTCAATGGCGTCTCCTCAGGGATGAGCGGGCGCTCCGGCGGCCGGCTTCCCGCAAGCGGCGGCGGCGCCGCCGAAGAACACCAGGGCGACGATGCCGAGTGCCACCGACAGGCGAAGGGGAGGTCGGGGCTCTCCACCCGCACCTTCTTCTCCGGGACTGTTCATGGACGCGTACCTGTCGTCCTTCCTGCGGTGTGGCGGCCACCGATCGTAACCAGTGGCCGCCACACCGCAGGACGGCGGAGCGGGATGCCGCACCGGGACGGAGACTCCCGGCCCCGGGCGGGACGTCGCTCCGGAGAATTCCGGGACGAGCGGCCCTGCGGTCCGGCCCGCTCAGATGTCCCGGAAGAGACCAGCCAGCGCGGTGACCAGCCCCGATGAGGGGCCGTTGGCGCCGACCTGCGCAAATGGTGAAGAAAGTTCGACCTGCGGCTTCTGTAGCGGGGTGGTTTCTCGTCCTGTTTCTCCGCGTCTAGGTGCACCTTGCCGAGTGGCTGACGAACGTATTGATCTGAGGTCATGTGGACGGCGCCCTGGATGGAGGTCTGGGCGCCGGTCGAGACCGGAGGGGCCCGAGGAGTTCTGTGTGGCCCCGTCTACCGACTGCCATGGCCGAGCATGACCGGAACGGCTGAATCTCCCGCCGATGCCAGCACCGCGGCGCCGACCAGACCGGCGTCGGGCCCCAGTTCGGCGGGCACGACGCGCAGCTCCTTCAGGAACGGCATCGCCGCGTAGCGTCGAAGGTGGCGAGCGAGCGGTTCGAAGAACACCTCGCCAGCCTGGGCGACACCGCCCCCGACGACGGCGATGTCGATCTCGATCAGCGCCGCCGTGGCGGCAATGCCCGCTGCCAGTGCCCGGGTCGCCCGGTCGAAAGCGTCGATGGCGGCTGCTTCGCCGGCTTGAGCCGACGCCGCAACTCCTGCGGTGTCCGCTGTCAGAGGTGCTTGCCAGCCGAGGGCAAGCGCGTGGCGGGTGATGGCCGTGCCGCTGGCGATGGCTTCCAGGCAGCCTCTCGCTCCGCAGAGGCATGCTTCACCGTCGAAGTCGATGCTGATGTGGCCGAGGTGACCGGCGTTGCCCGTGAGCCCGTGGTGCACGCTGCCGTTGAGTACCAGGCCGGCACCTACACCCGTCGACACCACAAGGCACAGGGCGTTCCTGTGTCCGCGTGCCGCGCCGTGACGGTGCTCGGCAGCGGTCATCGCCACTGCGTCACCCGCCAGCGTTACTTGCCGTTGGCCCACATCTGGATGCCTCGCGACGGATTCGGCGAGGGGAAAGTTCCTCCAGGCGGGAATGTTGACAGGACTCACGGTCCCGTGTGCCAGGTCGATCGGCCCCGCGCTACCGATGCCCACGGCCCCAACCCTCTCCCACAGAGGGCTGGCGGCCAGGGAGCCCAGCACGTCGTAGACCGCACCGAGGAGTACGTCGGCGGATCCCCGAGCCGGGGTGGTGCGGCGTGCACGGTGAATCAGAACGCCATCCTGGTCGACCAGGGCGCCGGCAATTTTGGTTCCGCCGATATCGAGAGCGGCGATCAGGCCAGCGTTCGGGAGTGGAATCTTCGACTGTCGACTACTCACAGTAATACCCCTCTGTTTAGGTGCGTCATGTGTGACTCGGTGAGCGCGCCACATCACATCACCGTCTGACAACGTTGTCCAGATGTCGCCGAAGTGGCGCCGGCCGGTGAGTTCAAGAGGCGATTGATTTAGTCAAGGTTTAGTAAAGTTGCTGTTCAGCGCCTTGTCGAGGCGCTGAAATCCGGGTGGACCGGTCTATGGACATTGCCTCCGGGTTACGTCTACGTTGAGCGCTCATCAGGCCCCGGGCGGCTGGAGTCCCGGCGGCTCCCCTCAGGGCTTGGTGCCGGTAGTCGTGCAGCGAGGGGTGGAGGAAATGCGCAGAGCAGGTGTGGTTCTGGTGGCAGCGATCTTGGTTGCCGTCACGGCGTGTAGTGGCCAGGAGGATGCGGCGAGTGGCGAGATCGCGGCTCCGCCGAGCGATCCCGCGAAGGTGTCGGGCGGCATCACGGTCCTGACGAACAGGACGGACCAGATCGCTGACGGCTCGTTGAAGAAGTACGCGGCCGAGTTCAACAAGATCTACCCGGGCGTGAAGGTCAAGTTCGAAGGGCTGACCGACTACGAGGGCGAGACCAAGATCCGGATGAACACCGAGAACTACGGTGACGTCCTCCTGATCCCCAACTCCCTCTCCGTCGAGCAGTACCCCAACTTCTTTGCCCCGCTCGGCAGTTCCATCAAGCTGTCGGCGGCTTTCGACTACACCGACCACGCGACGGTGGGTGGCAAGGTCTACGGCCTGGCCAACATCGGGGTGGCGAACGGGTTCGTCTACAACAAGGCGGTCTGGGAGAAGGCCGGCATCAAGGACTGGCCCGCCACGCCCGAGGAGTTCGTCGCGGACCTGGCGACGATCAAGGCGAAGACGGACGCCGTCCCGTACTACACGAACTACAAGGACGGCTGGCCCCTCACCAACTGGACCAACGCCATCGGCTCACCCTCCTGTGACTCCGGTTCCTACGACTCCCTGGCGAAGACCAAGGAGCCCTGGAGCAGCGGATCGGATCTCTACGAGATCGACAAGCTCCTCTATACGGTCGTCGAGAAGAAGCTGTCGGAGCCCGACCCGACCACCACCAACTGGGAAGACTCCAAGGCGCAGATCGGATCCGGCAAGATCGCATCGATGTGGCTGGGGTCCTGGGCGATCTCCCAGATGCGGGCGGGAGCGGAGGCTGCCGGGAAGAACCCCGACGACATCGCGTTCATGCCGTTCCCGGCGAAGCGTGACGGGGCGTACTGCTCCGTGCTGCGCCCTGACTACCAGTACGCGGTCAACGCGCACTCCGAGAACAAGGAAGCGGCGCGGGCGTGGCTCGACTGGTACATCACCAAGTCGGGCCAGGCCGCGAGCGAAGGGTCCATCTCCTCGGTCAAGGGCGCTCCGCTGCCGGACACGCTCAAGGCGTTCTCCGACAACGATGTCACGATGATCCCGCAGCGCCAGGAGAACATCGTCGACGTCAACAAGATCGACAAGGCGTCCGAGATCGGCATCACCGCGCAGGGCTACCGGCAGAAGCTGGTCGACGTCGCCCGGGGCGCGGCTGACGGGGACATGGGCAGCTACTTCGGTGAGCTGAACGGCAAGTGGGCCGAGGCACAGCAGGCCCTCGGCGGCTGACCACGTGGCGGCACGGTGAGACCCCGAGCAGGACAGACGTGCTCCGAGCCGACCGGGGAGGGCTCCGTATGAGCAGCTCGCCGTGCCGCCCCTCCCCAGATCCGCCCCGACCGGGAACCCACCACGAGGAACCATGAGATGACCGTTGCCCACAAGCCCCGTACCGGGGGGCCGGCCGCCGGCCGGCGGAGTCCCCTGCCGCCGGAGTCCGCACACGGCCGGCCACGCGCCGGCAGGCGGCGCACGATCACAGCCCTGACCCCCTGGCTCTTCCTGGCCGCACCCCTGACGCTGCTGCTGATGTTCACGTTCCTGCCGGTGGCCGACATGATCGGTTACAGCTTCACCGACTGGGACGGCATCAGCCCCTCGCGCTCCTTCGTGGGCGGGGAGAACTACACCGACCTGGTGACGCGGCCCGCGCGGTTCGAGGTGTTCCTCGTCAGCGGGTTCTACCTGGTGGCCTCGTTCCTCCAGATCGCGCTCGCGCTGTACTTCGCGACGGTCCTGAGTTTCAACACCCGGTTCCGCAACCTGTTCAAGGGCCTGCTGTTCTTCCCCTACTTGATCAACGGGGTGGCGGTCGGATTCGTGTTCCTGTACTTCTTCCAGCCCGACGGCACTCTCGACACGCTGCTGCGGCTGATCGGTGCGGAGGGCAAGCACTTGTGGCTGGGGGACCCGGACCTGGCCAACCCTTCGCTCGCGGGGGTGTCGGTGTGGCGCTTCATGGGCCTGAACATGGTGCTGTTCCTCGGTGCGATCCAGTCCATTCCGCCGTACCTGTACGAGGCGGCCGAGCTGGACGGGGCCAACCGCTGGCAGCAGTTCCGGCACATCATCGCCCCCAGCATCAAGCCGATCATCAGCCTGAGCTTCATCCTCGCCGTTTCCGGGTCCCTGGCCGTCTTCGAGATCCCCTACATCATGACCGGTGGCGCCAACGGCACCGAGACGTTCGTCATCCAGACGGTCAAGCTGGCCTTCCAGTTCGACAAGGTCGGCCTGGCCTCGGCGTCCGCCGTCGTCTTGCTGCTCCTGATCCTGCTGGTCACCTGGGTCCAGCGCCGGCTGTTCCCCGAGGAGAGGGTGGAGCTCTCGTGACCACCGACATGTCCGCCCCGGGACGGCGCAGGGTCAGTGCCGGCCGTTCCGTACCGGCCGCGACTGCTGTCGTCCTGAAGTACCTGTCCCTGCTCGTAGCTTCGGCAGTCGTTCTCGTGCCCCTCATCGTCGTTCTGCTGACCTCGCTCAAGACCGAGTCGGAGGTGGCGAGCAGCGGACCGCTGTCTCTGCCCGGGGACTGGTTCAACTACGCCAACTACGCGACCGCCATCGAGCAGGGCGCGATGCTGAGGGCGTTCGGCAACACGACGCTGATCCTCGTGATCTCCACCGTCGGGACGGTGCTGATCGGCTCGATGACCGCCTATGCCATCGACCGCTTCCAGTTCCGACTCAAGAAGCTGGTGATGGGCCTCTTCCTGCTGGCGACGCTGGTTCCCAGCGTGACCACCCAGGTCGCGACGTTCCAGGTGATCGACGATCTCGGCGCGTTCAACAGCCGGTGGGCGCCCATCCTGCTGTACACCGGCACCGACATCGTCTCGATCTACATCTTCCTGCAGTTCATCCGGTCCATACCCGTCTCCCTGGACGAGGCCGCGCGCATCGACGGCGCCAACTCCTGGACGATCTACCGAAAGATCATCCTCCCGATGCTGCGACCGGCCATCGCCACCGTCGTCATCGTCAAGGGCATCGCGATCTACAACGACTTCTACGTGCCCTTCCTTTACATGCCGGACCCCGAACTCGGCACCATATCCACCGCCTTGTTCAGGTTCAAAGGCCCCTTCGGCGCCCACTGGGAGACCATCTCCGCCGGCACGATCGTCGTGATCGTGCCCACCTTGATCGTCTTCCTGGCGTTGCAGCGCTTCATCTACAGCGGATTCGCGGCCGGTTCCACCAAATGACCTGCCCGCCCGCCCTCGCACCCCGCACTACATCTCAAGGAGTACGCATGAAGGTCCGCACGCCGCTGTCCCAGGGCTGGACGCTGCGCCTGAACACCGATCGCGGCATCCCCGAGGACGCGCCCTCGCAGTTGGCCGGAGCCACCGTGCCGGCGCAGGTGCCCGGATGCGTCCACACCGACCTCATGGCGGCGGATCTGCTGGCCGACCCGTATCTCGACCGCAACGAGTCGGAGGCGGCCTGGGTGGGCCGTGCCGACTGGACCTACGCGACCGGACTGCCCCGACGGGACAGCGCCTTCGAGCGGGCCGAGCTGGTCTTCGACGGGCTGGACACGGTCGCCGCCGTCCACGCTGCCGGGCAGTTGCTGGGGCGTACCCGGAACATGCACCGTTCCTACCGGTTCGACGTCACGGACCTGTTGGGCGATGGCCCGGCCCCGCTCGAAGTCACCTTCACCTCCGCGTACACCGAGGCCGAGGCGGTCCGGGAGGCGCTGGGCCAGCGGCCCAACTCCTATCCCGAGCCGTTCAACTATGTACGTAAAATGGCCTGCTCGTTCGGATGGGACTGGGGGCCCACCCTGGTGACGGCCGGCGTGTGGCGTGAGGCGCGCATCGAGCAGTGGTCCACCGCCCGGCTGGCCGACGTCCGTCCGCAGGCCACCGTCGCGGGTGACGGGAGCGGCGTCGTCGAGATCACCGTCGACCTTGACCGCACGACGACCGGCCGGAACCGGCCACTGCGTCTGGTGGCCACGGTCGGAGACAGTTCCTCGGACATCACCGTCGCGCCCGGATCCAGGAGCGCCACGGTTACCGTAGGGACCCCGGACGTGAAGCTGTGGTGGCCGCGCGGCTACGGCGACCAGCCACTGTACGAGTGCACCATCGTGCTGGAGGACGGCGACGACGGTCACGCCCTGGATACGTGGGAGCGACGCATAGGCTTCCGCACGATTGAACTCGACACGTCCCAGGACGCGCACGGAAGCGCCTTCACCCTGGTCGTGAACGGCACTCCGGTCTTCGCCCGAGGAGTGAACTGGATACCCGACGACGTCTTTCCCACCCGCGTGACCGTCGACCGCTACCGCACCCGCCTCACCCAGGCCGCAGACGCGGGAGTGGACCTGGTACGGGTGTGGGGCGGTGGGATCTACGAGGACCGGGCCTTCTACGACGCCTGTGACGAACTGGGCCTGATGGTCTGGCAGGACTTCCTCTTCGCCTGCGCCGCCTACCCTGAGGAGCAGCCACTGCGCTCCGAGATCGAGGCCGAGGCCCGGGAGAACGTGTCCCGGCTGATGTCCCACCCCTCGCTGGTGCTGTGGAACGGCAACAACGAGAACCTCTGGGGCTTCGCCGACTGGGATTGGGAGCAGGAGCTCGCCGGAGCGTCCTGGGGGGAGGGCTACTACCTGGGCCTGCTTCCCCGCATCGTGGCGCAGACGGACCCGACGCGGCCCTACTGGGCGGGTAGCCCCTGGTCCGGGTCGTGGAACCACACTCCGAACGATCCCGACCACGGCACCACCCACTCGTGGGAGGTGTGGAACCGCCGTGACTACAGCGACTACCTCAACACGGTGCCCCGCTTCATGGCGGAGTTCGGCTGGCAGGCCCCGCCGGCCCACGCGACTCTGGAACGCGCCCTGTCCGAGAGGCCGCTGACCGCCGATTCGCCCGCCATGCTGCACCACCAGAAGGCGGAGGACGGCAACGGCAAGCTGAACCGAGGGCTCGACCACCACTTCGCCCCGCCGGCCGACTTCGACACCTGGCACTACCTGACCCAACTGAACCAGGCGCGTGCGGTCGCCACCGGGGTGGAGCACTGGCGCTCCCACTGGCCCCGATGCGCCGGCACGGTGCTGTGGCAGCTCAACGACTGCTGGCCGGTGACCTCCTGGGCGGCGATCGACGGTGACGCCCGGCTCAAGCCGCTGTACTTCGAGATGCGCCGTCTGTACGCCGACCGGTTGCTGACACTCCAGCTCCGGGACGACGCGCTGGTCGTCGCGGGCTGCAACCAGGGCGCCGCCACGTGGGACACCACCGTCACGGTCCGGCGGATGGACGCGGACGGAACGCTGCTGGCAAGCGCCGAGGTCACGCTCAAGGCCGCGGGTAACAGCGTGGCCCTGGAAGGGCTGCCCCGTACGGTCACCGAGTTCGGCGACGCGCGCCGGGAGTTCCTCGTCGCCGATGCGGACGGCTCGCGCGCCGTGCACTTCGCCTGCGCCGACCGTGAGTTCGCCTATCCGGCCGCCTCCTACGACGTCCGGGTGAGCGAGGAGAGCGGAAACGGTGTCGCGGTCACGGTCACCGCCACCGGGTTGGTACGGGACCTGGTGCTGCAGGCGGACCGGCTGGCCCCGGACGCAGGCACCGATCACGGGCGGGTCACCCTGCTGCCCGGCGAGACTTTCACCTGGCATGTCACCGGCTGGGAGCACCCCACCACGGAGGTCGCGGGCGGCGCGCTGTTCTGCGTCAACGGGACGGCCGGCCGTGAGTGAGACACCTGTACGCCGGTCCGGGCGCGTCACCATCAATGATGTGGCCGCCCGGGCCGGGGTGTCGCGAGGAGCGGTGTCCCTGGCGTTCAACAACCGGCCCGGTGTCTCGGAAGCCACGCGTGAACGCATCATGGAGGCGGTCACCGAGCTGGGCTGGGTGCCGAGCCAGACCGCGATCAAGCTGTCCGGATCCGCTACCGGAGCCGCGGACACCGTCGGCCTGGTCATCGCCCGGCCGGCGCGGCAGCTCGGGCTGGAGCCCTTCTACATGGAGTTCATCTCCGGGGCCGAGTCCGTCCTCGAGGAACACCGGTGCTCCCTGCTCCTGCACCTGGTGCGCGACGTCACTCAGGAGATAGCCGTCCACCGCGAGTGGTGGCAGTCCCGCCGGATCGCCGGGTCCATCCTGGTCGACATCCAGCAGAACGATCCCCGGGTCACCGAACTGGCGGCGATCGGGTTGCCGGCCGTCGCGGTCGGCCACCCCTCGCTGACCGGCGGGTTCACCTCGGTGTGGACCGATGACGAGGCCGCCGTGCATGAGGCGGTGCGCTACCTCGCTGCCCTCGGGCACCGACGGATCGCGCGCGTGGGCGGCCATCCGTCGCTCGGCCACACCATCATCCGCACCGCCGCGCTCAACTCGATCGTGGCCGAACTCGGACTGGAGCCGGCCCGCAGCGTCACCACCGACTACTCGGGGGAGCAGGGCGCCCGGGCGACCCGATCGCTGCTGGCCTCCCCGCACCGCCCCACAGCCATCGTCTACGACAACGACATCATGGCCGTCGCGGGTCTGTCCGTCGCCGCCGAGATGGGGCTGGACGTACCGAGGGACGTCAGCCTGATCGCCTGGGACGACTCGCAACTGTGCCAGCTCACGCATCCCACCCTCTCGGCCATGAGCCATGACGTGTTCGGCTTCGGCGCCGACGTGACCCGTCGGCTGTTCGACGTCGTCCACCGTCGCGATCTGTCGTCCGGCCCGGCCGCTCCGCCGGTACTGCTGCCCCGCGGCAGCAGCGCGCCCCCGCGGCGACCCAACGACTGACGACAGCCAAGGCAGCGCCCGGGCCGGAGACCACCTCCGGACCGGGCCGGCTTGCCGCCGCCTCCCAGCCCCCCTGAGCCGAAAGGCAGGTTCGCCATGCCCCGACACCGCCGAAGAACCCTTGCCGCCCTCCTGACGGTCGGTGCTCTCGTCACCGCCGCCGTCGCATCGTCCCCCGCCACTGCTGATCCGCCGACCCGGACCGCAGACACCTTCGTGGAGCGCGAGGGGACCACACTGACACTGCAGGGGGAGCCGTTCCGTTTCGCGGGCACCAACCTGTACTGGCTCGGCCTGGACGAGAACGTGGGCGGGGTCGACCACCCCACCTACTTCCGTATCGACGACGCGCTCAAGACGGCACGGGTCATGAACGCCACCGTGGTCCGCTCACACACGCTCGGCACATCGCTGGGCTGTGTCCCCTGTATCCAGCCGGAACCCGGTGAGTTCAACGAGGACGCGTTCGCTCCCATCGATTACGCCATCGCGCGGGCCCGTGCCTACGGACTGCGGCTGATCGTCCCGCTCACTGACCAGTGGGACTACTACCACGGCGGTTACCCCACCATGGCGAAATGGCTTGGGCTCCAGGACCCGGAAGACTTCTACGCGGACCCCCGAGCCAAGGCCGCGTACAAGGAGTACAGCCGGCAGGTACTCAACCACCGCAACCCGTATACCGGCCTGCGCTACAAAGACGACCCCACCATCATGTCGTGGGAGCTCGGCAACGAACTGAACGGCATGACCCGTGACTGGGTCGACGAGATGGGGGCGTACCTAGGGAAGCTGGCACCTCGGCAACTCATCTCCGCCGGACGCCAGCAGGGAGTCGACACCTCAGCTCTCGCGTCGCCCGAGGTCGATATCGTCGATGTCCACTACTACCCGTCCTCGGCCGTCACCATGGCCGCGGACGCAGCGCGCGTCACCGGCCGGGGCAAGGTCTACATAGCCGGGGAGCACGGCTCCGACAGCCTCACCGCCGCCGACGCACTCACCCTCGCGGACGACCCGAACGTCACTGGTGTGCTCTCCTGGTCCCTGTTCGGCCACGCCGACGACCACGGATACGTCCAGCACGACGACGGCTTCACGCTGCACTACCCGGGCGACACCGCCGCGATGCGCACCGACGTCCTCGCCAACGCGGCGCTCGCCAGGATGATCGGCGGGGAACGGCGCCTGCCCGCCCTCCCCGTCACCCCACCGCTGATCACTTCGGTCACCAAGCGGTCCGGTATCAACGAAATAGCCTGGCGCGGCACCGCCGGCGCCCACACCTACCGTGTCCAGCGCTCCGTGCGCGGTGCAAACGGCCCGTGGACAACACTCACCACGACCCCGGTAGGCGATATCGACACGCCGTGGCTCGACGCCACGACTCCACGGACCCAGGCGTCGTACCGGGTGAGCGCACTCGACCGGGCCGGACGCACCCTCGCCACATCTGTGCCCCTGGGCGCCGGTCCGAGCCAGGACGTCGAGGTGGACACACTCCAGAGCTGGGCACGCATGTCGGCGCACAGCGACAGTCTGCAACGCGAACCCGACGGCGACGGCGTTCGTATCGCGCCCCGGCCCCGCGCCACGGCACACGCCGCATGGAAGGTGGTACGTGCCGAGGCGTTCACCGCACGGTTCGCCAACCGCGCGGGCACAGCCCTGCCGACCGTGCAGGTCACCCGGGACGGAACGACCTGGAAGCAGGTCAAACCCGTCCGGTCCACCACCGGCGGCACCACGACACTGCGGATCGAGCCCCCACGCGGCACCGAGGGTGTACGGCTGGTCTGGGCGGCGGCACCCCGCCCGGCACCCCTGAGCGGCATCACCCTCGTCCGGGAGGCCGCGTCCGTCGCCACCGCCCCACCTGGCGCGTTCCGGCAGAATCCAGGCGACGGCGCGACCGGGGTGCCCGTCGGCGACCCCTTGACCTGGACCGCCTCCGAGAACGCCGCGCACTACGCGGTGGTCCTCTCGACCGAGGCGGATCTGTCCGACCCGGTCATCGATGTCACCGGCCTGCGGACCACCAGCTACCGTCCGCCCGTCAACCTTCGCCCCAACACCACCTATCACCTCCGGGTCACCGCCGTGAACGGCGCCGGTTCCCGGAGCGCCGAAGGCGCTCCCGTCTCCTTCACCACCGGTGCGCTGACCGTCGATGACTTCGAGGGATACCCGGACGGCGCGGCACTGTCCGCGGCCTACGTCCGCAACCCCGGTGGCGGCCCGGTGGCCCTGTCCCTCGACAGCCAGCACGCCGACGGGGAAGGCCACGCCCTGCGCGCCGCTCACGACCCCGGGTCCCCCGGCTACGCGGGCATCATCCGCACTCTGCCCACCGCACAGGACTGGGGCGGCGCGCGCAACCTGCGTCTGTGGGCACGGCCGGACGGCACCGACGGCCGGAGCCTGACCGTCCAGTTCGTCGCCGCCGGTATCTACTGGGAGAAAGAGGTGCCCCTCACCGGCACCGACAGCACGACGATCGACATCCCCCTCGCGGACTTCACCAACCCGCCCTGGGCGACAAAGGGCCCTCTCGACCTGACCCACATCACACAACTGTCCTTCTACTTCAACGGACAGGCCGGCACGACCTGGATCGACTCCATCACGGCCACCGACTGAACCGGTCGACCTGCCGGGCACAACAACCCTGACCCGTGCCCGGCACCCGTGCGCCGCCCTCCCCCGACGAGGGTGGCGCACCCCCCAGCCCCCCCCCCCCCCCCCCCGCGGGCCCCCGGGCCCCCCCCCCCCCCCCCCCCCCCCCCCCGGAGGGGCGGCCCCGAGGGGGACCCACCCCACCCCGCCCACCCACTCACCGGGTCCCCCGGCGGGCCAAACCCCCCCCCCCCCGGCGCCGGCCCCCGGGCCCCCCCCCCCCCCCCGGGGGGGGCCCCACCCCCATGCCCCCGCCCCCTCTCCCCGGAGGACCTCGTGACCGCACCCTCCCTCCTCAGCCCCGCAGTGCGTAACTACCCCTGGGGCTCACGCACCGCGATCCCCGCTCTTCTAGGGCAGCAGCCCGACGGCGAACCGCAGGCCGAACTCTGGTTCGGCGCACACCGCGCCGCCCCATCGCTTCTTCCCGACCGGCCCGGCAGCCCGGACCTGGCAGCCGCCATCACCGCCGACCCGGTCAGGGAGCTGGGGGAGGCGAGCCTGGCCGCTCACGGCCCCGAACTCCCCTTCCTGCTCAAGTTGCTCGCAGCCGAGCGGGCACTGTCGCTGCAGGTGCACCCCACACGCCGGCAGGCGCAGAACGGCCATGACCGAGAGGAAGCGGCGGGAGTGCCGCTCGACGCCCCGCACCGCGCCTTCAAGGACCGCAACCCCAAGCCGGAACTGCTGTGCGCACTCGAGCCGTTCGAGGCGCTCTGCGGCTTCCGGGAGCCGGCCCGCACAGCCGAGCTGCTCGATGCGCTGGCGGTGCCCGAACTCCGCCGCTGGTCAGCCGTTCTTCGTTCGCGGCCTGCGCGCGAAGCCCTCAGCCGCACGCTGCGCGCGGCCCTGTGCGCTCGCGAGCGGCTCGTGCACACCGTGTCCGCAGCCCTGCCCCGGCTGACCGCGTCCCCAGGCCCTTGGAGCAACGCCGGCGCCGCATACACAGCCGTCGCGGAGGACTACCCCGGCGACCCCGGGATTCTCGCAGCACTGCTCCTCAACCACGTCCGTCTCGACGCAGGAGAGGCCCTGTACCTGGGGGCAGGCGTGCCGCATGCCTATCTGCGGGGGGCCGGCGTGGAGATCATGGCCAACTCGGACAACGTGCTGCGCTGCGGCCTGACCGACAAGCACGTCGACATCACGCAGCTGGCCGACATCGTGGACTGCGTTCCGATGGGGCCCGCGATCATGCGGCCCACTCCCACCGGGTTGGCCGGGGAGAGCCAATTCTGTTCTCCGACAGAGGAGTTCGTTCTCTCACGTCTGGAAACCGGAACCGGAGCCGTGAGCGTGACCGATTTCGGGCCCCAGGTGCTGCTCTGCCTCGTCGGCCACGTCCGCCTGACGCCGGGTCCGCCCCTTTCCCGGGGCGCGGCCGCGTTCGTGCCCGCGGGAAGCCCGTGCGAGGTGACCGGCGCGGGGGCGGTGCTCTACCGCGCCCGAGTACCCCTGCGCGCCGCTCCATGAGGCTCGCGACCAGAGTGTGGGGCACCGGCCCCCGCACAGCCGTCCTCGTGCACGGCATCATGACGGACTCACACACGTGGAACCGTGTCGCACCGCCTGTCGCAGACCGCGGTTACCGCGTCATCGCCGTCGACCTGCGTGGTCACGGCGCAAGTGGCCACGGCGCGCCCTACACGCCCGCCGTCCTGGCCGCCGACCTACTCGAAACCGTGCCTCCGGCCCCCGACCTCGGCATCGGCCACTCACTCGGCTCAGCCGCACTGCTGCTTGCCCTGCCCCGATTGCGCTGTGCCCGCGCCATCCACTGCGACCCCGCGTGGGTGAACCGACCCCGGGACCTGGCCGCCCTGCGCGCCGTGAAGTACGCCACCTGGCGGGAGCTGAGGGCCGAGCACCCGCTTTGGCATGACGAGGACATCACCGCCGAGCACCGGGCGCTGACGACGTGGGACCCAGACTCCGTCGACGCCCTGGCCCACCTGCCCGGCCTGCCCACCGCCGCCCCGGCCGTGCCTTCCCTGGTACTGCTCGCCGACCCCAGCGAACGGATTCCACCGGCCCCGGCCGCGACACTGCGCAGCCGGGGCTGGCACACGCGGACGGTGGACGGCGCGGGACACACCGTCCACCGTGACGACCCCACCGGCTTCCTGTACGGGCTGTCCGGATGGCTGTGACCACACCCGACCACTCAGGGGAGGTTGACTTCACCCTGGTTCAGAACGCGGGGATGGAAGTACGCCGCTTGGATCTCGGCGTTGGTATTGTTCCCCCGCAGATGTTCGGACCACATCATGAACCATGCCCACTGCGGCTGACTCTGCAGCATCGCGGCGGTCGGCATCTTGCCGATCTCCCCGATGGCCATGGGCTTCGTCCCGGCGATGTTCCTCATCTGCTGGTAATCGGCGGAACTGGGGTGACTCTTGTACCAGACGTCGAGCGACACGACATCGGCGTACTGATTTCCGGGGTAGTAATTACTCCACCCGCCGGCCGGGTTGTCCTGCACGTTCCACACCCAGATGAGGTTGTCCAGGCCCTTCGTTCCCGTGAGGTAGTCGCGCGTGATCTGGAAGAGCCGAGCACTTCCGTTGGTTCCCGGCCGGTTTCCCCACCAGTTCCACGATTCGTTCATCTCGTGGAACGGTCGGAAGAGCACCGGGACTCCCGCATTCTTCAACTGCTGGAGGTAGGGGACGACCTCGTCCAGACGGCGCTTCCAGGCGTTGTTCAAAGCGCTGCCGTCGGTGAGGATCTGCGAGAATTGCGCGTTCGATATGTTCGACTTCACACCGCCCTCGAACGCGCAGGTGCTTCCACCGGTCGGCGGACAGACGTGCCAGGTCAGGGAGACCAGCGACCCGTTGGCCCACTCGGTCTTCGCCTGATCGACCACGCGTTGGCGGTTCGCCACGTCCGCGGCGTTGAACATCAGGTCCCCGCCCCACAGGCCCGGGTACTGACCGGTGACGTCCTTGACCTGCTGCGTGTACTGCCCGGGAGCCGAAGCGGGCTCCTTGTTGTGCTGTCCGGAAACGATGCTGGTTCCGGAGATGGAGCGCAGATAGTTCACCACGTTCTGCTTGGGGGTCGCGGGAAAGGCCTGCGCGGAATCCGCCGTCGGCCAAACGAATGCTGCCGTGAATACGGCTGCGGCTGTCAAAGCGGAGGTGGCGAAACGTCGTGTCTTTCTCACTGGCATCCCTGCTTTCGTGACGGAGCGGAAATGCTCGACGTCATGAAGGTGGCGGAACCTGCAGTTCTCGTCAACGGTTCGCGTCGCCTCTCATTGCAAGCCGACAACATAATTTACTTAACGTTTCCTAAACGCGTCGCATATTTCGCCGCTTGTCCTCTATGTGGGCTCCGCGTCACGGCGTGAACGTGTGCCGCCATGCATGCTGTCCGTCGGGCACGGAGACTCATCCTCGTCTGCCGTCGCCACCTTCTCGCTCCTGAGACCTGTTCCGAGACCCAGCACATGAAGAGCGCGGCACTCAGAGGCCTTCGCTCGCGGTTCAAAGCCTCACGCACTTGCCCGGGCCGGCGGGAGACACCTTCCCGCCGGGCGGAGGAGGGGCGGCGAGTTGCAGATCACGTCCGCCGGTGCGGTCGGCGTGGCCCGACCTGCATCGGATTTTTGCGAGGCCTATTCGGCGGCAACCTTCCGTAAGGGGTGACGGGTAATCAGCTTTTCCTGGCGTCCAGTCAGTCATTCAAGATCATCTTGCACACGCGTTGCACAAGGTGCTGAAAAGCAACAGTGATCAGCGAAGGGCTACGGAGGCAAGTATTCGCAGGTCAGATGGCATGCTGCGGTGTCGTGCCCCTTGCCGCCAAGGAGCACGACACCCCGCCCGTCAGATGTCCCGGAAGATCTCGATCTGCGCGCCCACCGAGTTGAGCCGCTCGGCCAGATCCTCGTAACCCCGGTTGATCACATAGACGTTGCGGAGTACGGAGGTGCCTTCCGCCGCCATCATGGCCAGCAGCACCACCACGGCGGGCCGCAGTGCGGGCGGGCACATCATCTCGGCGGCGCGCCAGCGGGTCGGGCCCTCGACCAGGACCCGGTGGGGGTCGAGGAGTTGGAGGCGGCCGCCGAGGCGGTTGAGGTCGGTGAGGTAGATCGCGCGGTTGTCGTAGACCCAGTCGTGGATCAGGGTCTGGCCGTGCGCGGCGGCCGCGATCGCCGCGAAGAACGGGACGTTGTCGATGTTGAGGCCGGGGAACGGCATCGGGTGGATCTTGTCGATCGGGGCCTCCAGCTTGGAGGGCCGCACGGTCAGGTCCACCAGGCGGGTGCGTGCGTTGTCGGCGGCGTACTCCGGGGTGCGGTCGCAGTCGACGCCCATCTCCTCCAGGACCGCGAGTTCGATCTCCAGGAACTCGATCGGCACCCGGCGGATGGTGAGTTCGGACTCGGTCACCACCGCGGCGGCCAGCAGGCTCATCGCCTCGACCGGGTCCTCGGACGGGGAGTAGTCCACGTCCACGTCGATTTGCGGGACCCCGTGCACGGTGAGCGTGGTCGTGCCGACCCCGTCGACCCGTACGCCCAGCGCCTCCAGGAAGAAGCACAGGTCCTGGACCATGTAGTTGGACGAGGCGTTGCGGATGACGGTCGTGCCGTCGTGGCGGGCGGCGGCCAGCAGGGCGTTCTCGGTGACGGTGTCGCCGCGCTCGGTCAGCACGATGGGGCGGCCGGGGGAGACGGAGCGGTCCACCTGTGCGTGGTACAGGCCTTCCGTGGCGGCGATCTCCAGGCCGAACCGGCGCAGCGCGATCATGTGCGGCTCGATCGTGCGGGTGCCCAGGTCGCAGCCGCCCGCGTACGGCAGGGTGAACTGCTCCATCCGGTGCAGCAGCGGGCCCAGGAACATGATGATCGAGCGGGTGCGGCGCGCGGCGTCGGCGTCGATCGCCTCCAGGTCCAGCTGCGCGGGCGGCACGATCTCCAGGTCCACGCCGTCGTTGACCCAGCGGGTGCGCACCCCGATGGAGTTCAGCACCTCCAGGAGCCGGAACACCTCTTCGATCCTGGCCACCCGGCGCAGGACCGTACGGCCCTTGTTGAGGAGCGAGGCGCACAGCAGCGCGACGCAGGCGTTCTTGCTGGTCTTGACGTCGATGGCCCCGGAGAGCCGGCGGCCGCCGACGACCCGAAGATGCATGGGCCCGGCGTAACCGAGCGACACGATCTCGCTGTCGAGGGCTTCTCCGATGCGGGCGATCATCTCAAGGCTGATGTTCTGGTTGCCGCGCTCGATGCGGTTGACGGCGCTCTGGCTCGTGGCGAGCGCCTCGGCCAGCTGGGACTGTGTCCAGCCCCGATGCTGACGGGCGTCACGGATGAGCTTGCCGATGCGTACGAGGTAGTCATCTGACATGGCGGCAGGTTATCTCAGATATGAGATGAGGATGATGTGGGGGTGTGCCGTTCGAGTGACGGGTGTGTACCGGCTCCGCGTACGCCCGGTCCCTCCCATCGTTCCCCGCGCGGGGGTGAAGTGCGCGCCCTGTGCGCCCGTACGGGGTCGTGGGGCGACGCCGTACGCCTCGGCCCTCAGCCCGCTCTGCCGTGCCGGCGTGCGGTGGCGCGTTTCCGGTGGGCGAGGGCGAGCTTGACCGGGACGAGAGCGAGCCAGCACCACATCGCCGCGACGGGGGAGACGAGGTAGGCGACCGGCACCGTCGCGGCGAAGAGCGCCGCGGTCGAGGCCAGGTCGGCGGTGACCGCCCGGCCCACGTCGCCCCGGGCGGCATCCGGCGTGCTCCCGGCCGCCCTCCTGCCGGTCAGGAACATCGCCAGCTCCAGCAGGTTCGTGACGGCGACCATGCCCCCGTACACGGCCACGGTCAGCGGGCGCTCGGCGTACTCGGAGAGCAGCGCGGTCGGGAACGGCACAAGAGCGATGGCGCCGAGCCACATCAGCGCGAACCACAGCGACACGCCCTCGAAGCGCGGGACCAGGCGCACGATCAACCGGTGGTCGCGCCAGAACCCGGCCAGGATCGTGAAGCTCAGGGCGTACGCGCCGAGGTCCGGCAGCGCCTGCCGCACCGCATCGGTGAACTCGTCCTTGTCCAGGCCCGGTTCGATGTGGAGGTCCAGGACCAACAGGGTCATCGCGATGGCGAAGATCCCGTCGGACAAGGCCGTCAGGCGGTCCGCGCTCTTCTCGTCGGCCTGCTCGGCGGCGGCTCGGTCACTGATCATCCGCCTCAGGGTGAGGGGGAGAGGCGGCTCATGCCGTCATTACGCCGATGGGGGGCCTGCCGGGCCGTCGGGGGCCGGGGCGTCGAGCACGGCGGCCACGGCTTCGATCTCGACGAGCTGGTCCGCGTAGCCGAGCACGGTGACGCCCATCAGGGTGCTGGGCACGTCGTGGTCGCCGAAGGCGTCCCGGACCACCTCCCAGGCGGCCACGAGATCCTCCTGCCGGGCCGACGCCACGAGGACCCGCGTGCTGATGACGTCCTCGATCGAAGCGCCCGCGTCGGCGAGCGCGGTCCGCAGGTTCTCCACCGCCTTCGCCGCCTGGCCCGCGTAGTCCCCGACGGCCACGGTGTCGCCGTGCTCGTCGAGCGGGCACGAACCGGCGAGGAAGATCAGCCGCGACCCGGCGGGCGCCGTGGCGGCATAGGCGTACTCGGCCACGTCGGAGAGGGTGCGGGAACGGATCAGCGAAACGGCGCTGGTGCGGGTCACGGTGGGTGCGTCTCCTGGGGCTGGTGCGCGTCCTGGGTGTGCTGCGGGTGCTTCGGTCCTGCGGCGCGCCATCCTTTCAGCGTGCTCCGCGTCCCGCCCCTCCTTTTCCGGTCCTTTTCCGGCGGCTCCGGGAGAACCGCCGGGCCCCTGCCCGGGCATCGCCCCGCGGTGAGAAAAAGCCGGAGACTCGGCGAAGGGCGCGCCACTAGGGTGGTCCGATGCCGTCGATCAAGCAGGTACAGATCACCTTCGACTGCGCGTCACCCACGCGCGTCGCCCACTTCTGGTGCGAGGTACTGGGGTACGTCCTCCCGCCCCCGCCGGAGGGGTTCGCCACCTGGGGCGACTACCAACTCTCGTTGCCGCCCGAGAAGCGGGATGCGGGAGCCGTCTGCCAGGACCCCTCGGGTGTGGGCCCGCGGATGTACTTCCAGCGCGTTCCCGAAGGCAAGGTCGTCAAGAACCGTGTGCACCTCGATGTGCGGGTCGGTACCGGGCTCGTGGGCGAGGAGCGCCTCGCCGCGCTCGAGGCCGAGTGTGCGCGACTGCTGCCGCTCGGCGCGGCGCGGGTGGAACTGCTGCTCGCCGACGAGGAGAACGAGTCCTGCCTCGTGATGCAGGACGTCGAGGGCAACGAGTTCTGCCTCGACTGAGCCGGGCAGCCGGGCAGCCGGGCAGGGTGTTTCCGGAGTGATCCGGGCGGGGGCGGACGTGCTCAGCCGGCGTCGGGAAGCTGCCGGGCGAAGCGGCGGACGGCGTCGGTGAAGGCGTCCGGGGCGTCGAAGTTCGCGAGATGCCCTGCCCGCGGGATCAATTCGACACGGGCGTGCGGATGCGCGCGGGCGAAGTCCGCCTCGCCGGACCGGAAGGTGCTGTCCTTCTCACCGTTGAGGATCAGCGCCGGAGCCGCCACATGGCGCATCGCGCCCGCGTCGAAGCGGCCCAGTACCTCGCCCCAGGCGGCGGGCAGGGTGTGGAAGGCGTAGCCGGACCGGATGGTCGCCTCCACCACGTCGCGCGGGTACTGCCGTAGCAGCAGCCAGTCGTTCCACCGGGTCAGCCGGTCCGCCGACAGGCGGGGGACCAGCCCGGCGATCCACCGGTACGGCGTCGTCCAGGGGCCGCGGGTGGAGGCGCTGGCGCCCGCGAGGACCAGTCCGCGCAGGTGCTCCGGACGGCGTCGCGCGAACTCCAGCGCCACGTATCCGCCGAGCGAGTGCCCGACGACCAGGGCCGGACCGCGGCCGAGCGAGTCCACCGCGCGGGCGATGACCTCGGTCGCGGCGTCCAGGCTCCAGGGCTGGGCCGAGCGTGCTCCGTGGCCCGGCAGGTCGATGGCGGCCACCGGGAATTCCGCCCGGAGCGCGGCGAGCTGCGTGCTCCACTGCCCGGCACTGAAACGTGTCCCGTGCACGAAGACGATGGGTGGTGCGTCCGCTGTCGTCATCGATCCCCCCGGTGATGCGCTGCTGTCCTTCGACAGCGAAGCTGGTCGTCGCCGTGCTGGGTGGCCCGGTGTCACATGGGTAGCGAGAACAGCCGTACCGGCCCCGAGGGCCGGCGGGCATCGTCACGCAGGGGCGTCACCATGGTCCGCAGCGGCATGGTCACCGGACGGCCTTCGGGTTGCTCGACGAGAACGTCCTCTTCGAGCGGGTGCCATCCGAGGCGCTGGTAGAGCGGCACGAGGGGAGGCCGGCAGAACAGGAGTGCGTGCTGGGGACCCATCGTGCGGGCGTGCTCCAGGGCGGCTGTGACGACGAGCCGAGCCAGGCCCTGACCCTGCAGGCCGGGTGCGACGGCCACTCCACCGACGCCCACCACCTCGGCCTCGGTGTCGCCGATCGCGACAGGCAGTCGCAGCAGGCCGGCGTGTGCCACGAGCCGGTCTTTGTGTCTGATGCCGAAGTGTTCTTCTTTCGGCAGCCAGGTCAGACCGGTCGAGGCGACACCGAAGGGATCATCGCCGTTGCCGAGGATCTCCTGCTGGTCCGCCTTCGTGTACCGCGGGAGCCGCACCACCGTCGGTGCCGCAGCGGATCGATTGCCAGACATTCCCACATGATGATCTCTCCCCCGGGCACTGCCAAGCCGTTTCTCCGCCGACATCGGGCGCTCTTCTCGACGGGGTTCGCCGACAAACGCCTCGACGGGATGACAGCGGTCACAGGACACCTGGGCATGACCGAGCGGCGGCTATGTACTAGAGTTATCTCGACATCGAGATATCTGCCGAGGCGCACCGCAGCCGCCGCCCGGTAAGGGTTACCTAACTAATCCTTACCTTAGCGGATGGTCGGGGCCGTAGACGGCAAAACGCGGCGCCGACTGCCAATGAGGCGCGGCGCGGAGATACGCGCACATTGAAGAAGGAGACTGTCGTGTCGGCGAACAGCTTCGACGCCCGCAGCACGCTGCGCGTGGGCGACGAGTCGTACGAGATCTTCAAGCTGGACAAGGTAGAGGGCTCCGCGCGCCTCCCGTACAGCCTGAAGGTCCTGCTGGAGAACCTGCTCCGCACCGAGGACGGCGCGAACATCACCGCCGACCACATCCGGGCCATCGGCGGCTGGGACTCCCAGGCGCAGCCCAGCCAGGAGATCCAGTTCACGCCGGCCCGCGTGATCATGCAGGACTTCACCGGCGTGCCGTGTGTCGTGGACCTCGCCACCATGCGTGAGGCCGTCAAGGAGCTCGGCGGGGACCCGGCGAAGATCAACCCGCTGGCCCCGGCCGAGCTGGTCATCGACCACTCCGTCATCGCCGACAAGTTCGGCACCAAGGAAGCCTTCGGCCAGAACGTCGAGCTGGAGTACGGCCGCAACAAGGAGCGCTACCAGTTCCTGCGCTGGGGCCAGACCGCCTTCGACGAGTTCAAGGTCGTCCCCCCGGGCACCGGCATCGTCCACCAGGTGAACATCGAGCACCTGGCGCGTACGGTCATGGTCCGCAACGGCCAGGCGTACCCCGACACGCTCGTCGGCACCGACTCGCACACCACCATGGTCAACGGCCTCGGCGTGCTGGGCTGGGGCGTCGGCGGCATCGAGGCCGAGGCCGCGATGCTCGGCCAGCCGGTCTCCATGCTCATCCCGCGCGTCGTCGGCTTCAAGCTGACCGGCGAGCTCCCGGCCGGCACCACCGCCACCGACCTCGTGCTGACCATCACCGAGATGCTCCGCAAGCACGGCGTCGTCGGCAAGTTCGTCGAGTTCTACGGTGAGGGCGTCGCCGCCACCTCGCTCGCCAACCGCGCCACCATCGGCAACATGTCGCCGGAGTTCGGCTCCACCGCCGCGATCTTCCCGATCGACGACGAGACGCTGAAGTACCTGCGCCTGACCGGCCGTGACGAGCAGCAGGTCGCGCTCGTCGAGGCGTACGCCAAGGAGCAGGGCCTCTGGCTGGACCCGGCCGCCGAGCCGGACTTCTCCGAGAAGCTGGAGCTCGACCTCGCCACGGTCGTCCCCTCCATCGCCGGCCCGAAGCGCCCGCAGGACCGCATCGTCCTCGCGAACGCCAAGGAGCAGTTCGCCCGCGACGTCCGCAACTACGTCACCGACGACGAGGAGGCGGGCAAGGAGTCCTTCCCGGCCTCCGACTCCCCGGCGTCCTCCAACGGCGTACCGACCAAGCCGACCACCGTCACGGCCCCCGACGGTTCGACGTACGAGATCGACCACGGCGCCGTCACCGTCGCCGCGATCACCTCCTGCACCAACACCTCGAACCCCTACGTCATGGTCGCCGCCGCGCTCGTGGCGAAGAAGGCCGTCGAGAAGGGCCTGACCCGCAAGCCGTGGGTCAAGACCACCCTCGCCCCGGGCTCGAAGGTCGTCACCGACTACTTCGACAAGGCGGGCCTGACCCCGTACCTCGACAAGGTCGGCTTCAACCTCGTCGGCTACGGCTGCACCACCTGCATCGGCAACTCCGGCCCGCTGCCGGAGGAGGTCTCCAAGGCGGTCAACGAGAACGACCTCGCGGTCACCTCGGTGCTCTCCGGCAACCGTAACTTCGAGGGCCGGATCAACCCCGACGTCAAGATGAACTACCTGGCGTCCCCGCCGCTGGTCGTCGCGTACGCCATCGCCGGTTCGATGAAGGTCGACATCACCAAGGACGCCCTCGGCGTCGACCAGGACGGCAAGCCGGTCTACCTGACCGACATCTGGCCCTCCGAGGCCGAGGTCAACGACGTCGTGGCGAACGCCATCGGCGAGGACATGTTCAACAAGTCCTACCAGGACGTCTTCGCGGGCGACGCCCAGTGGCAGGCGCTGTCGATCCCGACCGGCAACACCTTCGAGTGGGACGCCGAGTCCACCTACGTGCGCAAGCCCCCGTACTTCGAGGGCATGACGATGGAGACGACCCCGGTCGAGGACATCACCGGCGCCCGGGTGCTCGCCAAGCTCGGCGACTCGGTCACCACCGACCACATCTCCCCGGCCGGCGCCATCAAGGCCGACACCCCGGCCGGCAAGTACCTCAGCGAGCACGGCATCGAGCGCCGTGACTTCAACTCCTACGGCTCGCGCCGCGGTAACCACGAGGTCATGATCCGCGGCACGTTCGCCAACATCCGCCTGCGCAACCAGATCGCGCCGGGCACCGAGGGCGGCTACACCCGCGACTTCACCAAGGACGACGCCCCGGTGTCGTTCATCTACGACGCCTCGCAGAACTACCAGGCGGCCGGCACCCCCCTCGCGATCCTCGCGGGCAAGGAGTACGGCTCCGGTTCGTCCCGCGACTGGGCCGCCAAGGGCACCGCGCTCCTCGGCGTCAAGGCCGTCATCGCCGAGTCCTACGAGCGCATCCACCGCTCGAACCTCATCGGCATGGGCGTCCTCCCGCTCCAGTTCCCCGAGGGCCAGACCGCCGAGACCCTCGGCCTCACCGGCGAGGAGGCCTTCTCCTTCACCGGCGTCACCGAGCTGAACAACGGCACGACCCCGCGCACGGTCAAGGTCACCACCGATACCGGTGTGGAGTTCGACGGCGTCGTCCGTATCGACACCCCCGGCGAGGCGGACTACTACCGCAACGGCGGCATCCTGCAGTACGTGCTCCGCAGCCTGATCCGCAAGTAGGCACACGGCACGCAGTAAGTGAGGGCCGCACCCCGTTGTGTACCGGGGTGCGGCCCTCGTGCGTCGTCAGGTGTCTGTTCAGTACTGGTACTGCTGCTGCGGCGGCTGCTGCTTCTTGCCGATCAGGTGGGCCACGGCGAAGGCGCCCCCCGCGGCCACGGCAAGGCCCAGGAGGGCGACGCCGCCGTTGAGGCGGTGCCACCAGAATTTGTGCGGGGCCATGGGCTCGTTCTCCAGCACCAGTTCGAGCAGGTCGATGCCGCCGGCGTCGAGCAGGGTGAACACATAGCCGTTGGCGACGCCGAAGTACGCGGCCAGCGTGGCCAGGACGGCGGCCCAGACGTGCGGTCCGGCCGCCCGGCCGCCGGTGCGGCCCACCACCGCTCCCACGCCCACCGCGAGCGCGGCCGCGAGGACCAGGTAGCTCGCCTGGAGGCCCACGCGTGACAGGTCCTTGTGGGTGGCCAGCAGGATGCCCGAGTAGACCAGCCCGATTCCCGCCGCGACGAGCAGCCCGAGGAAGAAGGCCTTGCCCGTCTTCGCGCCGCCGGAGGGCCGGAAGCCCGGTTGGTACGGGGAGGGGTAGCCGGGCTGCATGGGCTGCATCGGCTGCTGGGGAGGGTAGGGGGCCGGGTAGCCGTACCCCGGCTGCTGCTGCGGCGGCACGGGCTGACCGTACGGGTTGTTCTGCGGCTGCTGTGGCTGCCAGGGCTGGCTCATGGCGTCGTGTCCCCCGATGGTGAAAACGTTTCCCACGCGTGAGTGCGCGAGCGGCCCAAAATACCAACACCGGGGATCCCGCCACCTCGGAGCCCGCCACATGAGTGGCTGGGACTCCGGTGGCCGGATCCGGTAGCCTGCCCCGGACCCTTCGCCTTTCAAGGAACGGTCCGCACCAACTGAGCCAGCTACGCATTCTGTTTTCGGGGGATCATCACATGCGTGTTCGTCGCGCCGTCGGCGCAGCCACTCTCGCTCTCGCAGCCATCACCACGCTCGCCGGCTGCACCGACAATCCGAGCGACAAGGCCTTCGGCGGTCTGGGCGACGTGTCCGCGCCGCCGACCATGCCGAATCCGTCGTTCACCCTGCGGCCGAGCGGACTGCCCGACGTCCCGGGCGCCTCGTCGGGCGGCTCGGGCGGCTCCGGCGGGCTCACCTCGGGCGGCACCTCCGGCGGCACATCGGGCGGCACTTCCAGCGGCACCACCGGCGGGCTCTCCTCCGGTGGCAGCGGCAGCGGTGGCAGCGCTCCGACGTCGCGGCCGCAGTACAACGCGCCCGCGAACAGCGAGGTGATCGGCGAGAACTGCAGTTTCCAGCGCTCCGCCGGACGGATCAGCTACGACGTCGACATCCAGAACGCGTCCACCGAGTTCGCCTACCGGTACACCTTCACGGTGCAGTTCAAGGTCGGCAAGTACGCCAACTCCACGGTCGCGAGCAAGAGCATCAGCTCCCAGTACAAGACGGTGACGGTCGCTCCGGGCGGCGACCGGTCCATCTCGGTGCACGCCTCGCACAGCACCAACGAACGGCTCGTCTACTCGTGCCAGGTGATCTCGGCCCGGAAGTCCCCGGCGTCGTAACGCAAGAGGAACAAGGGGAACAAGACGAAGGGGCGGGAGTGGTCCAGCCACTCCCGCCCCTTCGTCGCCCCGCACCTGCTGTGCGGACGGATCAGCTACGGATCAGCTACGGATCAGCTCAGGAGCTCGACCTCCGCGAGCGTCGCCGAACCCGTCAGCACCAGCCGGTACTTCGCGTACGAGCCGGGCTTGTCCACCGAGAACACCCGGGTCTGCTTGTCCCAGGCGAACGACTGGCCGGAGCGGCGGTCGATGTCCTTCCACTTCTTGCCGTCGGCCGAGCCCTGGAGCGTCCAGCCCGTCGGCGCCTTGTCGGCCGCCGCCGAGGTCAGCGTGTACTGGATGCCCTTCGTCGCCGAGGTCACCGGCAGCTCCACCGACTCCACCGTCGCCGAGGTGGCCGAGGTGTCGTCGAAGAGCGCGCCGTCACCCTTGAGCGCGTCGCCCTTGGGCGTCGGGACCTTGTCGTCCTTCTGTACGGAGACCGGGGCCGCGTCCTTCCCCGTGCCCCAGGCCGAGGGCTTCGGGCCCATGTCGAACTCCAGCGTGCCGCCCTTGGCCAGCACGTCGTGCGGGAGCGCTGTGGAGGTCCACTTCTTGCCGTTGACCTTCACGCCCTGCACGTAGATGTTCGTCTCGCTGTTCTTCGGCGCCTTCACGACCAGCTTGCGGCCGTTGTCCATGCGGACGGTCACCTTCTTGAAGAGCGGCGAGCCGATCGCGTACTCCCCGCTGCCCATCACCAGCGGGTAGAAGCCGAGCGAGGAGAAGAGGAACCACGCCGACTGCTCGCCGTTGTCCTCGTCGCCGTGGATGCCCTGCCCGATCTCACTGCCGATGTACAGCCGGCTCAGGACCTCGCGGACCTTCTCCTGCGTCTTGTACGGCTGCGAGGCCGCGTTGTACATGTACGTGGCGTGGTGGGCGACCTGGTTGCTGTGCCCGTACTGGCCCATCCGCACATCACGTGCCTCGGTCATCTCGTGGATGACCCCGCCGTAGCTGCCGACGAACTCCGGGCCCGCCGTCTCCGGCGTCGAGAAGTACGTGTCCAGCTTCTTGCCGAGCCCGTCGCGGCCGCCGTACAGATTGGCCAGGCCCCGGCTGTCCTGCGGGGCGGTGAAGGCGTAGCCCCAGCCGTTGGTCTCGGTGTAGTCGTAGCCCCAGACGCGGGGGTCGTACTCGCCGGAGGGCAGGCGCCAGTCGCCGTTCGGCTTCTTGCCCTGGAAGAACCCGGCCTTGTCGTCGAAGAGCTTCACGTACTTCTGCGCCCGGTTCATGAAGTACTCGGACTCTTCCTTGTACCGCGCCTTCTTCGTCTTCTTGTACAGCTCCTGACCCATGCGGGCGATGCCGTAGTCGTTGACGTAACCCTCCAGGGACCAGGACAGGCCCTCGTGGGTGGCGGTGTTCGCGTAGCCGGTGAAGACCGAGGTCTCCAGTCCCTTGCGGCCGACGCCCGAGGACGGCGGGGCCACGGTGGCGTTCTTGAGCGCCGCGTCGTACGCCGCCTCGGCGTCGAACTTCACGCCCTTGACGTACGCGTCGGCGAACGCCACGTCCGAGCTGGTGCCGGTCATCAGGTCCGCGTAGCCGGGGGAGGACCAGCGCGAGGTCCAGCCGCCGTCCTTGTAGTGCTGGACGAACCCGTCCACCAGCTCGCCGGCCTTCTTCGGGGAGAAGAAGGAGTAGGCGGGCCAGGTCGTGCGGTAGGTGTCCCAGAAGCCGTTGTTGACGTACACCTTCCCGTCGACGATCTTCGCGCCGGTCCGCGTCGGGGTGTCCTCGCCGACCGCCTTGGAGAAGGGGCTGGCGTACCTGTTCTTGCCCTTCACCTTCTCGTGGCCGGAGTTCGGGTAGAGGTAGAGCCGGTACAGGCTGGAGTAGAGCGTCGTCAGCTGGTCCGCGTTCGCGCCCTCGACCTCGATCGTCCCGAGGATGTCGTCCCAGGCGCTCTGCGCCGTGCGCCGCACCTTGTCGAAGGAGGCGGACTCCGGGATCTCCGTGGCCAGGTTCTGCTTCGCCTGGTCGACGCCGATCAGCGAGGTGGCCAGCCGCAGGTTGACCGTGCGGTCCTTGCCCGCATCGAAGCGGAAGAAGCCGGTGACGTCGTCGCCCCCGCCGCCCTTCAGCTTGCCGCTGTCGGTGACCGGCGCGTCGAAGACGCCGTACACGAACATCCGGGTCGCGCCGGTGGACAGGCCGCTCTTGACGTCCGTGTAACCGGAGAAGGAGCGGTTCTTCGGGTCCAGCGTGATGCCGCCGTCGTTCGAGACGTTGTCGAAGACCAGGCTCGCGTCCTTGCCCGGGTAGGTGAACCGCATCCGGGCCGCGTGGTCGGTCGGCGTCATCTCGGCCTTGAGGCCGTTCTCGAACGTGACGCCGTAGTAGTGCGGCGTCGCCGTCTCGTTCTCGTGCCGGAACGGCAGCGCGCGCTTCGTACGGGACGCGTCCGGGGTGCCGCTCGCGGCCGACGGCATCACCTGGAAGGTCTGCCGGTCGCCCATCCACGGGCTCGGCTCATGGCTGGCGCCGAAGGCCTGGAGCGTGGGGAGGTTGTCCTCGTTGTTGCCCCGGTGGTAGTCGTACAGCCAGCTGGTGGTGCCCGCGTTGGTGACCGGCGTCCAGAAGTTGAAGCCGTGCGGGACGGCCGTGGCCGGAATGTTGTTGCCGCGCGAGAAACCGCCGCTGGAGTTCGTGCCGCGGGTCGTCAGGGCGTAGTCCGACAGATGCGCCTTGCGCTTCTCGGGCTTCTTCGGGGCGATCGTGATGTCGTCGATCCAGCCCTGGAACTTCGCCGGGCCCTTGGGGGAGTCGTACGCCACCAGGATCCGGTCGACCGTCTTGCCCGCGGCGACCGTGCCCAGGCGGGCGGCGACCTTGTTCCACTGGTTGACGTAGAGGCGCTTGGCGTCCGCCTGGCCCTGCGGGGTCAGCAGGCCGCCGTGGCTGTCGGTGGCCTTCAGGTCGCTCAGGTACGTGCCGTCGGTGAAGGCCAGGTCCACCGCGACATGGGTGGCCGGGTAGTTCAGGTCCGTCTCGCCCATCTGCGGGTAGACGAGATAGGACAGCTCGGTGTCCTTGGTGACGGCCGTGTTCACATCGAAGATCTTGTTGTACGAGTAGGCGCGTCCGTCGGGCGTGTGCGTACCCGCGTAACGCAGTGCCTTCTTTCCGGTGAATCCCGCGCCCGACTTCGCGGTGGGGGAGCCGGAGGGGCCGCGGTCGGGCTGGCTGCGCATCTCGTCGGGCACCGGCGCGGAGGTGTCACCGTTCGAGAACTGAACGTCGGCGAGCTGGAGCGCGTCCGCCGCACCGTTGTTCTTGGTGATCTCCAGCCGGAAGTGCCGGTAGGCGGTGGCGGCCTCGAAGTCGTACGTCTTCGTCTCGTGCCGCTCGGCGAAGGTCTCGCCGCTGCGGGTGTCGAGGTCGGTCCACTCCTTGCCGTCCGCCGAGCCCTTGAGCGTCCAGTCCTTCGGGTCGCGCTCGGCGTGGTCGTTGGCCGAAGTGAGGGCGTACGTCACGACCTTGACGGGTTCGTCCAGATCGAACTCCACCCAGCCGGTGGGCTGGAAGGCGAGCCACTTGGAGCCCGGCTCGACATCGACGAGGTTCTCCTTGACCTCGCCGCCGGCGGTGTTCTCGGCGCTCGCGCGGAGCTCCGTGACCCGGTCGGTGACATTGCCCGGGATGCCGGAGGAGAAGCCGCCGTCGACGCCGGAGGAGCGCTTCTCGCCGTCGGGGCCCTCCTCGACGGTGCTGCGCCAGTCCGGCTGCTTCTCGTCCGCCTCGAAGGAGGAGCTGAACGTCCGCTCGCCGGAGGGCTTCCGGTCCGGCGAGGCGGGCTGGGCGGTGGCGACCGCGGGGGCGATCACCACCAGGGCGAGGGATGCCGCCAGGGCGGCTGCTGTGGGGGTCCGTCTCCGGCGGGGGGCCGGGCGGGGGACCGCGTGAGGGGCCTTGTCGGAGCCGTGGTTGAGGCCGCGTGGTGGCTGCATGCCGAGCCGTTCCTCCCCGGGAAAATGCATGGACAACGTTGTCATAGCGGGATGCAAGGACCAGTAGGGATCCAAGTGACAGGACGTGTCAAGGGTGTTGTCGCGGGGCCCGTCGGCGAATCGGCCGGAATGGGGAAATAGCCGCCGCGGGAGGAGGGCGTGAGGTGCCGAGGTATCCGTGAGGTCTCAACTCGGGAAAGACTGCCGCCCAAACCTGCTTTCGATCTTGCTCAGTTGGCGACAAGTGGACTATACCTGTCGGCATCTGCACGGCCGTTTCACGCGGACGTGCGCACGGGGGAAACAGGGACGGTTGCGAGGACGCCGGGGGTGTCCTCGCTGTACGGTTCCCCGAAATCCCCACTGCACCGGCGTGTCCGGTACATCTGCATATCTGCACGACCCAAGCGCAACTGACCGCGGTGGCGGGACCCTTCGCCTGAGGCGAATTTTCGACGGGTGACCGGTACACCGCCTGAGTCCTGGAGAAGGCGAGGACTTGAGCATGGGATCCACCTCCGCCCACAACAATGAGGGCCTTGGCCGTCGCGATCTGATCAAGCGTTCTGCCGCACTCGGCCTGATCGCTGTTCCGACGATGAGCTTCCTGTCCGCCTGCGCGAGCGGCGACAGCAGCAGCGACGACAAGGTCGAAAAGGGCGAAAAGACCGAGAAGAACCCGCTGGCCGTCAACGGCAGCGCACCGCTGGAGATCGTCATCTTCGACGGTGGCTTCGGCACCAAGTACGCCGAGGACGCCAAGGCCGTCTACGAGAAGACCTACACCGGCGCGAAGGTCAAGTTCTCCGCGACGCAGAAGATCCAGTCGGTTCTTCAGCCGCGGTTCAACGGTGGCACCCCGCCGGACCTGATCGACAACTCCGGCGCCCAGCAGATGGACATGGGCGTCCTGGTCGGCAAGAAGCAGCTCACCGACCTGACCCCGCTGCTCGACGCCCCCTCCATCGACGACCCCGCCAAGAAGGTCCGCGACACCCTGCGGCCGGGCATCATCGAGATGGGCCAGTTCGACGGCGACCCGGTCTGGATCATGTACTACGCGTACACGGTCTACGGCGTCTGGTACTCGGAGACCGCGCTGGAGAAGCTCGACTCCGCGTACCCGGAGACCTGGGACGACATGCTCGCGCTCTGCGCGAAGGCGAAGAAGGAGGGCATCGCCGGCTGGACGTACCCCGGCAAGCACCCGTACTACCTCCCCTTCTCGCTGTACCCCTTCATCGCCAAGATCGGCGGTGTCGAGGTCCTCGACGCGATCGACAACCTGGAGCCGAAGGCCTGGGAGCACCCCGCGGTCAAGGCGGCCTTCGAGGCGTACTACGAGCTCGTCGCCAAGGACTACATCCTCAAGGGCACCCCGGGCCTGGACCACCGCGGTTCCCAGGGCGCGTGGGCCCGCGGCAAGGCGCTGTTCATCCCGAACGGCTCCTGGGTCGAGAACGAGGAAGCGGCGATCATCCCCAAGGACTTCAAGCTGGCCGTGGGCGCGCCCTCCAGCCTCGACTCCTCGGACAAGATGCCCTTCGGCACCCTCTGGGCGTCCGGCGGCGAGCCGTTCATCGTCCCGAGCAAGGCGAAGAACCCCGAGGGCGGCATGGAGCAGCTGCGCATCATGCTCAGCGAGGCCTCCTCCAAGTCCTTCACCACGAGCACCAAGTCGCTCTCCGCCTTCAACGGCGGCACGGACGGCATCGAGCTCTCCGACGGCCTGAAGTCCGGTGTCGCCGCGCTGGAGAAGGCCGGCACCAACGTGGTCAACCCGCGTCTGCAGGACTGGTACGTGAAGCTCCAGAAGGAGCAGATCGGTGTCGCCGCGCTCGGCGAGATGATGGCCGGCCGCGCCAAGCCGGCCGAGACCATCAAGAAGATCCAGGCTTTCGCCGACGCGACCGCCAAGGACCAGTCCATCAAGCACTTCAAGCACCAGTGACCACGCGTCACCAGCGGCGGGCAGCAGGGGAAGGTCGGAGTCGGTAACGATGCAACACGGTAAATACCGGTTCATAGTCGGGTTCTTGGTGGTCCCGATGGCGTTGTACGTCATCTTCGTCATCTGGCCCTTCATCCAGTCCATCTACTACTCGTTCACGGACTGGACGGGGTTGAGTCCCGACTTCAAGATGGTCGGGTTCGACAACTACACCAAGATGCTCGACGACGACGTCTTCTGGAAATCGCTGCAGCACAGTGTGCTGCTGGCGGTTCTGCTGCCGCTGGTGACGCTGGGCCTCGCGCTCTTCTTCGCCTTCATGCTCAACGTGGGCGGGCGGCGCCGCAAGGGCGCCGCCATCGCCGGCGTACGGGGCTCGGGCTTCTACAAGATCGCGTACTTCTTCCCGCAGGTGCTCTCGATCGCCATCGTGGCCATCCTGTTCCAGTTCGCCTTCGACCCGGCCCAGGGCATGATCAACGGCACGCTCAAGGCCGTGGGCTTCGACGACGTACCGGACTGGCTGGGAGACCCGAACCTGGCCCTGTGGGTCATCATGGCGGTCCTCGTCTGGTGCACGACCGGCTTCTTCGTGGTGCTGTTCTCCGCGGGCATGGCCTCCATCCCCAAGGACTTCTACGAAGCCGCCCTGCTGGACGGGGCGAGCCGCTTCACGACCTTCTTCCGGATCACGCTGCCCCTGCTGTGGGACACGGTCCAGTCCGGCTGGGTCTACATGGGCATCCTGGCGCTCGGCGCCGAGGGCTTCGCCATCGTCCACATCATGAGTGTCGGTCCCGGCGGGCCCGACTACTCGACCACCGTCCTGCCGCTGTACGTCTACCAGTCGGCGTTCCGTGACGGACAGGCGGGCTACGCGACCACGATCGGTGTCGCCCTGCTCATCGTGACCCTGGCGTTCGCCGCCATCGTCATGCGGGTGGGCCGGCGCGAGCGGCTGGAGTTCTGATGAAGACCACTGACACCCCTCCCTCCGACGCCCCGGGGCCCGTGTCCGACGCGTCCGGGGTTCCGGCCCAGCGCACCGGACCGGTGGGCAAGAGCCCGGCGGCCCCCGAGAAGAAGAGTGAGGGCCACGTCCTCAACGTCTTCTCGCACGGCATGCTCGTGCTGTGGGCGATCATGGTCGTGCTGCCGCTGTTCTGGGCGGTGATGTCCTCGTTCAAGACCGACTCGGACATCTTCAACACGCCGTGGTCGCTGCCCAGTTCGCTGAACTTCGACAGCTGGGGCCGGGCCTGGAGCCAGGCCCACATGAGCGAGTACTTCCTCAACACCATCCTGGTGGTGGGCGGATCGCTCGTCGGCACCCTGGTCCTCGGGTCCATGGCCGCCTATGTGCTCGCCCGTTTCGAGTTCCCGGGCAACCGCTTCATTTACTTCTTGTTCGTCGGCGGCATGAGCTTCCCGATCATGCTGGCGCTGGTCCCGCTGTTCTACGTCATGGACAACATGGGGCTGCTGAACACGATCCACGGCCTGATCCTCGTGTACATCGCGTACTCGCTGCCGTTCACCGTGTTCTTCCTGACCTCGTTCTTCCGTACGCTGCCGACCTCCGTGGCGGAGGCGTCGATCATCGACGGGGCCTCGCACACCCGGACGTTCTTCCAGGTCATGCTGCCGATGGCCAAGCCCGGCCTCATCAGCGTCGGGATCTTCAACTTCCTGGGGCAGTGGAACCAGTACATGCTGCCGACGGTGCTGAACACCGACCCGGAGAAGCGGGTGCTGGCCCAGGGCCTGGTGGAGCTGGCCTCCAGCCAGGGCTACAAGGGCGACTACTCCGGCCTCTTCGCCGGCCTGGTCATCGCGATGCTGCCGGTGCTGGCGGCGTACATCATCTTCCAGCGCCAGGTCGTCTCCGGTCTGACGGCGGGCGCCCTGAAGTAGGTCACGTATCCACAACGAACCGGTGCCCCGGCGGAGCCATCCGCCGGGGCACCGGTTCGTTGTGGGGTGCGCGGGTGCTCAGGTCTTGACGGGAGGTACCCCCAAACGGTCAGCTTAGAGTTCACATGTTGGAGGAAGCCGGGGTCTCATCGCTGCGGCCCCGGCCGGGGCGGTCTTCAGGACCGCCCGCCAAGGGCAGGAGTGGATGAGTCGATGGAGACTCCCGGGTCGCAGACATCGCTGCACAGGGCCAATCTGGAGCGGGTCGTACGCGCCGTACGGATGGCGGGATCGCTCACCCAGGCGGAGATCGCCCGGAGCACCGGGCTCTCCGCAGCCACGGTCTCCAATATCGTCCGGGAGCTGAAGGACGGCGGGACGGTCGAGGTCACCCCCACCTCGGCGGGCGGCCGCCGGGCCCGCAGCGTCTCGCTCAGCGGTGACGCGGGCATCGTCATCGGCGTCGACTTCGGCCATACCCATCTGCGCGTCGCCGTCGGCAACCTCGCCCACCAGGTGCTCGCCGAGGAG
This sequence comes from Streptomyces sp. NPDC091289, assembly GCF_044757365.1. Taxonomy (NCBI): domain Bacteria; kingdom Bacillati; phylum Actinomycetota; class Actinomycetes; order Kitasatosporales; family Streptomycetaceae; genus Streptomyces; species Streptomyces sp. NPDC091289. The sequence goes on from NZ_JBIVUT010000002.1 coordinate 247,150, forward strand.
GCCGAGCCGCTGGACGTCGACGCCTCCTCCGCCGAAGGCTTCGACCGGGCGGAAGTGCTGGTCAAGCGGCTGATCGAGGCCACCGGGATCGGCCCGGACAAGGTGATCGGCATCGGGCTCGGCGTGCCGGGCCCCATCGACGTCGAGTCCGGAACGCTGGGCTCCACCTCGATCCTGCCGGGCTGGACGGGCATCAACCCCAGCGAGGAGCTCTCCGGCCGCCTCGGCGTGCCCGTGTACGTCGACAACGACGCCAATCTCGGGGCGCTGGGTGAGCTGGTCTGGGGGAGCGGGAGGGGCGTCAAGGACCTCGCGTACATCAAGGTGGCCAGCGGCGTCGGTGCCGGTCTGGTGATCGACGGGACCATCTACCGGGGCCCCGGCGGCACGGCCGGCGAGATCGGGCACATCACGCTCGACGAGTCGGGCCCGGTCTGCCGCTGCGGCAACCGCGGCTGCCTGGAGACCTTCACCGCCGCCCGCTATGTCCTGCCGCTGCTCCAGCCCAGCCACGGCCCCGGACTCACCATGGAGCGGGTGGTCCAGCTGGCCCGGGAGGGCGATCCGGGCTGCCGCCGGGTGATCGGTGACGTGGGCCGCCACATAGGCAGCGGCGTGGCCAACCTGTGCAATCTGCTCAACCCCAGCCGCGTCGTGCTGGGCGGCTCGCTGGCGGAGGCGGGGGAGCTGGTCCTGGGGCCCATACGGGACTCCGTGTCGCGTTACGCGATCCCCAGTGCCGCCCGGCAGCTCTCGGTGCTGCCCGGGGCGCTCGGCGGCCGTGCCGAGGTGCTGGGGGCGCTCGCCCTGGTGCTGAGCGAGATGGGGGATTCAACCCTTTTGGAGAGCACCCTCCCCGCAGCCACTCCTGCCTTCACTTAGATAACGAATGGCACCGTTGTCATCTCGTTAAGGATTTACTCCTTGACGCTGGCCCTGGGGCCGAGTTGACTTCCAGCCACCTCGGCCGCAACGTCGCGGCCTCGTCAGGGAGGTTCGAGAATGAACACGCGTATGCGTCGTGCCGCCGTTGCCGTTGCCGCCACCACGATGGCGATCTCGCTGGCCGCTTGCGGGAGCGCCAAGGAGTCCGGCGACAAGGCCGATCAGGGCTCGGAGAAGAAGGGCGACGACCTGAAGATAGGTCTGCTCCTCCCCGAGAACCAGACGGCCCGTTACGAGAAGTTCGACCGGCCGATCATCGAGAAGAAGATCAGCGAGCTCACCGGTGGCAAGGCGGAGGTCGTCTACGCCAACGCCAAGCAGGACGCGACCACCCAGTCGCAGCAGGTCGACACCATGATCACCAACAAGGTCGACGCGCTCATCGTCGGCGCGGTGGACGCCAAGGCGATCGCGAACAGCGTCAAGAAGGCCAAGAACGAGGGCATTCCGGTCGTCGCGTTCGACCGCCTCGCCGAGGGCCCCATCGACGCCTACACCTCCTTCGACAACGAAGAGGTCGGCCGGGCCCAGGGCACCGCCCTGCTGGAGGCCCTGGGCGACAAGGCCGACGGCGGCACGATCGTGATGATGAACGGCGCGATCACCGACCCGAACGCCAAGCTCTTCAAGAAGGGCGCCAAGTCGGTTCTCGACGGCAAGGTGAAGTACGGCAAGGAGTACGACACCAAGGAGTGGAAGCCGGAGAACGCCAACGCCAACATGGAAGCGGCGATCACCGCACTCGGCAAGGACAAGATCGACGGCGTCTACTCCGCCAACGACGGCATGGCGGGCGGCATCATCACCGCCCTGAAGGCCGCCGGTCTGCCGAAGCTCCCCCCGGTCACCGGCCAGGACGCCGAACTGGCGGGCGTGCAGCGCATCGTCACCGGTGAGCAGTTCATGAGCGTCTACAAGTCCTACCCCGCGGAAGGCATCGTCGCCGCCGAGATGGCCGTCGCCCTCGCCAAGGGCGAGAAGCTCGACTCCATCGCCACCTCCAAGGTCGACAACGCCAGCCAGAAGGACATCCCGACGGTGCTCGTCCCGGTCATCTCGCTGACCAAGGACAACATCAAGGACACCGTCATCAAGGACGGCATCTGGACGCTGGAAGAGATCTGCGCCGGCAAGTACCAGACCGCCTGCGACAAGATCGGCCTGAAGTAGGACACCGGGACCCGGCCCGCCCCCCGGCCGCCGGGTCCCGCCCGCCGTGACGCCCCCCGCGCCCCGCGCGAGGGCGAAGCGGCGCCACCGACCGCGCACGCGACGCCGTACACCGGCCCGCACGCGCCACGCAGCCTGTCCGGCGTCCCGCACACCAACCGTCCCGCTACCGGGCGGGGCGCCGGACGGAACGCTCCCACCTCATCTGTTCTCTGTGCTCGACACCGCCGCGCCTTCCCCCGGGTGCGGCATCCCCGCCGGTCAGGCGGCGAAGGAGATGGTTCATGTGTCCGCTACGCCCGTGTTGGCGTTGCGAGGGGTCTCCAAGCGATTCGGTGCCGTCCAGGTACTCACCGATGTAGAGCTTGAGGTCCACGCCGGCGAGGTGGTCGCCCTGGTGGGCGACAACGGCGCCGGTAAATCAACGCTGGTCAAGACGATCGCCGGAGTGCACCCCATCGATGACGGTGTCATCGAGTGGGAGGGCAGGGCCGTGCAGATCGACAAGCCGCACGACGCCCAGAACCTCGGCGTCGCGACCGTCTATCAGGACCTCGCGCTGTGCGACAACATCGATGTCGTCGGCAACCTCTACCTCGGCCGGGAGCTGCGCAGGTTCGGCATCCTGGACGAGGTCGAGATGGAGCGCCGCTCCCGCGAGCTGCTGTCCACGCTCTCCATCCGGATCCCGAGCGTCCGCATCCCGATCGCCTCGCTCTCCGGCGGCCAGCGCCAGACCGTGGCCATCGCCCGGTCGATGCTCGGCGAGCCCCGCCTCGTCATCCTCGACGAGCCCACCGCGGCCCTCGGCGTCGAGCAGACCGCCCAGGTCCTCGACCTCGTCGAGCGGCTGCGCGAGCGCGGCCACGCGGTCATCCTCATCAGCCACAACATGGCCGATGTGAAGGCCGTCGCCGACAAGGTCGCCGTGCTCCGGCTGGGCCGGAACAACGGCGTCTTCGATGTGAAGACCACCTCCCAGGAAGAGATCATCTCCGCCATCACGGGCGCCACGGACAACGCCGTGACCCGACGTGCGGCGCGCAACGCGGAGGTTTCCAAGTGACCACCGACGAGACCACCAACCCGGTGGACAAGACCGGCACCTCCCTGGACAAGGGCGGCTCCACGGCCGACACGCCTCCGGTCGGCAACCCGGACGCGGCCGAGGGCGCCGCCACGGTCGTCGACCCCCGCCTGCTCATCCGTGAGCAGGGCTTCGGCGGCTACATCACCGAGTTCAAGCGCAAGATCAGCGGCGGCGACCTGGGCTCGATCCCGGTGATCGTCGGCCTCGCGATCATCGCCATCGTCTTCCAGAGCATGAACTCCGAGTTCCTCTCCGCGAAGAACATCAGCGACATCGCCACCACGATGGTCGCCACCGGCATGATGGCCGTGGGCATCATCTTCGTCCTGCTGCTCGGCGAGATCGACCTCTCGGTCGGCTCCGTCTCCGGCGTCTCCGGCGCCCTCGTCGCGGTGCTCAGCGTCACCCAGGGCATGAACGAATGGCTGGCGATCCTCGTCGCCATCGTCAGCGGCGCGGTGATGGGCGCGATCCACGGCTTCTTCTTCGCCCGGATCGGGGCGCCCGCCTTCGCCGTCACCCTGGCCGGCCTGCTGTTCTGGCTCGGCTTCATGCTCCAGCTGCTCGGCGACTCCGGCACGATCAACCTGGACGGCGACGGGGTGGTCGGCAAGCTGACCACGTACTACTTCAGCGACGTCGCCGCCGGTTACGGGCTCGCCGCGATCGCGGTCATCGGCTACTTCGCCGCGGCCTTCCTGGACACCCGCCGCCGCGAGGCGGCCGGCATCCCGGCCCGCCCGCTCGCCGACATCGCCGTGCGCACCGCCGTCATCGCGGTGTTCGCCTTCGCCGCCGCGTACATGTTCAACCAGTACCGCGGCCTGCCGCTCGCCCTGGTCCTCTTCCTGATCGTCCTGGTCGGCACGGACTTCCTGCTCCGCCGCACGGCCTACGGGCGGAAGATCTTCGCGCTCGGCGGCAGCGTCGAGGCCTCCCGGCGTGCCGGTATCAACGTCACCGCGATCCGGATCTCCGTCTTCTCCATCGCGGGGACCTTCGCGGCCATCGGCGGCCTGTTCTGGGCCTCCAAGATCGCGGCGGCCAACCAGGGCTCCGGCACCGGCGACCTTCTGATGAACGTCATCGCGGCGGCCGTCATCGGCGGCACCAGCCTCTTCGGCGGCCGCGGCCGCACCTGGAACGCCCTGCTCGGCGTCATGGTGATCGTCTCGATCCAGTACGGGCTGTCGCTGGAAGGCATCGCCACGCCGATCCAGTACATGGTCACGGGCGCTGTGCTTCTCGCCACGGTCGTCATCGACTCCATCACCCGTAAGACCCAGAAGACCGCGGGCCGCGCCTGACCGCGGAACCGCGCAGGTGCCCGGTGCCCCACAGGGGTGCCGGGCACCTGCGCGTCCCGGCCGACCGCATTCGAACACAGGCTCCCGCTGCCCAGGCCCGGCGGTGGAACATTAGACTCATCGGATCGGCACGCTCGATCAGCTCAAACGCAAGGAGGCACGGGTGGATCTGCTGACCCGCATCAAGGGACCGCGCGACCTGGACCGGCTCAGCCTCGGTGAGCTGGAGGAGCTCGCGGAGGAGATCCGCACCTTCCTCGTGGACGCGGTGTCCAAGACCGGCGGACACCTCGGCCCCAACCTGGGCGTCGTCGAGCTCACCATCGCCCTGCACCGGGTATTCGAGTCGCCCAAGGACAAGGTGCTGTGGGACACCGGCCACCAGGCCTACGTCCACAAGCTGCTCACCGGCCGCCAGGACTTCTCCCGGCTCAAGAGCAAGGGCGGCCTCTCCGGCTACCCCTCCCGAGCCGAGTCCGACCACGACATCATCGAGAACAGCCACGCCTCCGGGGTCCTCGGCTGGGCCGACGGCCTCGCCAAGGCGAACGAGGTCCTCGCCAAGGACGACCACGTCGTCGCGGTCATCGGCGACGGCGCGCTCACCGGCGGCATGGCCTGGGAGGCGCTGAACAACATCGCCGCCGCCAAGGACCGCCCGCTCGTCATCGTCGTCAACGACAACGAGCGCTCCTACGCCCCGACCATCGGCGGCCTGGCCAACCACCTCGCCACGCTCCGTACGACCGACGGTTACGAGCGGTTCCTGGCCCGCGGCAAGGACATCCTGGAGCGCACGCCCGTCGTCGGCCGCCCGCTGTACGAGACCCTGCACGGCGCCAAGAAGGGCCTCAAGGACTTCATCGCCCCGCAGGGCATGTTCGAGGACCTCGGCCTGAAGTACGTCGGCCCGATCGACGGCCACGACATCGAGGCCCTGGAATCCGCGCTCCAGCGCGCCAAACGCTTCCGCGGCCCGGTCATCGTCCACTGCCTCACCGAGAAGGGCCGCGGCTACACCCCCGCCCTCCAGGACGAGGCCGACCGTTTCCACGCGGTGGGCAAGATCCACCCGGACACCGGCCTGCCGATCTCCACCTCCGGACTCGACTGGACCTCGGTCTTCGGCGAGGAGATGCTCAAGCTCGGCCAGGAGCGCGAGGACATCGTCGCGATCACCGCGGCCATGCTCCAGCCCGTCGGCCTCGGCAAGTTCGAGGCCGCCTTCCCGGACCGGATCTACGACGTCGGCATCGCCGAGCAGCACGGCGCGGTCTCCGCGGCCGGCCTCGCCACCGGCGGCCTCCACCCGGTCTTCGCGGTCTACGCCACCTTCCTCAACCGCGCCTTCGACCAGGTCCTGATGGACGTCGCCCTGCACAAGTGCGGCGTCACCTTCGTCCTGGACCGGGCCGGCGTCACCGGCACGGACGGCGCCTCGCACAACGGCATGTGGGACATGTCGATCCTCCAGTGCGTGCCCACCCTCCGGATCGCCGCCCCGCGCGACGCCGACCAGGTCCGCGCCCAGCTGCGCGAGGCCGTCGCCGTCGACGACGCGCCCACCGTGGTCCGCTTCTCCAAGGGCGCGGTCGGCCCCGCCGTCAAGGCGGTCGGCAAGGCCGGCGGCATGGACATCCTGCGCGAGCCGAAGGCCGCCCGGCCGGACGTGCTGATCGTCTCCGTCGGCGCGCTCGCCCCGATGTGCCTGGAGATCGCCGACCTGCTGGACGCCCAGGGCATCTCCAGCACCGTCGTCGACCCCCGCTGGGTCAAGCCCGTCGACGAGGCGCTCGCCCCGCTCGCCGAGCGCCACCGCGTCGTCGTCACGGTCGAGGACAACAGCCGCGCCGGAGGCGTCGGCTCCGCCATCGCCCAGACCCTGCGCGACGCCGGGGTCGACGTACCGCTGCGCGACTTCGGCATCCCGCCGGTCTTCCTCGACCACGCCTCGCGCGGTGAGGTCATGGCCGAGATCGGCCTGACCGCGCCGGACATCGCCCGGCAGGTCACCGGCCTGGTCGCCAAGCTCGACGGCCGCTTCGAGAGCCGCGCGGTCGAGCCCGCCCGCGACTGACCCGCGAGCACCTCTCCGTACGGCCGACGGGCCGGGAGAACCGCCCCTGTACGGGTGGTTCTCCCGGCCCGTTCGCGTGAAACGGGCCGGATGGCGCGTTCCCGTGCCGAACCGGTCCGAATCATGGCGTTCACAACGAATGCGTGGAGGTAACGCAGGTGAGCGCGCAGGTCACACCACCCCGCGGAAACGGCATGCTCCGCACCAAGTCCGTCGAACAGTCGATCCTTGACACCGAGGAGCCGGAACACGCGCTCAAGAAGTCCCTCTCCGCCCTGGACCTGACGGTCTTCGGCGTCGGCGTCATCATCGGCACCGGCATCTTCGTCCTCACCGGCCAGGTCGCCAAGGAGACGGCGGGCCCCGCCACCGCCATCGCGTTCGCCGTGGCGGGCGTCGTCTGCGCGCTGGCCGCCCTCTGCTACGCCGAGTTCGCCTCCACCGTCCCGGTGGCCGGCTCCGCGTACACCTTCGCGTACGCCGCGCTGGGCGAACTGGTGGCCTGGATCATCGGCTGGGACCTGGTGCTGGAGTTCGCGCTGGGCACCGCGGTGGTCGCGGTCGGCTGGTCCGGCTACGTCCGCTCACTGATGGACAACGTCGACTGGACGATGCCCGAAGTGCTCTCGGGACCGGATGTGGCGGAAGGATTCGGCTTCGACATCCTGGCCTTCGCCCTGGTGCTCGTGCTGACCGTCATCCTGGTCGTCGGCATGAAGCTGTCCGCCCGGGTCACCTCGGTCGTGGTGGCGATCAAGGTCGGCGTGGTCCTCATGGTGATCATCGCGGGTCTGTTCTTCATCAAGGCCGAGAACTACAAGCCCTTCATCCCCCCGGCCGAGCAGCAGCCCGCCGGCTCGGGCTGGGACGCGCCGCTCGTGCAGCTGATGTTCGGCTACGAGCCCACGAACTTCGGCGTGATGGGCATCTTCACCGCCGCCTCCATCGTCTTCTTCGCTTTCATCGGCTTCGATGTGGTGGCCACCGCCGCCGAGGAGACCAAGCTGCCCCAGCGCGACATGCCGCGCGGCATCCTCGGCTCGCTCATCATCTGCACGGTGCTCTACGTGGCGGTCTCGATCGTCGTCACCGGCATGCAGCACTACAGCGAACTCTCCGTCAGCGCCCCGCTCGCCGACGCCTTCAAGGCCACCGGGCACCCCTTCTACGCCGGTCTGATCAGCTTCGGCGCGGCGGTCGGCCTCACCACGGTCTGCATGATCCTGCTGCTCGGCCAGACCCGGGTCTTCTTCGCGATGAGCCGCGACGGACTGCTCCCGCGCTTCTTCTCCAAGACCCACCCGCGCTTCCGCACCCCGTACCGCCCGACGATCCTGCTCGGCGTGCTGATCGCGATCATCGCCGGGTTCACGAGCATCGAGGAGCTGGCCACCCTGGTGAACATCGGCACGCTCTTCGCGTTCGTCATCGTCGCCCTCGGTGTCCTGGTCCTGCGCCGCACCCGGCCGGATCTGCCCCGCGCGTTCCGTACCCCGTGGGTGCCGGTGCTCCCGATCGTCTCGGTGGCCGCCTCGGTCTGGCTGATGCTCAACCTGCCGGTGGAGACCTGGGTGCGGTTCGGCGCCTGGATGGTGCTCGGGGTGGTCATCTACTTCGTGTACGGGCGCTCCCACAGCCGTATGGCCAAGCAGGGACGCTAGGGCGCGTCCGGCGGCAGCGGCCGTACCGTACGGGGTCCCACGCACCGGGCCCCGTACGCCTCGACCCGCTGCCGCAGTCCGCGGTCGGCGGTGACGACGACGCAGCCCCGGTCCGGGGAGGCCCCGGCCGCCAGCTCGGCGATCAGGTCGTCGCCGCTGCCGGGGGCCGAGTCGACCCGGACCCCGGCCACGGAGGCGACGCCCCGGGCGGCCCCTTCGACCACGAGCACCAGCTCGACGGGGCCCGGCAGCCCGGGCAGCCCGGCCGCCGCGTACGGGACCAGCGAGTCCCGCAGCCGGACCGCCGCCCCGCGCCGGTCCCGCCACCACCCGTCGGGCACGGAACCGACCACATTGGCCGCGTCCACGATCACCAGCACCGCATCGTCCTCACTCATCCCGGCAGGGTGTCACAGGCGCGGTGCGACGGGCCGTCAGCCGCCGGTGGCGGGGGACTTCTTCGCTTCCTCGGGGATCGTGGCGTCCTCGCGGATCGCCTTCCACAGCCGGCCCGCCCGCGGCTCGGACGCGACCACACGGTTCGGGTCGATCCTGTCGTACGCCACCGGCAGCATGATCGTCTCCATCGAGGCCGGGTCGACGCCCTTCATCGAGCGGGCGAACTCCGCCAGCGAGGTGAGCGAGGCGAGCCCGGAGTCGGTGGTGAGCGCCTTGGTGGCGGATTCGGCGATCCGGTAGGAGTTCGCCGGACTGCCCAGCAGGTCCTGGGACGTGACCTCGCTCAGCAGGGCCAGCAGGAACTGCTGCTGGAGCCCGATGCGGCCGAGGTCGCTGCCGTCGCCGATGCCGTGCCGGGTGCGGACGTACGCCAGGGACTCGGTGCCGTCCAGCTTCTGCGGGCCGGCGCTGAGGCGCAGCCCCGACGCCTTGTCGTCGATGTCCCGCGGTACGTCGACGGTGACGCCGCCGATGGCGTCGACCAGGTCCTTGAACCCGGCGAAGTCGATCTCCAGGTAGTGGTCGATGCGGACGCCGGACATCTTCTCCACCGTCTTCACCACACAGGCCGGACCGGCCTGCGCGTAGACGGAGTTGAACATGACGCGTTCCTCGGCGGACACGGTGGATCCGTTGCCGCCGTCGCATGCGGGCCGGGTCACCAGGGTGTCGCGGGGGATGGAGACGGCGACGGCCTTCGACCGGCCCTCGGGTATGTGCACCACCATCGCGGTGTCGGAGCGGGCGCCGCCGACGGCCCCGCCGCCGCCCAGCTCCCGGTTCTCCGCCCCGGCGCGCGAGTCCGAGCCGAGGACCAGCAGGTTCTGCCCGCTGGTGGGCAGCTTCTCCGGGCGGTCCTCGCCGAGCGCCCTGTCGATGTCGACGGCCTTGATGTTCCCGTCGAGCCGGCTGTAGAGCCAGTAGGCGGTGGAGCCGGCGGCGAGCAGCAGGACGAGCAGGACACCGAGCGCGATCTTGAGGCCTCGGCGGCGCCTGCGGGGCCCGGCCGGGCGTCGGGAGGTGCGGGAGCCCGGTGTCGTCTCGTCGTCGCTCAAGGTGCTCGCGTCCTCACATCTCAGTGCCCGGCGGCAGGGGGAACCCGTTCGGACACGTCGACGGAGAGGTCGCCGTCCTCGGTCCAGAACAGCGTGGCGAACAGCTCGTGCTCCGCCGACCGGGGCGACGGGGCGATCCGCACCGGTGCGCGGCCGGTGACATCGACCTTCTCGGAGCGGCGGTGGCCCAGGCGAACCTCCTGGGTGACCCCTTCGAAGCTCACCGACAGATAGAGGTCCCAGATTCCCGGGGGGACCGGCCAGCCGCTGGACGTCTGGCGGAAGTTCACCCGGGAGGAGAAGCGGCCCATCGCACGGGGCTTCCCCTTGGCGTTGAACAGCTCCTCGTCACGACGGGCCGTCACGGAGAACCGCTCCTCCGCACCGCTGCCCCGCTCGCGCAGGACGACCTTCGTGGCCCGGTCCCGGGTGGAGAGCTGCTCGAAGAAGGCGTGGCCCTCCAGCAGGAGTATCGATCCGTTCCAGCCGACCGAACCCAGCTCCTGCGTCACCGTCATGCGGTCGGTGATGTCGAAGAGGTCGTCGGGAAGCGCCGGGCCGGGGTCCCTGAAGAACGGCAGGGTGGTGAACACCCGGCCGTTCTCGACGGTCTTGCGCGGGGCGGCCTTCTCCTTGTCCGCCCGATAGGCGGCCATCGTCCGTGCCTCGGCGAACCGGCCCGCCGACAGCAGCGCGAACTGGACGGCCAGCGGCCGGGGCAGAAGGGCCAGCGCCCCGTCGGTGAGATGGCTGTCCAGGACCTTCCTGGCCTCCTGCGACACCCGCTCCCGCTCGTCATCGCTCAGGGGAGCCGACAGCACGGCCCCGGTGGCATCGGCGAGCTCGCGCTCCAGGTGCCGGGAGAGGAGGTGGTCCCGCCGGGCGCCTTCGGGAGCCAGGGACTCCGCGTGCCGCATCAGCCGGTCGGCCAGCGCCGGCCGGTCGGCGACCGGCACGTCCACGACCGGTCGGGCACCGTTGACCAGACAGGGCGGACCGGCCACCACGGAGATGCTGTCGGCCGCCACCAGCGCGCTCGCGGTGAACGCCATCTCGTCGCCCGTACTCCCCGTGTACGGGAAATCCAGCGCACGGCGTCGCAACAGCTCGGTCCGGAACAGCTTGTCGGCGGTGAGCGACCAGTAGAGCCGGGAGCTCCACAGGTCCGCGTGCGCCTGGCTCTCGCGGAACAGGCGCGCGGGCGCGGGGTCCGGGCTCGGCCCTTCCGCCGCTCCCACCACCACATCGGCCTCGTCGGCGTCGGCCGCCGAGACCAGACGCTCCAGGGCGTCCACGGCCAGCCGGTCGGACCCGTCCAGGAAGATGACGTAACGCCCGGCGGCCCGGGACACGGACCACTCCCGGACCGGTGAGGGGCGCCGCCCGCCCCGGGCCCGGCCGGTGAGGCGGTTCACCAGGGAGGGCTCGTCGCCGACCGGGACCACCTCCATGCGGTCCTGGCCGATCGACTGCGCCTGAAGAGAGCCGAAGCAGGCGTCGAGAGCGTCCGCCGGCTGCCGGCGGAGCCGGACGACGACGGTGACGTCGCGCAGGTCCGAGGGGCGTACGGGATCCGTGGTGTGCATGGGCCTATCGGTCCTTCGGGGGCAGGTGGGGCTGCCGGGGCCAGGGCATGTCGCCGGTGATCTCGGGCCACTCCCAGGGCTCGAAGCCGGTGGCGGACGGGTGTTCCGGGAAGATCCCGGGTGTGGCGCCCAGGTCACCGACGAAGACGTTCACCGCGGCGGTGATCTTCGTCGAATCCCCGGTGGCCACCGTGTACTCGATCCGGTCGTAGCCGGTGAACCCGGGGGAGGGCTGGTAGGTCAGCTTTCCTCCGGCGGTGAGTTCGGCGCTGCCGTGGAGCGGCTGGGTGACCGCGATGGCCGAACTGCCGGACGGCGCCTGTGCGAGCACGTCCACCTCGGCCGCCGCGCCGGACGCCGTCACCACCCGCAGTCCGGGCAGCGTGTGCGTGCGCACGAGCACGGCGTGCCCGGTGAGCTTGCCGGTGCGCGCCACCGCACGCCCCGGGCCCTCCGGCGCGCCGACCATGATCCGCGGCCGCAGCCGCGGGCCCTTCTTGGGCTCCTTGACCCGTAGGGTCAGGACACCGGTCCCCACCTCGCCCGCATCCGCGCGCACCCGGTACCAGCGTTGCCGGGGGAAGTGCTCCAGCCCCTGGGAGGAGAGGATCTCCGCCGCTTCGAGGAGCGAACTCTCCAGCACATAGGCGTATCCGTACGAACCGCGCTCGTCGGGCGCGACGGACAGGCTCAGCTCGATGACGTCACCGGGTGCGGCGCCCACGTCCGGAGCCACCGAGCTGTGCAGGGACGCGACGACCGCGCCCTCGGCGGGATCCGCGTTCAGCGCACGGCCCTGGCACAACAGGTGATTCATGAACCGGACTCCTGTACGGGCGGGAGGGACACGCGCTCCTTGGTGAGGCGGGCGTAGGTGGCGTCGTCCAGCCAGCCCAGCTCGTCGTACGAGAACCCGCGCCGGTCGAGACCGGTGACCCATGAGGCCGGCACCACCTGCTGGAGCAACAGACTGCGGGCCACGTAACGGGCGCACTCGATGGCGCCCTCGGGCCGCAGATGAACGTTGTCCGCGTCCTGGACGATCTCCTGGAGAGGCTCGCCGGGGCGCAGATAGGTGAAGGCGCCGGTGGAGCCCTCCGGACCCAGCTCCTGCCACCAGGCGACGCTCTGTCCGTAGAGGTCGACGACCGGCAGGTGCTCCTCCCGCGCGAGCTGTCGCATGGCGGCCGGGTAGTCGCCCAGGAACCGCGACACATTCCCGTGCCGGTCGACGCGCCGCCGCTCGAACGGCAGGAGGACCACCGGGTGCCCGCCGGCCGCCCGGGCCCCGGTGGCGTACGCCCGCATCTGGTCCAGGAACGAGCCGAACGGCTCGGTGTGCAGCCCGGCGTCGGGCTTCCAGTCGATCTGCCCGAACCCGAAGAGCAGGTAGTCCCCGGGCGCCATGGCGTCCAGAATCCACTGGAGCCGGCCGCGCTCCCGGAAGCTCTTGGAACTGGCCCTGGCACGGGAGCAGTTGACCACTTCCACGTCCTCGGTGAGGAACAGCGGAAGCGCCTGCGCCCAGCCGGCCATCGGCAGGTGACTCACCGGGCGGGTGACCGCCGTGGAGTCACCGGCCACGAAGATCCTGGCCGGGCGCCGGCCGGACGGGGTCGGGTCGCTCGGGGTCACACCGGCTGCGCCCCTTCCTGCTCCCGTATCCGCTGCGGGGGGACGCCCTGCAGCTCCGGGGTGATGAGGGGGAAGGCCTGGAGCCCGCGGCGGTAGAGGTCGTTCGCGGCCTCGTTGAAACGGACGGTCGAGGGGGGCGTGTCCGTGCCGAGGAGATACTCCTTGAGCTGCTCCCGCTGCGGTGCCATCACGTCCACGGCCGGGTCGAGCGTCGCTGCCAGCGCCGCCTCCAGGCCCTGGCACTCGGTGTCCAGGAGATACGAGGCGGAGGCGGTGCGCTGCTCGTTCCGGAACTCCTCGTCCGGGAGGCCTTCCAGATTGAAGATGGCGTACGGCTTCCTGGTCGCCACGAAGTCCGAGACCACGCTCGACATATCGCCGATGAGCAGGTCGGAGTGGTTGAAGCAGTCGTACAGGGTGGGAATCTTGCCCGTCACCACATGGTGGGCGTCGGCCGGCAGCGAATCCCAGTAGAGCTCGCCCGCCCGCGTCTGCAGCTCACGGATCCGCGTGGTCCGCTCCGCCTCGGAGAGGTCGGCGAAGGGCGCGCGGTCGCCGCGGTTCCTCAGGTCGGCCAGCTGCTGGTTGATGTCGGCCAGGCCCTGCACGGCGGCGCTCGCATCGAGGGCCTTCCGCCCGAAGCGCCGCTCGTTGTCCTCCTCGAGCAGGGCGATGACGCGCTGGTGCGCCTCCGCGGCCTGGGGGGAGCGGGTGCCGGTCAGCGGGTGCGGCTTGTAGATGATCCGGAGCCGGCGCTCGTGGCCGAGCAGCGTCCGGACGAGACGTTCACCGGAGGGGATCACCGAGGTGTAGCAGGCGTCGTCCGACCAGCCCTCCCAGGTGGGGGCGTAGATGACGGTCGGGACGCTGTCCCGGACGGAGCCCGTCCACGGGACCAGGGAGGTCAGCTGCGGGCGGCCGACCTCGACGATCTGCTGGTCGGTCACGGCGTGCCGAATGCGCTCGTAGCGGTCGCGCCCGGCCCGTCCGGCCACCCAGATCTCGTCGAAGACCTTGCTGACGCGGTTGCTGCTGGCGAGCTTGTCGCTGTCGCCGTGGCCGATGAAGACGTGCTGGACATCGTGGCGCTGGAGCATGTGCACGTTCTTCCCGGCGTTCCCGGGGTAGAGCGATACGCGCAACTCGGGCATTTCAATGCGTGCCAGGTACTCGGCCTTGGGCACGCAGACGATCGGTACGGAGGTGGCGTCGAGGTGGCGCAGGGTGGCCCGCTCGCGCAGGACGAGGACCGGCCGCAGATCGAGGGATTCCAGGGACTCCAGCCACATGTTCACCTGGTACATGAAGTCCCGGGATATCGCGGCGAAGGTGAAGTACAGCGCGACCTGCGGGCGGTACTGCGCGAGTTGCCGGTTCAGCTCGTCGATGGCCGCGTCGGGCGTGGGCAGCCGCAGCGCCCTCTTCGCTCCGGGCAGCAGGACGAGGACGGCGAGGACGGCGAGGCCGACCGAGACGCCGAATCCGGCGGTGGCGTAGAGGAGGTCGTCGGTGGCGATCGTCGCGAGCACGCCGGCGACCAGCGGAACGTCCAGGTGCAGCATCTTGCGGATGTGCTTGTTGGTCAGGAAGCGGTGCGGCGGGCGGCCGATCTCCAGCGCGTCCATGTCCAGACCCCGCGCGGTGAAGGGCAGGGCCGCACGCCGGGAGGAGACCCGCTTCTGGACGGCGCTGTAGAAGACCTGGATCACGAAGAGCGCCAGCAGCCCCACCGAGGCCAGCTGCGCGACGAGCGGGTCGAGACCGCTGACCGAACCGCACAGGGCGAGCAGCATCAGCTGACGTACCAGGAAGCGGATGGTGAGTCCGAACCGCGAGTTCCTCAGCCGGTTCAGGGCCGGGTACTTGGCGGTGTGCATGAGCAGGTCGGCCGCGTAACTGACGGCCAGCGCGGCCGCGAAGACGGGCAGGGAGGCCATCACGACCGCCGCGGTCATGGCGACGTAGCTGAGTACCAGAGCAGCGGTGACCAGAATCCCCAGTGCAGCCTGACGTGTTGGCTTGCCCATGTACGGTCGGCCTTCCTTCGATGTTCATCTTGTACGACGCATGGCGAAGAGGCTCGCCAGGAGCAGGTGAATGCCGTGCGGCCGGGTCGGGGGCGGTCCGACGCTCGAAAGGAACGTCGACGCAGTCGGAGCATTCGTTCGGATTTTAGACTTGGATGACCGGTTGGGTGAACTCAACCGGGTGAATTATCAAACATTCGGCGGTGAGATGCTGAACAGTTATGTTCATATCCGGACTGCATGGCACATGAAGTGACCTTGATCACGCCACGACATGGCTACGGCCCCGCGGAGCGAACTCCGCGGGGCCGTAGCCATGGATCAGAAACGCACACAACTGCTCAGGCGCCCCTGAGGGCAGTGGGTCAGGCCGGAACGCTCGCCACGCCCTGAGCGAGGAACGGCTTGCCGTTCACCCGCTGGGAGACGCCCTCACGGTCCAGGTACGGCGTGATGCCGCCCAGGTGGAAGGGCCAGCCCGCACCGGTGATCAGGCACAGGTCGATGTCCTGGGCCTCGGCGACGACGCCCTCGTCCAGCATCAGGCCGATCTCCTGCGCCACCGCGTCGAGCACACGGTCGCGGGTCTGCTCCTCGGTGAGGACGGTGTCGCCCTGCTTGAGGAGGGCGGCGACCTCGGGGTCGAGGACCGGAGCGCCGGAGTCGTAGACGTAGAAGCCGCGCTTGCCGGCCTTGACGACCGCCGCGAGGTTCTGCGAGACGGTGAAGCGCTCCGGGAAGGAACGGTTCAGGGTCTCGGAGACATGCAGACCGATGGCCGGGCCGACCAGCTCCAGGAGCACCAGCGGGGACATCGGCAGGCCGAGCGGCTCGACGGCCTTCTCCGCGACCTCGACCGGGGTGCCCTCGTCGATGACGTTCTGGATCTCGCCCATGAAGCGGGTGAGGATGCGGTTGACGACGAACGCCGGGGCGTCCTTCACCAGGACCGCGGTCTTCTTCAGCTTGCGGGCCACACCGAACGCCGTCGCCAGCGAGGCGTCGTCGGTCTGCTCGCCGCGCACGATCTCCAGCAGCGGGAGGATCGCGACCGGGTTGAAGAAGTGGAAGCCGACGACCCGCTCCGGGTTCTTCAGCTTCGACGCCATCTCGGTCACCGACAGCGAGGAGGTGTTGGTGGCGAGGATCGCGTGCGCCGGGGCGACCGCCTCGACCTCCGCGAACACCTGCTGCTTGACGCCGATCTCCTCGAAGACGGCCTCGATGATGAAGTCCGCGTCCGCGAAGCCCTCGGCCTTGTCGAGGACACCGGAGACCAGGCCCTTGAGGCGGTTGGCCTTGTCCTGGTTGATGCGGCCCTTGCCGAGCAGCTTCTCGATCTCGGCGTGGACGTAGCCCACACCCTTGTCGACGCGCTCCTGGTCGATGTCCGTGAGGACGACCGGGACCTCCAGGCGGCGCAGGAACAGCAGCGCCAACTGCGAGGCCATCAGGCCCGCGCCGACGACGCCGACCTTGGTGACCGGGCGGGCCAGGTTCTTGTCCGGCGCGCCGGCCGGGCGCTTGGCGCGCTTCTGGACCAGGTTGAAGGCGTAGATGCCGCTGCGCAGCTCGCCGCCCATGATCAGGTCCGCCAGCGCCTGGTCCTCGGCGTCGAAGCCGGCGCTCAGGTCGCCGTCCTTCGCCGCCGCGATGATGTCCAGCGCGCGGTACGCGGCCGGGGCCGCACCGTGCACCTTGGAGTCCGCGATGGCCCGGCCGCGGGCGACGGCCGCGTCCCAGGCCTCGCCGCGGTCGACTTCGGCGCGCTCGACGGCGACCGTGCCCTTGAGCACGTTCGCGGTCCAGATCAGCGACTGCTCCAGGAAGTCCGCACCCTCGAACAGCGCGTCCGCGATGCCGAGTTCGAAGACCTGCTTGCCCTTGAGCTGACGGTTCTGGTTCAGCGAGTTCTCGATGATCACCGAGACCGCGCGGTCCGCGCCGATCAGGTTCGGGAGCAGCGCACAGCCGCCCCAGCCGGGAACCAGACCGAGGAAGACCTCGGGCAGCGAGAACGCCGGGAGCGCCGTGGAGACGGTGCGGTAGGTGCAGTGCAGACCGACCTCGACACCGCCGCCCATGGCCGCGCCGTTGTAGTACGCGAAGGTGGGGACCGCGAGACCGGAGAGGCGGCGGAAGACGTCGTGGCCGCCCTTGCCGATGGCCAGCGCGTCCTCGTGACGGCTCAGCAGCTCGACGCCCTTGAGGTCGGCGCCGACCGCGAAGATGAACGGCTTGCCGGTGATGCCGACACCGGTGATGGTGCCCTCGGCGGCTTCCTTCTCGACCTGGTCGATCGCGGCGTTCAGGTTCGCCAGCGACTGCGGTCCGAAGGTGGTCGGCTTGGTGTGGTCCAGGCCGTTGTCCAGCGTGATGAGCGCGAACCGTCCGGCGCCGGCCGGAAGGTCCAGGTGACGTACGTGCGCCTGCGTGACGACCTCGCCGGGGAACAGCTCGGCCGCACCCTTCAGAAGCTCAGTGGTGGAGCTCACTTGTTGCCTCCGTCAGCGTTGAAGTGCGGGTTCTCCCAGACGACCGTGGCGCCCATGCCGAAGCCGACGCACATGGTGGTCAGGCCGTAGCGGACCTCGGGCTGCTCCTCGAACTGCCGGGCCAGCTGCGTCATGAGCCGGACACCGGAGGAGGCCAGCGGGTGGCCGTAGGCGATCGCGCCGCCGTACTGGTTGACCCGGGCGTCGTCGTCGGCGATGCCGTAGTGCTCCAGGAAGGCGAGCACCTGCACGGCGAACGCCTCGTTGACCTCGAAGAGGCCGATGTCCTCGATGGACAGACCGGCCTGGGCCAGCGCCTTCTCCGTCGCCGGGATCGGACCGTAGCCCATGACCTCCGGCTCGACGCCCGCGAAGGCGTAGGAGACCAGGCGCATCTTGACCGGGAGGCCCAGCTCGTTGGCGACGTCCTCGGCGGCGAGCAGCGAGGCGGTCGCGCCGTCGTTGAGACCCGCGGCGTTACCGGCCGTCACGCGGCCGTGGGCGCGGAACGGGGTCTTGAGGCCCGCGAGGGACTCCATGGTGGTGCCCGGACGCATCGGCTCGTCGGCGGTGACCAGGCCCCAGCCCGTCTCACCGGCCTCGGCGTTGGTGCGGCGCACCGAGACCGGTACGAGGTCCTGCTGGATCTTGCCGTTGGCGTACGCCTTGGCGGCCTTCTCCTGCGAGCGCACCGCGTAGGCGTCGGCGCGCTCCTTGGTGATCGTGGGGTAGCGGTCGTGCAGATTCTCCGCCGTCATGCCCATGAACAGGGCGGACTCGTCGACCAGCTTCTCCGACACGAAGCGCGGGTTCGGGTCGACGCCCTCGCCCATCGGGTGGCGGCCCATGTGCTCGACGCCACCGGCCACGACGACGTCGTACGCGCCGAAGGCGATGGAGCCGGCCGTCGAGGTGACGGCGGTCAGCGCGCCCGCGCACATGCGGTCGATCGAGTAGCCGGGGACGGACTGCGGCAGACCGGCCAGGATTCCGGCGGTACGGCCCAGCGTGAGGCCCTGGTCCCCGATCTGCGTGGTCGCGGCGATGGCGACCTCGTCGATCTTCTTGGGGTCCAGGTCCGGGTTGCGGCGCAGCAGCTCCCGGATGGCCTTCACGACGAGGTCGTCGGCGCGGGTCTCGTGGTAGATGCCCTTGGGGCCCGCTTTGCCGAACGGGGTGCGGACGCCGTCGACGAAGACGACGTCCCGGATGGTACGAGGCACGGTGGCTCTCCTCCAGGGTGCGGGATGGCACTGCTGCGGGGCACGCCACGGGGACGCGCCGCCTGCCCATCATGCTACTTGCGGGTAACCAGACTGCCCACCCCCCACGGCCGGAGCGTCGAAGGTCACACCGGTCCGACGGGCGGCACAGGCCTTCCCGGGCGCCCCAGCCGTACGTTCCCGACACCGCCGCTCACCGCATGGACGCCGCGATCGGCCCCGAGGACCGGACCACCTCCGCCACGAAGCGGCCCCGGCCGACCCCCAGCCGCCGCAGCGCGGGACCGTGGTCCACGGCCACCACCACCGACGCCGCGGCCAGGGCGGCCCGCCACCCGGAGGTCACCAGGACCCGCACCGGCGGCGGCAGCGGGCGCAGTGCCCGGCGCAGCCGGTGACAGTGGAAGGGCACATGCCGCTCCTCGTCCGCCAGGATCCGCGCCGCCACCTCCCGCGTCAGTGCGTCCTCGCCGCCGTCCCGCAGGGCCCGGTAGTACCGCAGCGCGACCGTCTCCGCGATCATCAGGACCAGCAGTTCGAGGCGGAGTCCCAGCGCTCGGCGCAGCGTCACGAAGATCCGGTCGCTCCAGTGCGAGGCGATCACCGGCGCCCCGCCCGAGGCGAGCAGGAGCGCCAACAACCTGGCGTGATTTCGCTCCTCCGCGACGAACATCCGCACCGCCGACGCGTACGCTGCGTCACCGGCCGCCTCCGCTTTGGTGATCAGCTCGGCTCCGTCGCCGTCCTCGCCGACCTGGAAGCGCTGCACACTGCGCCGGATCGCGGGGTGCGGCTCCACCCCGGTCCGCCAGTCCGGATCGCCCCGCTCCGCGCGCTCCAGCCGCGCGGCCTCGAACGCGCGGATCCAGTCGCCGTACGCCGCGCTGTCCGTGCCCCTGCCCGCGTCCCTGCCCGTGTCCATGCTCGTCCCCCGTAGCCCCGCCGATTCCTGTGGTTCCCGCCGGAAAGTCAAACACCCCCCGGCCGACGGCCGGGGGGTGTTCGGGGGTGCGTACGGCTCAGGCGCCGGCGGCCAGCGCCCGGACCAGGAGCGGGGCGACCTGCTGGATCTGCCAGTTCCGCGCCCCGTATCCGGCGAGGGTGTCCTCGACGGCGCCCGGGGTCGGGTTGGCCGGCGGCTCCCAGCAGACCCGGCGCACGGTGTCCGGGGTGATCAGGTTCTCCTGGGGCATGTGCAGGCGTTCGGCCAGCTCGGAGACGGCGGTGCGGGCGGCCGAGAGCCGGGCGGCGGCGGCCGGGTCCTTGTCGGCCCAGGAGCGCGGCGGAGGCGGTCCGGCCGGCTGCTGACCGGGCTGCGGCAGCTCCACCTCGGGCAGCGCCCTGGCCCGGTCCACGGCCGCCTGCCACTGCTCCAGCTGACGGCGTCCCATGCGGTGGCCGAATCCGGGCAGCGCGGTGAGGGCCTGCACATCGAGCGGCAGCGCGAGCGCGGCCTCGACGATCGCGGCGTCGCCGAGCACCTTGCCCGGTGAGACGTCACGGCGCTGGGCGACCTGGTCACGGGTGGTCCACAGCTCCCGGACGACGGCCATCTGACGGCGGCGGCGCACCTTGTGCATGCCCGAGGTGCGGCGCCAGGGGTCCTTGCGGGGCGGTGCGGGCGGCGCGGAGGCGATGGCGTCGAACTCCTCCCGCGCCCACTCCAACTTGCCCTGCCGGTCCAGCTCCTCCTCCAGCGCGTCGCGCAGGTCGATCAGGAGCTCCACGTCGAGCGCGGCGTAGCGCAGCCAGGGCTCGGGCAGCGGGCGGGTGGACCAGTCGACCGCGGAGTGGCCCTTCTCCAGGGCGTACCCGAGGACGTTCTCCACCATCGCGCCGAGGCCGACGCGCGGGAAGCCCGCGAGCCGTCCGGCCAGCTCGGTGTCGAACAGGGAGGTGGGCGTCATGCCTATGTCCCGCAGGCACGGCAGGTCCTGGGTGGCGGCGTGCAGGATCCACTCGGTGCCGCTCAGCGCGGAGCCGAGGCCCGAGAGGTCGGGGCAGCCGACCGGGTCGACGAGGGCGCTGCCGGCGCCCTCGCGGCGCAGCTGTACGAGGTAGGCGCGCTGGCCGTAGCGGTACCCCGAGGCGCGCTCGGCGTCGACGGCCACCGGGCCGGTGCCCGCGGCGAAGGCAGCGATGACCTCGGCGAGGGCATCGTCGGACGTCACCACCGGGGGAATGCCCTCGCCGGGTTCGAGCAAGGGGATCGGCGCCGGGGCGACGTCGTCCGGGGGAGCGCCCCCGGTGGTTCGCAGTGAAGTGTCTGCTGCGGTCTCTTGGGCGTCGGTCACGTGTCAAGGGTATCTGTGTATGCACGGAGCCCGTCGACGGAACGTTCCGTCGACGGGCGGCCATGCACGTATTCCAGCCGGAGACGCATCGGTGCACGTCCCGGCGGGGTGCGGTCAGTGGATGATGCCCGTCCGCAGGGCGACCGCGACCATTCCGGCACGGTCGCCCGTGCCGAGCTTGCGGGCGATGCGGGCGAGGTGGGACTTGACGGTCAGGGCGGAGAGGCCCATCGAGACGCCGATGGCCTTGTTGGACTGGCCTTCGGCGACCAGGCGGAGCACCTCCACCTCACGTCCGGACAGTTCGCGGTAGCCGCCCGGGTGGCTCGGGGAACCGGGAGGCCTGCGGTGCATACGGGCGGCGTTGGCGCCGATGGGGGCGACGCCGGGGCGGGTGGGGTGGCCGATGTTGGTTCGGGTGCCGGTGACGACGTAGCCCTTCACGCCGCCCGCGAGGGCGTTGCGAACGGCGCCGATGTCGTCGGCGGCGGAGAGGGCGAGACCGTTGGGCCAGCCTGCGGCACGGGTCTCGGACAGCAGGGTCAGCCCGGAACCGTCGGGCAGGTGGACGTCGGCAATGCAGATGTCGCGCGGGTTGCCGACGCGGGGGCGTGCCTCCGCGATGGACGACGCTTCGATGACGTCACGTACTCCGAGGGCCCACAGATGGCGGGTGACGGTGGAACGGACGCGCGGGTCGGCCACGACGACCATGGCCGTCGGCTTGTTCGGGCGGTAGGCGACCAGGCTTGCGGGCTGCTCAAGGAGAACGGACACCAGGCCTCCTGGGGGGAGTGGCGGGACGGGCCGGCTCGGGGGATGAAGCCGGGGGGCGAACCGTGCTTGAAGGGTCATTGACCTCTTCGGCAGCGGGCCCGTCCTCCTTTAGGGGAAGATCACGATTTGGTGAGTAACAATTCGGGCAAATAGGACGCGCGATCGATTGTACGAAAAGAGAGCCGGTGCTTGTGCGATACGGGTGACGGAGTGTTACTAAACCTGCGGCCCGCGCCGCTGCGGCAGCGTCACCACCGCCGCGTCCGCCGGATCCGACGGCGGCAGTCCCGCGATCTGGCACAGCAGATCGCCCCAGGCCATCAGGTGCGACGCCGCGTCCGGCACCCCGCCCCGCCCCTCGCGCGGCGTCCACGAGGCGCGGATCTCGATCTGGGTCGCCGGACGGCGCTCGGACAGCGCACCGAAGTAGTGCGATCCGGCGCGTGTCACCGTTCCGCCGGCCTCTCCGTACGACAGCCCCCGCGCGTCCAGCGCACCCGTCAGCCAGGACCAGCACACCTCCGGGAGCAGCGGGTCCGCCGCCATCTCCGGCTCCAGCTCCGCCCGGACCAGCGTCACCAGCCGGAACGCGCCCTGCCAGGCGTCGTGCCCCGCCGGATCGTGCAGCAGGACCAGCCTGCCGTCCGCGAGATCGTCCTCGCCGTCCACCACCGCCGCCTCCAGGGCGTACGCGTGCGGCGCGAGGCGCTGGGGCGGCCTGGTCACCTCCACCTCCAGCTCCGGGCGGAGGCGTGCGGAGCGCAGCGCTTCGACCGCCGCCTGGAACGCGGGCGGTACGGAAGGACCCTCCGCGCGTTCCTTGCTTTCAACGCCGTCGGAATGATCGGAAAATTGTCCCTGAGCCGGAGCCATGCGGGGAAGAGTAGGCGGAAGGCGGGCCTCGCGCAGGGAGAGACACCCGTGCGGGGCCGGGCTCCTTCGGCCCGCGTGCGAAGATTCTGTGCGTGAGTGCCAACGACAGCCCTTCGGGCCAGCAGACGACGACCTCCGCCAGCCTCGACGCGGTCCGCCACGCCACCCACGACTCGGCGTTCCTCCGGGCCTGCCGCCGTGAACCCGTCACCCACACACCGGTCTGGTTCATGCGTCAGGCGGGGCGCTCGCTGCCCGAGTACCTGAAGGTCCGCGAGGGCATCGCGATGCTCGACTCCTGCATGATGCCGGAGCTGGTCGCCGAGATCACCCTGCAGCCCGTGCGCCGCCACAAGGTCGACGCCGCGATCTACTTCAGCGACATCGTCGTGCCGCTCAAGGCCATCGGCATCGACCTCGACATCAAGCCCGGCGTCGGCCCGGTCATCGCCGAACCGATCCGCACCCGCGCCGACCTGGCCCGGCTGCGCGACCTCACCCCCGAGGACGTCCCGTACGTCACCGAGGCCATCGGGATGCTCACCGCCGAGCTGGGGGCCACCCCGCTCATCGGCTTCGCCGGGGCCCCCTTCACCCTGGCCAGCTACCTCGTCGAGGGCGGCCCCTCGCGCAACCACGAGCGCACCAAGGCCATGATGTACGGCGACCCGCAGCTCTGGGCCGACCTCGTGGACCGGCTCGCCGAGATCACCGGCGCCTTCCTCAAGGTGCAGATCGAAGCCGGCGCCTCCGCCGTCCAGCTCTTCGACTCCTGGGTCGGCGCACTGGCCCCCGCCGACTACCGCCGCGCCGTGCTGCCCGCCTCCGCGAAGGTCTTCGACGCCGTCGCCCCGTACGGCGTCCCCCGCATCCACTTCGGCGTCGGCACCGGCGAACTCCTCGGCCTGATGGGCGAGGCCGGCGCGGACGTCGTCGGCGTCGACTGGCGGGTCCCGCTGGACGAGGCCGCCCGCCGCGTCGGCCCCGGCAAGGCGCTCCAGGGCAACCTCGACCCGGCCGTGCTCTACGCGCCGACCCCGGCCGTCGAGGAGAAGACCCGCGAGGTGCTGGACGCCGCAGCCGGTCTGGAGGGCCACATCTTCAACCTGGGCCACGGCGTCATGCCGACCATGGACCCGGACGCGCTCACCCGGCTCGTGAGTTACGTGCACGAGCAGACCGCGCGCTGAACGACCGGTCGTACCGGGGGCCGGCCCGAAGAACCGGCCCCCGGGGCCTCAGCTCCCCGCGCCCCGCACCGCCGCCACCGTCTTGCGCGCGGCGACCAGCACCGGGTCCCAGACCGGCGAGAACGGCGGGGCGTAGCCCAGGTCGAGCGCCGTCATCTGCTCCACCGTCATCCCGGCCGTCAGCGCCACCGCCGCCACGTCCACCCGCTTCGCCGCCCCCTCGCGGCCGACGATCTGCACCCCGAGCAGCCGGCCCGTGCGGTGCTCCGCGATCATCTTCACCGTCATCGGCTTCGCCCCCGGGTAGTAGCCCGCCCGCTGCGTCGACTCGATGGTCGCCGTGACATAGCGCAGCCCGACCGCACGGGCGTCCTTCTCCCGCAGCCCGGTCCGGGCGATCTCCAGGTCGCAGACCTTGCTCACCGCCGTACCGACCACACCCGGGAACGTGCCGTAGCCGCCCCCGACGTTGGAACCGATCACCTGGCCGTGCTTGTTGGCGTGGGTGCCCAGCGCGATGTGCCGGGTGCGGCCCGCCACCAGGTCCAGGACCTCCACGCAGTCGCCGCCCGCCCAGATGTTGTCGTGGCCCACCACCCGCATCGACAGGTCCGTGAGCAGTCCGCGGTGCGGCCCGACCGGCAGCCCGGCCTCGCGCGCCAGCTCCGTCTCCGGCTCCACGCCGATGCCGAGGACCACCACGTCCGCCGGATACGTCCCCGCGTCCGTCGCCACCTCGCTCACCCGCCCGTCCGGACCGGTCAGGATCTCGGTGACCGCGGCCCCGTTGACCGTGGTGATGCCAAGACCGTCCATCGCGTCATGGACCAGCCGCCCCATGTCCGGGTCGAGCGTCGCCATCGGCTGCTCGCCCCGGTTCAGGACGGTCACCTCGAAGCCCCGCTTGAGCATCGCCTCGGCCATCTCGACGCCGATGTACCCCGCGCCCACCACGACCGCCCGGCGCCTCTCCCTGCCGCCCAGGGCGTCCAGCGAGTCCAGCAGCGCCTGCCCGTCGTCCAGGGTCTGCACGCCGTGCACCCCGGCCGCGTCCATGCCGGGCAGCGCCGGGCGCACCGGACGGGCCCCGGTGGCGATCACCAGCTTGTCGAAGCCCGTCCAGTACGTCCGCCCGCTCTCCCGGTCCAGCGCTTTCACCCGCCGCCCGGCCACGTCCAGCTCGGTCACCTCGGTCCGCATCCGCAGATCGATGTCCCGCTCCCGGTGCTCCTCGGGGGTGCGGGCGATCAGGTCGTCGCGGGTCCCGACGTCGCCGCTCACCCAGTACGGGATGCCGCAGGCGGAGTACGAGGTGAAGTGGCCGCGCTCGAAGGCGACGATCTCCAGCGCGTCCGTCCCCTTCAGTCTGCGCGCCTGTGACGCGGCGGACATGCCCGCCGCGTCACCGCCGATGACCACCAGTCGCTCCGCTGCCATGCCGGGTCCCTTTCGCCGTACCAGCCGTCAGGGAGCCCACGCTACGGCGCTCAGGGCGCCGGAGTGCCCTCCGCCTCCGCCTCGGGCCGGGGCGCCGCCGGGGCCCTGCGGGCCGCCCGCCGGGCGTGCAGCACCCGCCAGACCAGCAGCGCCAGGACCCCGGTGACCAGGAACGGGAACGCGGCCCCGAACGCCACCGCGATCCACCGCAGCACCGTCACGAACGCGTCCCAGCCGCCGCCCAGCGCGTCCAGGAACCCCGGGTCGTCCTCCTTCTCCCCGTCGTCGCCCGGGGCGTCCGGCGGGGTCAGGTCCAGGGTGATCGTCGCCAGCGAGGTGCGGTCCTTCAGGCTCGCCTGCTGGGCCAGCAGCGACTCCAGGTCGGACTGACGGCTGCTCAGCTCACCCTCCAGGGCGACCACATCGCTGATCCGCTCCGCCTTGTCCATCAGCTCCCGCACCCGCGCCACGCTCGCGCGCTGCGTGGCGATCCGGCTGTCCACATCGACCACCTGGTCGGTGACGTCCTTCGCGTTGGAGGTGCGCGAGAGCAGCTTCCCGGAACCGGAGAGTTCCCGCAGCACCTCCTGGAACCGGTCCTGCGGCACCCGCAGCACCAGGTGCGAGGTCTCGTACGTGTCGTCGAGCCGCTCGGTGTTCTCCGTCGCCACCAGGCCGCCCGCGCCCTCCGCGGTGGCGCGCGCGGCGGCGACGGACTTCGGCACGCTCTTCACCTCGACGGACAGGGTCGCCGTGCGGATGACATGGGTGCCCGCGGCCCCGGGCTTCGGTGCCGCCTTGTTCCCCGCCGCCTTCCCGTCCGGCTGCTTCTCGGCGGAGGAGGCGGCGGGCCCGTCCTCGTTCGTGAACCCCTCACGCGGGGCGGCCTTCCCGTCCGCCGCCTTCGCGCCGCTGTCCGAGGCGTCGCCCGCCGCGCAGCCGCCGACGGCGAGCAGGAGGCCGAGCGCCCCGGCCACGAGCACCGCACGCATGCGGGCGAAGGATCGATCGGTACTGCCGGTCCTATCCATAGCTTCCATAACGGGTCCCCCCAGGACGGTGGTTGATGGTGCCGGTTCGACGTGGCGGCTCCGGAACCGGTTGCCGGTGGGCGGTTTCGAAGTGGTCACGGTCAGCGCTCGGTGCGGGTTTGAGAGAGTGGACCCATGCAGCGTTCTCAACAGCGTGCGGAAACGCCCCCGGGCCACGTCGTCGTCATCGGCGGCGGCATCGCCGGCCTGGCCGCCGCCCACCGCCTGGTCGCCACCGGACTGCGGGTCACCCTCCTGGAGGCGACGGACCGGCTCGGCGGCAAGCTCATGACCGGCGAGATCGCGGGCGTCCAGGTCGACCTGGGGGCCGAGTCGATGCTCGCCCGGCGCCCCGAAGCGGTCGCCCTGGCCCAGGAGGTGGGCCTCGCCGACCGGCTCCAGCCGCCCGCCACCGCCACCGCCGCGCTCTGGACCCGCGACGCGCTGCGCCCCATGCCCAAGGGCCACGTCATGGGCGTCCCCGGCGACCCGGCGGTGCTCGGCGAGGTGCTGTCACCCGAGGGCCTGGCCCGGATCGCCGAGGAGCGCGATCTCACCCCGACCCCCGTCGGCGACGACGTCGCCGTCGGCGCGTACGTCGCCGACCGGCTCGGCCGCGAGGTCGTGGACCGGCTGGTGGAGCCCCTCCTCGGCGGGGTCTACGCCGGCGACGCCTACCGGATCTCCATGCGCGCCGCCGTCCCCCAGCTCTTCGAAGCGGTGAAGGAAGGCGGCCCGCTGCTGGCGGCCGTGGGCCGCATCCAGGAGCGCGCGGCGGCCCGGCAGCAGACCGGGCCCGTCTTCCAGGGCATCGAGGGCGGCATCGGCACCCTCCCGGACGCCGTCGGCGACGCCGTACGGGCCGGGGGCGGCGAGATCCTCACCGAGACCCCCGTCCTGGGCCTGACCCGTACGGAAACGGGCTGGGCCGTCCGCACCGACACCCGGACCATCACCGCCGACGGCATCGTCCTGGCCACCCCCGCCTGGTCCGCCGGCACCCTGCTGGCCGCCGAGTCCCCGGCCGCATCCGCCGAGCTGTCCGGCGTCGAGTACGCCTCGATGGCCCTGGTCACCCTGGCCTTCCGGCGGGCCGACATCGAGGCGTACGAGACCCTGCGCGGCCGCTCCGGCTTCCTCGTACCGCCGGTCGACGGCCACACGATCAAGGCGTCCACCTTCTCCAGCAACAAATGGCAGTGGGTGGCCGACGCGGCCCCCGACCTGTTCGTGCTGCGCACGTCCGTCGGCCGGTACGGCGAGGAGGACCACCTGCACCGCGAGGACGAGGAACTCGTCTCCGTCTCCCTGCGCGACCTCGCCGCGGCCACCGGCCTCACCGCCCGGCCCGTCGACACCGAGGTCACCCGCTGGATCGGCGGCCTGCCGCAGTATCCGGTCGGCCACCACACCCGGGTCGCCCGGATCCGCGACGAGGTCGCCAAGCTCCCCGCGCTGCGGGTCTGCGGGGCCGTCTACGACGGCGTCGGCATCCCCGCCTGCATCGCGAGCGCCCACCGGGCGGCCGACGAGATCACCAGGGAGATCATCGCCACGCCGACCCTGGTTCGGGGCACGGGGAGCGAGGCGGGACAATAGCCGTATGAGTGCTCCTGAGACTGTGACATCAAGCAAGAGTCCGAACGCCGGCAAGAAGGCCAAGGACCTCAACGAGGTCATCCGCTACACCCTGTGGTCGGTCTTCAAACTGCGCGATGTCCTCCCGCTGGACCGCGCGGGATACGCCGACGAGGTCCAGGAGCTGTTCGACCAGCTCGCGGCCAAGGACATCACCGTCCGCGGCACCTACGACGTGTCCGGTCTGCGGGCCGACGCCGACCTCATGATCTGGTGGCACGCCGAGACCTCGGACGAGCTCCAGGAGGCGTACAACCTCTTCAGGCGCACCAAGCTCGGCCGCGCGGTCGACCCGGTCTGGTCGAACATGGCGCTGCACCGGCCGGCCGAGTTCAACAAGTCGCACGTCCCGGCGTTCCTCGCCGACGAGACGCCGCGCGACTACATCAGCGTCTACCCCTTCGTCCGGTCCTACGACTGGTACCTGCTGCCCGACGAGGACCGCCGCCGCATGCTCGCGGACCACGGCAAGATGGCCCGGGGCTACCCGGACGTCCGCGCCAACACCGTCGCCTCGTTCTCGCTGGGCGACTACGAGTGGGTCCTCGCCTTCGAGGCGGACGAGCTGTACCGCATCGTCGACCTGATGCGTCACCTGCGCGCCTCCGAGGCACGTCTCCACGTGCGCGAGGAGGTCCCGTTCTACACGGGCCGCAGGAAGAGCGTCGCAGACCTGGTGGCCGGGCTCGCATAACCAGCGAGTCCCGCACCACCCCAACCCGGAAGATCAGAAGGGCGGGCACCGGGCACCGACCGTGCCGTCCGCCTCTCCAGCGACACCGGGTTCGGCTTCGGGGGCCGTCGCACCATCACGGTGCGGCGGCCCCCGCTCCGTACGCCCGCCGACCGCCCCGTCAGTCCAGCGACACCGGGTTCGGCTCCGGATGCGCGGCGCAGTCCGCACCCCGCCCCGGGGTCTCACCGGTCAGCAGATACCGGCGCAGATGGTCGTCCACGCAGGTGTTCCCGGCCCCGCCGATGCCATGCGTCCCGGCGTCCCGCTCGGTGACCAGCGACGATCCGGGCAGCCGCTTCCGCAGCTCCAGCGCCCCCTTGTACGGGGTCGCCGCGTCCCGCTCCGCCGCCAGGATCAGCACCGGCGGCAGCTCGCCCCACTTGGTCCCCACCTCCATCGGCCGCTGCCGGGGCGCGGGCCAGAACGCGCACGGCAGGTTGGTGAAGGCGTTGTCCCAGGTCTCGAAGGGCGCGACGCGCGCCAGGTCCGTATGGTCGCGGTCCCACACCTCGAAGTCCTCGGGCCACGGCGCGTCGTTGCACTCGACCGCCGTGTACACCGCCTGGGCGTTCTCGTTGTCCTTGGCCGCCACCGCGCGCGGGGAGGCCTGCGCGACCAGCGGCTCCGGATTGCCGCGCACGTACTCCGACAGCGCCGTCGCCCGCATCGCCCAGTAGTCGTCGTAATAACCGGCCCCCAGGAACGCCGAGTGCAGCTGTCCCGGCCCGACCTTGCCGCCCGCGGGCTTCATCGCCAGCTCGGCGCGCACCGCGTCGTAGTGCCGCTGCACCGACTCGGGCGTGGTCCCCAGGTGGTAGACGTCGTCGTGCTTGGCCACCCAGTGGCGGAAGTCCGCCCAGCGCGCCTCGAAGGCCAGCGACTGGCCCATGTTGGAGCGGTACCAGATCTGCTCCGGGGACGGATCGACCACCGAGTCGAAGACCATGCGCCGTACGTGGGAGGGGAACAGCGTCGCGTACAGCGCGCCGAAGTACGTCCCGTAGGACGCCCCCATGAACGTCAGCCGGCTCTCGCCGAGCGCGGCCCGCAGGACGTCCAGATCACGGGCGTTGTTCAGCGAGGTGTAGTGCCGCAGCGTCTCGCCCGCGTGCTCCGCGCAGCCCTGCGCGTACGCCTTCGCGCGGGCGACGCGCCGCTCCTTGTACTCCCGCGTCGGGTGCGTCGGCGCGTCCGTCGGGCCCTTCGTGTACGCGGCGGGGTCCTGGCAGGTCAGCGGGGCGGAGGAGCCGTTCACCCCGCGCGGGGTGTAGCCGACCAGGTCGTACGCCTCGGCGATCTCCTTCCACTCCGGCATCTCCCCGGCCAGCGGGAACGTGATGCTGGACGCGCCGGGGCCGCCCGGGTTGTAGACGAACGCGCCCTGCCGCTCCTTCGCCGGGCCGGTGGCGGGGGTGCGGCTGACGGTCAGTTCGAGCTGCCGCCCGTCCGGCTCGGCGTAGTCGAGGGGCACCTTCACCGTGCCGCACTTCAGGGAGTCCGGGAGCATCTCGTCCTCCGGGCAGGAGACGAAGTCGATCCCGGCGGCCGTGGCCCGGGCGGCGGCGATCGCGGTGCCCCGCGCCTCGGCGGAGCCCGGCCGATCCCAGGCCCCGGCCGGAGCGACGGCCAGGGCGGACAGGACCAGGGAGCCGATCGATGTGTACAGCGCAGCTGTTCTCACGCGCGGTGCCTCTCTGCGGATGCGGAGAGGGATGGTCGGGCGGCCGGGCGGTGATGTCCAGCACCGCCCCCGCATGTCCCCGGGATTGACCCCGATGGGCGGTCAGAAAGCCTGCCCCGGAAAGGAGTTCAGGAACTGCCGCCGCCGCAGCTGGACCCGCCGCCCCCTCCTCCGCAGCTGGAGCCCCCCGAGCTTCCGCAGCTCGAACCGCTGCTGCCCCCGCACCCGGAACTGCAACTGGAGCCGCCCCCGCCGGACCCTCCGCAACTGGAGCCGCCGCAGCTGGAGTCGCCGGGACCGGATCCGGCGCACCAGACCGTCGTCACGGCGACGGCGGTGACGCCCGCCGTCGTACCCCCGGCGACATACGCCGACGACCGCCCGCGCGGACCGCTCAGCCGGGCCGCCGCGGCCAGTTGGGCCTGGAGCACCGTGTCGGGCAGGGCGCGGAGCCCCAGCGTGGCGACGAGATGGGCGGGGGTCACCACATGGGCGTAGGCGGTCCGGAACTCCAGGGCGGCCCGGTGGCCCGCCTTCGTGATGCGGTGGGAGGCGGCGGCGACGATCAGCCCGCTGAATCCGCCGATCAGGACCGGCGGCAGCATCATCAGGACGAACGGGAACGGGCTGTCCTCGGTGGCGAACTGGACGAACGTCAGCACCACGCTCAGCGGCAGGGCGGCGATGCACGCCAGCCCCTGGATCATCGCCCACCGCCGCAGCGGCCGGCTCTCCACGGGCGACACGAGCAGCCCGCGCGCGGCGAGCCCGTCACCGATCTCCTGGACCGCGGGGTGCCGCATCACCGCCTCCCGCAGAACGTGCAGAGCACCGTTCGGCGCGGCGGCCAGCTCCTGGAACACCGCGCGTTCCACCGGGTCGTTCGCCTGCGCCCGCTGGACGCCGACGATGCCGGGCCCGCCGACGACCAGCCGGCCGTCCGCGTGCAGGGCGCTCAGCGCGGTGTCCACGACCCTGGCCGGGCCGCCGTTCAGGAACGCGGCCTCGTACAGATCGTGGAGGGCGACGCCGGGGGCCGGGCGGGGGCGGCGGGCCCGCCCGCTCACGGCCTTGACGACGAGTGCCACCGAGGAGACGGCGACCACGACGGTCACCAGCAGAGCCAGCACGTACACAGCGGATCACTTTCCCACGAGGGCGGCCCGGGCCGCCCGGACCAGTCGGGTGGCACGGCGCGGCGGCCGGGCGCCCGACCGGTCCTGCCACCAGTACGTCAGCCGGCGCCGCGCCGCCGGATCGGCGGGACCGCCCGCGATGAGCACGTGCTCCGCGAAGTCCAGGGCGTCGCGCCGGTACCCGCCGGACATCGGCCGGCTCCCGGCGTACGCGAGGAACGCGGCCCGGTAGCCGTCGCCGAGGATCTCCGGCAGCTCCGGCGCGACCTTGGCGACGACGTCCGCGCGCTTGGCGGCCAGCGCCCGGCTCTGCACCCGCAGCCGCCGGGGGTCGAAGCCCTCGGGGGCCGGGGTCCCCGCCACCAGCGCGGAGAGCAGCGCGGTCTGCGCGACGGCGGTACGGTCACGGGTCCCGGCGGGCACGGGGGCGGGGGTGCTCGTGAGTTCACGGGCTTCGGCCGAAACGGCTTCGGCGACGTCTGTACGTTCACCGGCCACGGCGACGCCCGTACGCTCACCGGCTGCGGCCGTCGCGGGAACGGTCGCCGCCCGTCGCAGCGTCGCCCGGATCGCGTCCAGTTCGCCCGCCAGCTCCCCGGCCGGCGGGAACGCGTCGTCCCGCTCCAGCAGCACGCCCGGCGGGTCGACCCGGGAGCGCAGCTCGGCCAGCACCTCCAGGACGGGAGCGGTCACCGGGTGCGCGTGCGTGTCGTGCCAGACGCCGTTCCGCTCGACCCCGCCCGCCACATGGACGTACGCGATGGCCTCCACCGGCAGCTCGTCCAGCGCCTTCGCCGGATCCTGGCCGAGGTTGACGTGATTGGTGTGCAGATTGGCCACGTCGATCAGCAGCCGTACGCCGGTCCGCTCGACCAGCTCCGCCAGGAACTGCCCCTCGGTCAGCTCCTCGTCCGGCCAGGTGATCAGCGCCGCGATGTTCTCCAGGGCGAGCGGCACCGGCAGCGAGTCCTGCGCGATCCGCACGTTCTCGCACAGCACGTCCAGCGCGTCCCAGGTGCGCGGCACCGGCAGCAGATGCCCCGCCTCCAGCCTCGGCGACGCGGTCAGCGGCCCCCCGGCCCGTACGAAAGCGATGTGCTCGGTCACCAGCGGCGTCCCCAGCAGCTCGGCGCGCGCCGCGAGAGAGGCGAGGCGACCGGGGTCGGGCCGGTCCGCGCCGCCGAGCCCCAGCGCCACCCCGTGCGGTACGACGGTCACGCCGCGCTCCCGGAGCCGTAGCAGGGAGTCCGGGAGATGGTCGGCGCAGAGGTTCTCCGCGACCGCCTCGACCCAGTCGATCCCCGCCAGCGCCTCCACCTCGTCCGCGATCTCCGGCCGCCAGCCGATGCCGATGCCCAGTTCCATGGTGTCCCCCCTGCTCACCTCGTTCTGTTCAGGGGTCATGGCCCCGTCGAGCGGCGATGAACCCGACAAGGGGGACGTTCAGAGCTGGATTTGAGGTTCCGGGAGCACGGTCCTCGTTATGGCATCGGCATCATCGTGGGCGGCACCGGGCGCGAGGTGAACGACTGGTCGCCGGTCGGGGTCGCCGGCACCGGGGCCAGCGGGGCCTGCCCGTCCTGGGGCATCGACGGGCCCGAGGGGCTGGCCGTCGACCCGCTCGCCGCCTCGCGCGCCAGGGCGTCGAAGTCGACGAACCCGGTGGCCTCCAGCATGGTGATGTGATCCAGCACCGTCTGGTTGGCGTCGCTCGCGAGCTGCCGGATCAGCGTGTTGCGGGTGGTGTGACGGACCTGGCCGATCAGCCCGAAGACCTTGCCGTGGGCGGCCCGCAGGATATTGGCGAACTTCCGCTCGTACTCCTCGCCGCTCGCCGCCGTCAGCTCCCGCAGCCACCCCTGCTGCTGGGCGGTCGGCTGGTTGGGCAGCTCCACCCCGAGCTTCGCCGCCACGTCCCGGGCCCGCCGGTCCAGGTCCGCGTGCCCGACGACCAGGTGGTCCCCGGCGGCCTTCGTCGCCTCGCTGGGCGCCCGTTCGATCGCCTGCTGCCCGGCGGGCAGCTCCCACAGTCCGGCGAGCCG
Organism: Streptomyces sp. NPDC091289; assembly: GCF_044757365.1. Lineage (NCBI taxonomy): Bacteria > Bacillati > Actinomycetota > Actinomycetes > Kitasatosporales > Streptomycetaceae > Streptomyces > Streptomyces sp. NPDC091289. The sequence goes on from NZ_JBIVUT010000002.1 coordinate 280,715, forward strand.
CACCTTGACCAGGAAGTCCCGGTCGGTCGCGGAGAGCGGGCCCCACTGGGTGGCGACGCTGGAGGCGTTGAGGTTCGCCTCGCCGGTGCCCGAACGGTCCGCGTAGGACCAGACGGGGAACGCGAGCGCGCCGAGCGTGGCGACCAGTGCCGCGATGATGAGGGCCGTTCCGTTGATGCGTCGCAACAAGGTGTCTCCCGGGCAGAGGCGTGACAGCGTCGGACAGGCGTCAAATCAACCGCCAACCGACTGGCTGTGCAGGCTACTTGGCGGTAATGCCGAAAGGGCAGTACCGGGAGATACGGAGAAGGGACCGGAAACGTTCAGCGCGCGGGCGATCCCTTCGCGGACGCCGTCCCGCTCAGCGGCGCAGCGCCGGATGGTCGGCGACCACCGTGCAGGACCCCGGGGCGATCTCGGTGAACCCCGCGTCGCGCACCACCGGCAGCCCGCTCACCGTCAGCTCCCGCCAGCGCTCCGCACCGGGGGTGGCGACGGAGAGCGGGAACCCGGCCTCGCGCCAGGCCTTGCGCTCGGTGTCGGACAGCTCCCACCAGGCGAGCTGCGCCCCGTGCCCGGCCTGGGCCATCGTCTTGCCCGCCGACATGTCCACCTCGGGGTTCAGCCACAGCACCGGGCCCGACAGATCGGGGGCGGCGGGCGGCTCCGGGTCCTCCAGGTCGGTGCCCGACACCTGGAGCTTGGCCAGCTCCTTGGGCCAGCCGTCCAGCGGGATCGGCGGGAACACCCGTACCTCCGCGCCGTCCTCGCCCGTCACCGTGATGCCGTCCAGCGCCGCGGCCTTGCGCCACTCCGCACCGCGCGCCCGGCGCACGACCTTGCGGATCCGGGCGTCCTGCCAGTCCCGCATCGCCGGAGCCCACTCGCCGTCGCCGAGGGACCGCTCGTCGGAGAGGATCGTCAGCACCGCACGGGCGGCGGTCCGCAGCGCGTCGGTGCGGGCGGGCGGGTCCGTCTTCTCCAGGTGGAGCACCAGCGGCAGCACGAACTGCGGCGCCTGGTCGCGGTCGGTCGGACCGTCGTGGAACGGGCTTTCGGAGACAGGGGTGTCGTTGCTGGTCACCGTCCCAGTCTGCCAGGCCGGCCGGGTCACCTTCTTGGCGGAACGACAGGGTCCGGGTGAGGATGCTCCGCATGAAGAGCGATCTCTTTTCCAGCGAGCACATGGCCCAGCCGGCCACCGCCCCCGGCATGACCCTGCAGAACTCCAAATCGATCAAGTACGCCGTCAACGGGGAGATGCACGCCCGGCAGGGCTCGATGATCGCCTTCCGCGGCAACCTCCAGTTCGAGCGCAAGGGCCAGGGCATCGGCGGTCTGCTCAAGCGCGCGGTCACCGGCGAGGGCCTCGCGCTGATGGCGGTCCGCGGCCAGGGCGAGGCATGGTTCGCGCACGAGGCGGCGAACTGTTTCATCGTGGAGATGGACCAGGGCGACTCCATCACCATCAACGGCCGCAACGTCCTGTGCTTCGACCCCACGCTCTCCTACGAGATCAAGACGGTGAAGGGCGCCGGAATGATCGGCGGCGGCCTCTTCAACAGCGTCTTCACGGGTTACGGCAAGCTCGGCCTGATGTGCGAGGGCAGCCCGATCGTGATCCCCGTGACGGCCGCTCAGCCGGTGTACGTGGACACGGACGCGATCGTCGGCTGGAGCCAGCAGCTCACGACCAGCCTGCACCGCTCCCAGAGCGTCGGCTCGATGGTGCGCGGCGGATCCGGCGAGGCGGTTCAGCTGATGCTCCAGGGCGAGGGCTTCGTCATCGTGCGGCCCAGCGAGGCCCGGCCCGAGAAGACCTCCAACTGACCTTGAACCTCCGGGGAGTGGGCCACCGGCACGGCCTCCGCGGCGCGTGGGTGCTGCGCGGGGTCGACCTCACGCTGCCCGCACGGGGCCTCGTCCGGGTCGAGGGGGCCAACGGTGCGGGCAAGTCGACCCTGCTGCGCCTGCTCGCCGGGATCGACGCCCCCGCCGAGGGACGGATCACCGGCCGCCCGGCCCGCACGGCGTACGTCCCCGAGCGCTTCCCGGCGGCGCTGCCCCTGACCGCCACCGGCTACCTCGTCCACCTCGGCCGGATCCACGGACTGCGGACCGCCGAGGCGAAGCGGCGGGCGGGGGAGTGGCTGACCCGGTTCGGGGCGGCCGACCACGCCCGTACCCCGCTCGCCGAACTCTCCAAGGGCACCAGCCAGAAGGTCGCCGTCGCCCAGGCGCTGCTGGCCGCACCCGACCTGCTGGTCCTGGACGAGGCCTGGACCGGGCTCGACACCGCCGCCCGCGCCGAGCTCGACCGCGCGGTGGCCGAACGCGTGGCGGCCGGCGCCACGGTCGTCTTCGTCGACCACGACCCGCGACGCCTCGCCGGGGCGGCCGACCTCACCCTGCGGACCGGCGGCGGCGGGGTGCGCACGGCCCCGGCTGCCGCGGCAACCGCACGCACCACCGGCCCCCGCGTCCTGATCGAGGCCGAGGGCCCGCCCGGCGCGACGCTGCCCGACGACCTGCCGGGCGACCCGGTCCGGGAGCGGGGGAGCGGAACCGGCCTCCTACGCCTTACCGTTCCCGAGCCGTACTCCGACGCACTCCTGGCGGCACTGCTCACGGCCCGCCCGCCCTGGCACATCCGCACGGTGGCCGCCGTCGACGCGCCCGTGCGGGCAAGCGCACCCGGGTCACCCGAGGAACCCGATCCGGCCGAATCACCCGAGATATTCGAGGTGTCCGAGGTGTCCGAGGTGTCCGAAGCACCATGACCGCCCTCCTCCGCTACCAGACCGCCCTGCTCGTCCGCTCCCAGCGCTGGCTGGCGCCCCTCCTGCTGTACGCGGCCGTCCTCGCCGTGGGCGTGCAGAGCGGGCAGCCCGTGCTGGGGTCGCTCGGCGTCGCGGCCGCCGCCCTGCTGCCCGTGACCGCGTGGGCCGTGCGGCTCTGCGTCGACCAGGAGCCGCCCGCCGCCCGGACGGTCGCCTCGGCAGCCGCGGGGCCCCGGCGGGTCCATCTGGCCGCGCTGCTCACCGCCACGGGCTGTGCGGCGGTGCTCGCCGCGGTGGCCACCGCCGTCGTCCTGCTCGTCAGCGGCCCGGTCACCGACGACGGCGCCCGTGCCGTGTCCCGGCCGTCCGCCGCGCTCGCCGGGCTGCTCGCCGCCCTGTGCTGCGTGCTGCTGGGCGCGGCCGTGGGGGCGCTCAGCACCCGTCCGGTCCTGGGCCGCCGGGGCTGGTCCGTCGCGGCGGCCGTGCTCGGGTCGGTCCTCGCACTCGTGACCACCGGATCCCCGGCGCGCCACGCGGTCACCGCCCTGGTCACGGGATCGCGGACCGGGACGTTCCAGCCGCCCGTCCTGCCGCTGCTCGGGGCGGCGGTCCTCGCCTCGGCGACCGCGCTTCTCGTCTGCCGGCTCGCCGCCCGGCGCGGGTGAGTAGGCTCGTGGACGTGGACACGGACGACACGGACGACACGTACTGCGAGGCCCCGGGCCCGGCCGCGGAGGCCGCACGGCCCGCGCCCGCCGGAGCCGCCGAGGGCCCTCCGTACGCCGAGTGCGTGCTGTGCCGCGAGCCGACCGAGTACCCGGAGTCGACGAAGGGCGCCACGCTCTGCCCGGTCTGCGCCTGGCAGGAGGCGGGCCGCACGGCCTGCTCCGGCTAGTCCCGGCCGTTCAGCGCACCCGGAAGACCGGTCCGCGCGGCGTGAACGGCAGGCCCGCGCCCTCCGGGATCAGGTAGGCGTGCTCGCGGCGGACCCGCAGGACATCGCACCAGCCGTCGGTGATCACCAGGACGGGGGCCGTCGGCGGGAAGTCGTCGGCCCGCTGCAGCAGGTCGATGCCGGGTTGCAGGACCGTGCCGCCGCGCCCCCTGACCCGTACCCGCCCGGCGATCTCCGTCGGCGCCAGATACCCGGCGTCGTAGGCGGCGGCATCGCAGAACACCACGCGGGCGGCCGGCACGTCGCGGGCCTCGGCGTAGGAGGCGATCGCGCCCAGTGCCTTGGCGAGCAGCGGGCCGGACATCGAGCCCGAGGTGTCCAGGACGACGCCGAAGGTGCAGCGGGCGACCTCCTCGGGCGGGAAGGAGCGGCCCGCGCGCGGGATGTCGGGGGTCGAGGCCTGGCGCCGGGCGGGCCGGGAGTAGCTGCGTACCGGCTCGGGCCGGGGCACGAACTCGTCGAACCAGCGGGCCAGCCGGGCATCCCAGGGGACGGGCGGGTGGGCGAGTGCGCGGATCTCCTGGACCAGTCCGGCCGGGAGCAGGCCGCGCTGCCGGTCGGTGTGCAGCTGGTGGCCCTGGACGAGGGCGCGCCGGTAGAACGCGTCGAGGTCGACGGGGTCGGCCGTCCGGCCGGGCAGCGGTTCGCCCAGGATGTCGCCGGTGCCCTTGCCGCGCAGGGTCGCGAGGCGTCGGCCGCGCCGCAGCCCGGTGGCGAGCCGGTCGTACACCTCCTCGGCCGACAGGCCCTTCAACCCGGCGTCGTACAGCAGCCCTTCGGGCATCGTGCCGACGTCCATCTCCACCAGCCAGCCGTTGATGACGTAGTCGGCGGCGACGTTGAAGAGATAGTGGTCGCGGGCGCCGCGGCGCCCGCCGTGACGCAGGGCGGCGTGCAGCATCTCGTGGGCGAGGATGAACCGCCACTCCTCGTCCGTGAACCGCTTGAGCGGGTTGATGTAGATCTCGCCGGCGGTGGCGTCCACGGCGGCCACGGAGATGTCGTGCACGCGGGCGAGTTCGGCGTCGGCGACGACGGTCAGCCCGGCCGCGAGGCCGCCGAGCAGCGGGTAGGACGAGACGAACCAATTGAGGGCCCGGTCCCAGGGGCGCTGGGCGACGCGCTCACCGGTGAGCCGGTCCCGGCGGCCGCCCGCGACGTCCATCGCGGCGGAGACCGTACGGGTCAGGGCGTACGCGAAGGCCAGCTGCCGGTCGGGCAGGGCGGTGTCCCAGCGTGGCCACTGGACCAGCAGCTGGTCGGGTTCGCCGTCCGCGGTGCCGCACCGCTCGTAGACGGCCGGGACACCGGTCTTGCGCCAGCGGGCGGCGAGCTGCTCCTCGTCGCCGTCGGGGTAGCTCTCGGGGAGGTGGTCGGGGGCGGTGCCGATGGGGAAGGTGGCCAGGAAGCGGTTGACGACGGTGCAGCGGGCGGCGAGGTCGAAGCGGTCGGGCTGCTCGCGGGCTTCCTTGGCGGCGGGAAGATGGCCGAAACCGAGGTGGAGGAGGGCATGGGCGAGCGCCCAGGCCCAGTCGCCGGGTTCGGCCCGGTGGGTGGGGTGGACGTGCACCCGCCCGTTGGAGTCGGCCCGGACGAGACCCTGGCCGGGGGCGTCGGCATTGCCCTTGGCGCGGACGAACTCGGCGTCGACGGCCGCGAGGGCGGGGTTGCGGCGCACCAGGTCGACACCGGCGGCGAAGGCCTCGGCGGCCGGGTCGGGGCGGCCCGCGCCCTGCTTGCGGGACCGGCTCAACGCCGGGCCTCGACCAGGCGCGGCATGTCGCGGGCGGCCTCCACCAGGAACCAGGCGGGCAGCACCGGGTTGCCGTCGGCGTCCTCGGCGATGACGGTCTGGGCGACCTCGACGGAGATCTCGGCGAGCTGGACGAGCAGCGACTTGGCGCGGTAGGAGGTCTCGCGCACGGCGGCCGAGGCGTGCTCGCGCTGGGCCGGGAGCTCCTTGACGAGCCGTCCCCGGAACGCCTCGGCGAGGTAGTAGAGCAGGTCGCGGTCCTCGACGCGGCGGGGCCAGGAGGCCTCTCCCTTGATGATCGCCTCGATGCCGTAGGTGTGCCGCACGATCTTGGCGTACCCGCAGAAGGAGACGGCATGGGCGGGGGTCAGCGTCCCGTGGGCCACGATCTTCAGCGTCGCCTCGTCCAGCGCCGGCCCGAAGGAGTGCAGTGCGTCGGAGAGCATGTGCCAGGAGCGGGGCGTGGAGAACGGCTCCTCGGTCTTGGGCGGCTGCGACCACAGGTGGTCGGGCCGGTCGGAGAGGTAGTCCACCACCCAGGGGTGGATGCCGTTCTCGCCCGCCCACACCAGCCAGTCGGTGGCGGAGGCACGCAGGTGGACGTGGGTGAGGCGGTTGACGAGTGCGGAGGCGATGGGGCGTGCCAGGGCGTTGTCGGTGGCGCGGTTGCCCGCGCCGATCACGATCGAGCCCGCCGGGAGCTCGTAGCTGCCGATCCGGCGGTCGAGGATGAGCGAGTAGAACGCCTTCTGCACATCCGGGGTCGCGGCGTTCAGCTCGTCCAGGAAGAGGCAGTACGGCTCGTCGCGGGCGATGGCCTCCGGCGGGCAGAACACGGAGCGGCCGTCGCGGATCTGCGGCACGCCGATCAGGTCCTCGGGGGCGAGCTGCGTGCCCAGCAGGCTGACGCACTCCAGGCCCAGGGATTCGGCGAACTTCCTCACCAGGGAGGACTTCCCGATGCCGGGGGCGCCCCAGAGGAACACCGGGCGGACGGTGGCGAGGCCCAGAAGGAGGTCCGGGATCTGGGTGGGGGTGACGGTTACTGCGGCCTGCAAGCGGTCGGCTCCTCCGAGGGGGAATGTCCTGTTCGGCGAGCGTATGGGGCCGGTGGGGGCGGCCGCACATGGTTTTCCCCGCCGGGACCGCCGGGTCCGCCCGAGCAGGCGGGCGTCGGCCCTGATCCCGCGACGCTCAGGGCCGGTCCTCCATCAGCTCCGACACCTTCACGAACCGGTAGCCGCGCTCGCGCAGTTCCGGCACGATCCGGCGTACCGCCGCCTCGGTGACCGGGGCCGCGCTGCGGGTGCAGTGCATCACCACCAGCGACCCCGGCCGCACCCCGTCCAGCACCTGCTCGGCCACCGCGTCCGCGTCCGTGGCGAAGGCGTCGCCGCTGACCACGTCCCACTGCACGGCCGTCACGTTCGCCGGGCCCAGCGCGCGCAGTGCCGTGTCGTCGTAGCAGCCGCCGGGGAAGCGGAAGTACGGCACCACGTTCCGCGCCCCCGCCTTCCGGATCGCCGTGAAGGCACGTTCCACATCGCGGGTCATCGCGGCCTTCTCGACCACCGGCAGTCCGTAGCAGGGCGCGCTGAAGGCGTAGTGGCTGTAGGAGTGGTTGGCGATCTCGAACAGCGGATCCGTGCCGATGGCCTTCGCCTGCGCCGGGTACTCCTCGGCCCAGCGCCCCGTCATGAAGACGGTGGAGGGCACCTTCAGCCGGCGCAGCGACGCGACCAGCTCCGGGTTGTCGAAACGCTCGCCCGAGGCCGCCCGGGGGCCCTGATCGGCCGTCATGTCGGCGTCGAACGTCAGCGCCACGACCTTCTCCGCCGCGCCGCCGGCCGTGCCCCCGCCCGTCTGCCTCCGCTCGAAGACCGGGGTGCGGCCCGCCGGACCGGGGGCCATCGTGGGCGGCTTCTTCGGCGCGGCGGAGGCGGAGGCAGGGGCGGAGGCCTTGGGAAGGGGGGTGGGTGGGTGAGCGGGTGCGGGGGCAGGACCCCCGCACCCGGCCAGGGCGGCACCGGCCAGCACCCCCGCGACCGTCAGAGTCGCCATCTTCCGTGCAGTAGTGATCACTCACGAAAAATATCTGACGTTATCGTCATATCTTCAGACGACGCTCCGGTGTCCCGGCAGAGCGGGGAGGCGCTACTTCAGCACCAGGGCCCCGTCACCGCGAACGTCGTCCCCGGCGTGTAGCAGTTCACGTACATCGTCGAGCCGTCCGGCGAGAACGTGACCCCCGCGAACTCACCCCACTCCGGCTCCTCGGGCGTCCCGATGTTCTGCCGCCCGCGCGCCATCGCGTACACCTCGCCGCGCCGCGTCACCCCGAGCACATGCTGCGCGCCGCCGCCGTCCTCACAGACCATCAGCCCGCCGTCGGCCGCCAGACAGATGTTGTCGGGCGACTCGCCGGGCAGCTGGATGTCGGTGTCCGGGCCGAAGAGCACGACCAGGGTGAGGCGGCGCTTCTTCGGCTCGTAGCGCCAGACCTGGCCGTAGTGGTCGGCCGCCGAGCCCTCGTCGCGGTGGGCGAAGCTGGAGACGAAGTAGACCGAGGAGTCGCCCCAGTAGCAGCCCTCCAGCTTCTGCGCGTGCGTGATGCCCTTCGGGCCGAAGTCCTGGAAGCGGATCGCGGTCTCGGCGGCCAGCGGATCCGGTACGGGGACCCACTCGATCCGGTCGAAGCTCGTGCCGGTCTCCTGGACGGCGGACAGGTCGGGCACGCCCGGCACCCGCATCGCCTCCAGCGCGCCGCCCGCCCGGAGCGAACCGGTGCCGCCGAGCGGCTTCTCGGGAAGGAAGCGGTAGAAGAGCCCGAACGGCTTCTCGAACGCGTCCTCCGTCTCGTACACGATCCCGGACTTCGGGTCGACGGCGATCGCCTCGTGCTGGAAGCGGCCCATCGCGGTCAGCGGGACGGCCCCGGTGCGGTGCGGATCGGCGCCGTCCACCTCGAAGATGAAGCCGTGGTCCTTGGCGTACCCGTTGGTCCCGGCCTTGTCCTCGGTCTCCTCGCAGGTCAGCCAGGTGCGCCAGGGGGTGGGCCCGCCCGCGCAGTTCACCGCCGTACCGGCGATGGCGACGCGCTCGCCGAGTACCTTGTTGCGGCCGTCCAGCTCCAGGGACGTACAGCCGCCCTTGGCCGCCGGGTCGTAGGTCAGCCCCTCGACGGTCGGTACGCCGATCTCGGCGGTGTGCCGGTTCTCGTGGTTGCGGACGAGGTGGACCCGCCCGTTGCGGCTGCGCAGCGCGGCCATCCCGTCGTGGTTGCTGGGCACCGGCCCCTCGCCGGAGCGCAGCGGCTCGCCCTCCCGGGACAGCACCCGGTAGCGGAATCCCTTCGGCAGGTCGAGCAGGCCGTCCGGATCGGGGACGAGGGGGCCGTAGCCGCCGTGGCCGCGTGCGGCTGCCGTGCCCGCGAAGAGTTCGGAGAAGGCCCCCGTGAAGGCGACCGCGGCGGCTGCGCCGCTGCCTGCCAGGACCTGGCGTCGGGTGGCGGTGGTGCGGGGTGCGGATGACATGAGGTGACTCCCTGTTGGCGGACAGGTGAAGTGACCCGCACGTGTGTAGCACGCACAGAGGCGCGGGGGAACCATGCGTACCCCCGCGCCCCGTGTTGCTGCTGGGACGGCCCCGATGGGAGCAGCCGTCCGCGCATGGTCAGGCCAGCGAGGCCGACAGGGTGATCGTGGTGCCCGTCAGCGCCTGGCTGACCGGGCAGTTCGCCTTGGCGTCCTCGGCGGCCTTGAGGAAGCCGTCCTCGTCGAGACCGGGCACCTCGCCCACGACCGTGAGGTGGATGCCGGTGATGCCCGTGCCGGGCTGGAAGGTCACCTCGGCCTTGGTCTCCAGCCGGGTCGACGGGGTGCCGGCCCCGGCGAGCCCGTGGGAGAGCGCCATCGAGAAGCAGCTGGAGTGCGCGGCGGCGATGAGCTCCTCGGGGCTCGTCTTGCCGTTCGCCTGCTCCGAGCGGGCGGGCCAGGAGACGGGGTAGTCGCCGATGCCGGAGGAGTCGAAGGTGACGACCCCCTTGCCCTCGATCAGGTTGCCTTCCCAGTTCGTGTGCGCCTGACGCGTGGTAGCCATGCTGGATCCCTTCGAACGGTGCGCGGTTGTACGGCATAAGACGGGGCACCTCGCGGTGTCCCGTTGCGTTACGCCCCCGAACCTACTGCGCCACCAGCCCCTTTGCGTCACGCGCCAGCGCCGTCAGCCGGGAGATCGCCCGGAAGTACTTCTTCCGGTACCCGCCGTTCAGCATCTCGTCGCTGAACAGCTTGTCGAACGGCAGCCCCGAGGCGAGCACCGGGACCTCCCGGTCGTACAGCCGGTCGGCCAGCACCACCAGGCGCAGCGCGGTCGACTGGTCGGGCACCGCCGTCACCCCGGTCAGACAGACCGCGCCGATGCCGTCGGTCAGCGCGCCGTACCGGCTCGGGTGGACCCGGGCCAGGTGCTCCAGCAGCCCGGGGAAGTCGTCGAGGGACGCGCCCGGCGTGGCGTACGCGGCCCGGGTGACCTGCTCGTCGTCGTACGGCGGCGGGGCCTCGGGCAGACCGCGGTGCCGGTAGTCCTCGCCGTCGATGCGCAGCGGGCGGAAGTGCGCGGACAGGCCCTGGATCTCGCGCAGGAAGTCGACGGCGGCGAACCGGCCCTCGCCGAGCTTGCCCGGCAGCGTGTTCGAGGTCGCGGCCAGCGCCACCCCGTTCTCCACGAGCCGGCGGAGCAGCGAGGAGACCAGCACGGTGTCGCCCGGGTCGTCCAGCTCGAACTCGTCGATGCACAGCAGCCGGTGCCCGCTCAGCGTCTGCACGGTCTGCTGGAAGCCCAGCGCGCCCACCAGGTTGGTCAGCTCCACGAACGTGCCGAACGCCTTCAGCGACGGCTCGGCGGGCGTGGCATGCCAGAGGGAGGCCAGCAGGTGGGTCTTGCCGACGCCGTAGCCGCCGTCCAGATAGACCCCGCGCGGCCCGGTCGGCGCGGCCGGCTTCTTGCTGAACCACTTGCGCCGCCCGGCGCCCGTCGCGTGCGCCCCGCCGAGCCCGGCGGCGAAGCCCGCCAGGACCGTGACCGCCTCGCTCTGGCTGGGCTGGTTCGGGTCGGGTACGTACGTGTCGAAGCGCACCGAGTCGAAGCGCGGCGGCGGCACCATCTCGGCGACCAGACGGTCTGCGGGGACGTGCGGCTCGCGGGCGCACAGGGACAGCGGGGCCGTTTCGGCAAGGGGGCTCTGCCCCGGAAACGCGGTGGATGACGACACAACTCTCCACCCTAAGGCCCGTGCCAGACTGCAACCCATGCGAAGCCTGTTCCCTGTGACGGACCTGACAAAAAGCGCGGTGGGAGGCGAGGACCCGTCCGGACCGGACCCGTCCGGACCGCTCACCGACCGCGAGTGGAGCCTCGACGAGCTGGCGGAGGCGTACGCCTACCCCGCCGGTCTCCCCGCCGGGGCCCCCTGGCTGCGCGCCAACATGGTCTCCACCCTCGACGGGGCCGCCCAGCACGACGGCCGCTCGCAGGGCATCTCCTGCGCGGCGGACATGCGGATCTTCGGCACCCTGCGGGGCCTGGCCGACGTGGTGATCGCCGGGGCCGAGACCGTACGCCTGGAGGGGTACCGTCCGGCCCGCGCCCGGGAGGCGTTCGCCGCGCGCCGGGCCGCGGCCGGACAGGGCCCCGCGCCGGCCGTGGCGGTGGTGACCGGCTCGCTCGACCTGGACTTCTCGCTGCCGCTCTTCACCGAGCCGCTCGTCCCGACCCTCGTGGTGACCGGCGCCGGGGCCCCCGACGACCGGATCGCGGCGGCCCGGAAGGCGGGCGCCGAGGTGGTGATCGCGGGCGAGGGCACCCGGGTGGACCCGGCCCGTGCCGTGCGCGAGCTGGCCGACCGGGGGCTGCGGCGGCAGCTCACCGAGGGCGGACCCCGGCTGCTCGGCCAGTTCGTGGCGGCGGGCGTGCTGGACGAGCTGTGCCTGACGATGTCCCCGATGCTGACCGCCGGGGACGCCCAGCGCATCGCGGGGGGGCCCGGGGTCGCTGTGCCGGAACGTTTTTTCCTCGCATCGCTGCTGGAAGAGGCCGGGTTCCTCTTCACTCGGTACCGTCGGACCGACAGATAGCGGAATTTCCCGTTCCGCTTAGCTCCGGCTGGGCACACTTACCCCTGCAGTCCCCGTGGAATCACGGGGAAGGATGGTTTCAGCAAACGACCGTCGACGGTCGAGCCGGCAGTCGACGAGACGAAGAAGCGGAAGGGCGCCTGTCGTGTTCACAAGCGTTTTGATGATCGAGAAGCCGCTCACTCCCGAGGACGTGGATTTCGTCACCACCCTCCACGGCGAGGAGCGGATCTCGTTCGTCGTTCTGTTGCAGCCGCGCGGTGACCAGGCCGATGTCCTGCTGCGCGCGATCGACGACGTGGCGATGGGGGAACTGAAGGAAGCGGTCCGCGAGGGCGAGGAGCCGGAGGGCGACGAGGCCCGCGAGACCGCGCAGATCGGCCTGGAGTACTCCCTTCGGTCCCTGCGCGACGCGGGCTCCGAAGCGGTCGGACAAGTGATCGAGGACCACCCGCTCGACAAACTGAAGACCGTGGTCGAGGAGGCGGGCGCCGACGAGGTCATCGTCCTGACCGCCCCGCACTACGTGGAGGAGTTCTTCCACCGCGACTGGGCCTCCCGGGCCCGGCACAAGGTGGGCGTCCCGGTGCTCAAGCTCTTCGCGCACAGCGAATAGGCTGGGCCCCCGCGGCCCGGGACGGCACCGGACCGCACCGAGAACGCCCACCAGCACCCCGCAGGAGTACAGATGGCACCCGGCATTCCCGCCGCCATGGAACGACCCCACTTCATCGGCATCGGCGGCGCCGGAATGTCGGGCATCGCGAAGATCCTCGCGCAGCGCGGAGCGAAGGTGGCGGGCAGCGACGCCAAGGAGTCCGCCACCGCCGAGTCGCTGCGGGCGCTGGGGGCGACCGTGCACATCGGGCACGCGGCGGGCCACCTGGCCGACGACGCGTCCTGTGTGGTCGTCTCCAGCGCCATCCGCGCCGACAACCCGGAGCTGCTCCGGGCGAACGAGCTGGCCATCCCGGTGGTGCACCGCTCCGACGCGCTGGCCTCCCTGATGAACGGCCTGCGCGCCATCGCGGTGGCCGGCACCCACGGCAAGACGACGACGACGTCGATGCTGGCCGTCGCCCTCTCCTCGCTGAGCCTGGCCCCCTCGTACGCCATCGGCGGCGACCTGGAGGGCCCCGGCACCAACGCCACGCACGGCGAGGGGGACATCTTCGTCGCGGAGGCGGACGAGAGCGACCGCAGCTTCCAGAAGTACGACCCCGAGGTCGCGATCGTCCTCAACGTCGAGCTGGACCACCACGCGAACTACGCCTCGATGGACGAGATCTACGACTCCTTCGAGACGTTCGTCGGCAAGGTCGTCCCCGGCGGCACCCTGGTCATCTCCGCCGACCAGCCCGGCGCGGTCGAGCTGACCCGCCGGGTCCGCGACCTCTCCGACCTCAAGGTCGTCACGTACGGCTCCGCCGAGAACGCCGACGTACGCGTCCACAAGGTCACCCCGCGCGGCCTGACCAGCGAGGTCACGGTCCTCCTCAACGGCAAGTTCCTCACCTTCACCGTCTCCGTCCCCGGCAGCCACTACGCCCACAACGCGGTGGCCGCCCTCGCCGCCGGAGTCGCCCTGGGCATCCCCGCGCACAACCTGGCCTCGGCCCTCGGTTCGTACACCGGGGTCAAGCGCCGCCTCCAGCTCAAGGGCGAGGCGGCGGGCGTGCAGGTCATCGACTCGTACGCGCACCACCCCACCGAGATGACCGCCGACCTGGAGGCCATGCGCGGCGCGGCCGCCGACGCCCGCATCCTGGTCGTCTTCCAGCCGCACCTGTTCTCCCGCACCCAGGAGCTGGGCACCGAGATGGGCCAGGCCCTCGCCCTGGCCGACGCCTCCGTGGTCCTGGACATCTACCCGGCCCGCGAGGACCCGATCCCCGGCATCACCAGCGCCCTGATCATCGACGCGGCGAAGGAGGCGGGCGCCGAGGTCACCGCCGTCCACGACCAGGCCGACGTCCCCGCCGCCGTCGCGGGAATGGCGAAGCCCGGAGATCTCGTTCTCACCATGGGAGCGGGCGATGTCACCGACCTCGGCCCGCGCATCCTGGATCACCTGTCGAGCTGAGGAGCGGGACGTGTCGTACGACGTCGAGAAGCCGGACGAGCAGTGGCGGGCCGAGCTGAGCCCCGCCGAGTACGCGGTGCTGCGCCAGGCCGGCACCGAACCCGCGTTCAGGGGTGAGTACACCGACACCAAAACGGCGGGCGTCTACTCCTGCCGGGCCTGCGGGGCGGAGCTGTTCCGCTCCGACACCAAGTTCGAGTCGCACTGCGGCTGGCCGTCCTTCTACGACCCGAAGGACACGGACGCGGTCGAGCTGGTCGAGGACCGCGCCCACGGCATGGTCCGCACCGAGGTGCGCTGCTCCCGCTGCGGCTCGCACCTGGGCCACGTCTTCGAGGGCGAGGGCTACCCGACCCCGACGGACCAGCGCTACTGCATCAACTCGATCTCGCTGACCCTGGCGCCGGACGAGAGCTGAGCCCCGACGGCTCACGACGGTTCGGACCGATGCCCGCACAGGGCTCCCTGTGCGGGCATCGTTGCGTTCCGTCCGTCAGCTCCGTCCGTCGCCCCGTCCATCAGTGCGGGCAGAGGCAGGGAGGAAGGGCGCCAACGTCGCCGCCACCGCAGGAGACCTCAGATAGGGAGCTGCGCGGTGGAAGTCGAACGGAGCGATGCTGTCCGCCAGATCGAGGTCCACCGTCGGGAAACGCTGCTTGAACGGGCGGGGGATCGCGACGATGTCCCCGTGGTCGCTCACGTTGACCCACCGGCGCACACCGGGCGGGCGCTGCCCGGTGCCGTCGGCCGGGGCCGGTATCAGCCGGTCGAAGACACCGTGGGGCAGGGCGAGCGGGGAGCCGAGCGTCAGGAAGAGGTCGATCTCGATCTCCGGGTGGGCGTGGAGCGCCTCGTAGGCGACGACGCTCCCGAGGGAATGGGCTATCACCACCCGGGCCCCCGTCGAGGTGATGGTGGTGGCCACCTCGTCCCGGGCGGCGGTGCGGGCGTCGGGGGCATCGAGATAGCGCACCACGTCGCGGAAGAAGGCGGCGACGAACGCGCGGGTCAGACGGCCGTCGAGGCTGAGGTGCTCAGCGATCACGGAGACGAGTCCGCGGAGCGGAACGGCCAGACGCCCCTGGGCCGTCACGGGCGGAATCCTCAGTCCCATGGATGCCTCCAACGTCTCCGCCCAGTCGACGATGGACCGGAGGGCGCGCGGGTCTTCGCGCTCCAGCAGTTCCAGATCGTCCGCGCCTTGAGCGACCGGCCTGCCGTGGTGGAGGTGGTGGGCGTAGTAGGCAAGGGTGAGAGGCACCCGGTCGACGTCGACACCGAGTCCGGTGGCGAGATGCCCGGCCCAGGTCGCCGACCGGGCGGCGGCGATCGCTGTCGGTGTGTGGGCGGGGGAGTACTGGCCCACGCCGTGTACGGCCACGATGTGATTCAACGGGGTGTCCCTCGGTCGGGGGTGGGATAGGGGCGCAGGTGGAGGTGGGCACCCGGTGTCATGTGGATGATGTCGGGGCCCACCCCGAGGTACAGGGCCCCGTCGGGAGCGACCGCGATGGCGAACACGCTGTCCGGGAACCAGAAGACGTCGATCTGGCTGCCGTTTCTCAGGTCCCACAGCCGTAGGGAGCGATCGAGCCCACCGGTGAGGAGGTGCGGGTGCCCGTCGACGAGAACCGGTGCCGAGGCGAAGACCGCGCGCGTGTGCCCGGCCAGGGTGAACGTCCTGGTGGAGTCGAGAGCGGTGACGCGTACCTCGCCCCGGTCGTCACCGCTGACGACGTACGGCTGCGCGTCGATGTCCACGGCGGCGACGGTGTGGACGGCGGCGGGGTGCCGGGTGAGGAGCTGTGGCCGTGGCGGCCCCAGCAGATGTGCGGACCGGACGTGACCGGAGTCGTACCCCGCGAGAACGCGGGTGGGGGTGGCCGCCAGGGACAGGCACGGCCCGCTCTCCGCCGACGGGAGCAGAACGCGCTCCGGCTCTTCCGTTTCCGCCGGGTCGATGTCGTCCTGCCGGAACACGCGGTCCACGTGGTCGACCCCGGACATCGCGACCCCACCGCTTTCGGAGGCGTGGACGACGAAGGTGGTTCCCCGAACCGTGACGATCAGCACCGCGGACGCCCGGAAGCCGTCGTCGAAGGCGCGGCGGTGGAGATACTCCTCCGCCGCGTTCGTGTCCCACAGCGCGACTCCGTCGAGTGTGCAGGAGGCGAGGATCCGCGGATGCTCTCCGGCCTCCAGGACCGCGATGCCGGTGGCACTGTCCGACGCCGGGATGTCGTCCCGGTACAGGACGGCCCGGTGGCCGACTCCGCTTTCCGCATTCCACAGAGCGATGGTGCCGTCTTCGCTGCACGAGACCAGCCGGCCGTCGGGCAGCAGGGTGAGTGCGTTGATCGCGTGGGTGTGCCCCGGATGGCGTTGAGAGATCTCGTGCCCGGCCGCGTCCGAGACACGGACCGTGCCGCCCTCGCTCGCCGTGAGGATGCGCGTCCGATGCGGCTCCGGCACGACGGCGACACGGGTGATCGCTGTCGTGTGGCTCGCGACCTGGCGACTGCTGCCGTCGGTGTGCGTCAGCCGTGCGATGCCGTCCGCGCCGCCGCTGAGTACGTGAACGGAGCCGTCCAGCGTAACGGCGGCCAGATCGTTGACGGCGTCGGCGTGATCCGCGTTGAGGATGGTCGTACCGGTCAGGATGGTGCCGTCCGAGTCGCCCTGGACCGGTTCGAGCCCCTTTCCCAGGTCGAGGAAGCAGTAGTACGTCGCGTGCGGGTGGGCGTACGGCGCCGGCAACACCTCGTCGCCGCGGACGGCCAGCACCTCGACGATGTCGTGCTGGGCGACCACGAAGTCGCCCTTGCCCTCCAGGGCGACACAGGACATCCGAGCCACCGGACTGATGAGCGCGGACGCCTCGCTACGGGACAGATGGGTGCCGGTGGCGATGTCCCAGAAGTGGATCACCCGGTCCTGACCGGCGCTGGCTACCGCGGGTGTTCCCCCGTACCGCACGGCCACCAGGGACCAGACCGGCCCTTGATGCGCACGGACCGTCCACAGCAGGTGTCCGGTGGCCAGGTCCCACCCCCGCAGTTCACCACGGTCGCAGCCGGTCACGGCGACATGGCCGTCACCGGTCCGCCCGGCTGCCACACCGCCCACCGGAGAGCCGTGGTGGTCGAGCTCGAGCGTCGCCGTCGCCGAGTCGAGGTCCCACAGCCGTGCCGTTCCGTCCTGCCCGGCTGTCAGGGCGTGCGGGCGGCCGTGCATCTCCAGGGTCGTCAGGTCCCAGATCTTGCCGCGGTGACCGGTCAGTGTCGTCAGGAGGCCGGTGTGCAGGGACCGGCCTGCGGTCCGCAGAACGCGACGGCCGGAGTCCCGCGTGAGCTCGGCGGCCAGCCGCCACTGCTGGTGCCGGGCCGCGTCGACGGCCAGGATGTCGCGCCGCTGGCCGGGCGGACCGCTGTGATGGGCGCCGTACGACGTGAGATAGACCGCGCCGTGCGGGCCGCGTTCACCGTGATACAGCTCTTCGGCCAGGGGAGCCGGGTCCGCGTGGACCAGGAACTCACCGTCCTCGAGAAGCTCTCCGAGCCTGCCGGCGAGCGCGCTGTGCCGTGCGGCGTGACGCAGGAGGTAGGGCTCGGTATTGGCCCAACGCCGTTGGCCCGAGCGGGTCGTGCCCACCGTCGCGAGCAGGCGTTCCCAGACCATGACGGCGTTCAGGACGGACCGCTCGCGGAGGCGATCGGCAAGCCCCTGGTGGAAGAGCCGGTAGACCGGGGTGCCCTCACGGTCGACGTTGCGCCGTAGGTAGAAGCGTGCGGCGTGCAGGAGACGTGAGGTGTCCGGCTGCTCCTCCGTGACCGGGCCGGGCTTCACGGCCGCAACGTGGCTGAGCAGACTTTCCGGCATGCCCGCGCCCTCGGCCCAGGCCAGTGCGGCAAGCAACTCGTGCAGGCCCGGCCGGGCGACCAGTTCCAGGTCGAGATCGAGGACCCCGTCGAGGGATCTGGGCACGGCCCTGCCCAGCGCCTTTGCCTCCTCCGTCGTGGTGGGCGGAGTTCCCCGGTCCTGAAGAAGCCGCAGGTAGAGCCCCGCGACCAGGAACTCACCCCACTCACGTGTCCCGCCCAGCAAGGTGTCCGCGAGCGCTTCCCCCAGGCTCTCGGCAGCCGCGAGCGAGCACCACGGCGAGACGCGCCCGTCCAACGGGCGCAGCATCCGGCGAACGAAGTGCACCAGATCCTTGCGCAGCCGCTCGACCGGGACCTCGCCCAGGTCGATCAGGCCGCCTTGCGCACGGGCCCTCTCGATCAGAGACCCGAGCTCCGCTTCGGGACGCGTTGCGACGAGCATCCTGCACAGCGGTTCACCGTTCGGCCGCAGGGCCGATGCCAGGGGCAACAGCAGGGTGGCGACGAGCTCGGCCGGATATTCGGCCTCGTCCACGGCATCCACGATGAGACACGGAGGCTCGGGCCTCGCGTGCAAGGCGGTCATCAGTCGGTGCGTGGTCCACGGCAGACCCGGGCCGGGGGACTCCACGCCCCACTGGGCGGCCAGCGAGGACAGGACCTCGGAGACCCTGCGCCGTCGTGCGTGCACGACGGCCAAGCCGTCGGCCACCCCGGGAAGGTCTCCTCCCGATGGCCGCCACAACTGTTCCGTGGCCTCGCGCAACAAGGGATGCGCGGCGCAGGCGAGCGCTCCGACCAGCGCTGACTTACCGACTCCCGGCACGCCGGTGACCACCCGAAGCGATGCCCCGTGCCCCTCCAACCACTCGGTCAGTGTGCGGAGTTCGTCGCCGCGCCCGGTGAAGGACGGAACGGTGATGTCGACGTCTTCCCCCGCGCTGTCGGCGCCGGCCGCCCGGATGACGAAATGGCGGGTGTCCGCGACGTCGTCGAGGACCGTGAACACGGCAGGGTCCACACCGCCGCGGATGTGCGAGGCGGCCGGGTCGTGTCGCGGGTTGGGGAAGAACCGCAGGTGCGACAGATCATCACCGAGGGCGGCGAGGGGGCGTACGACCGTCTGCTGAATGCCGCCCGCGCTCTGCTCCTCCACATGATGGGCTACTTCGCGGCAGAATCGGCCGATCGGGATGTACGGCAGGGACGCGTCGAGCTTCAGAGCCCCGGACGCGAAGCCACGGAGCACCTCGTCGAACGCGATGCTGAGGCGACCGTCGTAGGCGGGTTCGTCGGTCTGGCAGGCGGCCAGCACCCAGACACGTCGGTGGTTCGGGTGGAGCAGGGACCGCAGCTGGTCGGCCGAGACGGCACCGGAGTGACACAGGTCCAGGACGAGGAGTACGGCCGGACCGTCCTCACCGTCCGTGGTCGGGCGCTCCGCCAGGTCGACCCAGCGACTCAGGGACTCGGTGGTGAGCCGGCCGTCTCCGCCCACGGCATAGACCTTGCGGGTTTCGCGTGCGAGCTCTCCGTGGGTGAGCACATGGATGATCGTGAAGTCGGCACGGTCGGTGACCGCCTGTGTCAGTGCGTTTTCCAGGGCGGCGGCAGTGGAGGCGGGGTCCGGGGCGGGCTCCAGGAGGACGTACGCGTACTGCTTCGCCAGTACCTCGCGCAACCGTCGCGAGTGCTGTGCCGCGTAGACGAGCGGCTGCCGCTGGGGCGGTGATTCGTCCGCAGGGTCCGTGGCCGGCCCGTCGATCCCGACCACCAATGCCTGACGGCGCATTCCGTATCCCCCGATCCCGCCAACACCTGTGTGCAGCCGAATCATTGTTCCAGTCAGGGGCCGATTCCACCGCACGGGGCGCAGCCCCGACGGTCACTCCTCGTCGTCGTCGCTCCCGCTCGCTTCCGACCGCAGCAGCGGGTGGATCACACCGGGGAAGACCCGGGCCCGTACGACCTCCTCGGCCGACCCGCCCTGTACGACGGTCTCCGCGACCCCCCAGGGCCGCCCGGCCAGGTGGATGGTCAGGGTGTACGAGGAGGAGCACCCGGTGCACTCGTAGCGGTCGGCCCAGGTCTCGACCTCGGTGGTGGAGCCCGGGTAGCGCTTCACATGGCGGTGGCGGGCGTGGCAGCGGTCACAGGTCTCGCCCGGCTCGCAGGTCCCGCCGCACGGACACGGCACGTCAAAGCTGTCGGCGGGCTTCCAGCGCTGCACGAGGACGGCCTCGCGGGTGGCGCCCATGTCCTTCATGGCCTTGAGATTGCGGGCGGCGACGTTGTACGACTCGCCGGTGGCGGCCATCCGGTCACGGATGACGTCCTTGCGTCCACGGTTGGTCGTCATGTTGCTCCTCCTGGGTTCACGCAGCCCGTCAGGAGGCCCATGAGTCAATCAGTCAGTACCTCTTTACGTTACCCGCCCGGCACCGGCGCACGGACCGGGCGGGCGGGCTGCGGCCGGGGGCGGGCGTCCTCCGGCCGGTGAGGCTGTCAGAGGTCGTCGAGGTCCATGGCGGAGGCGATGGCGTGGGACCCGGCTTCGTTGGGGTGGACGCCGTCCGGGAAGACGTAGCCGGGGCGCGGCATCGCGGGGTCGGCGGGGTCCGCGACGGCTCGGTCGACGTCGAGGACGGAGTCGTACGCGCCGCTGGTGCGCATCCAGTGGTTGACGGTGGTCCGGATCTTCTCGCCCCGCTCGCTGTAGGCGGGGAAGAGGGCGCCCTTCATGGGCAGGATGGTCGCGCCGACGGCCGTGATGCCACGGGCGTGGGCGGCGCGGATCAGCTCTTTGTGGGCGTTGATGATCTGGACCGCGGTCACGTGGGGTGCGGAGCCCATGCAGGGGTCGCCCATCTCGGGGGCGGCGAGATCGTTGCCGCCCAGGTGGACGATCACCGTGCGCACGCCGGGGCGGTCGATCACGTCGCGCCGGAAGCGGTCGGCGGCCTTGTCCCCGTAGCAGGGGGAGTCGTTGAGGATCCGGTTTCCGCCGATGCCGGCGTTGACTACGTCCAGCGGTCGGCGGTCGGCGGCGATGCGTTCGGCGAGCTTGTCCGTGAAGCGGGTGTCGGTGCCGGGCGCGGCCCCCGTCCCGTCCATCAGCGAATCCCCGAAGGCGACCACGGTGCCGCGCCGAGGGGAGGCCGGACCGGACACCTCCACGCCGCTCAGGAAGTACCAGGCGTTCGTGGACGTGGTGAAGGCGTCGCCGCCGGAGTCGGTCAGATGGCGCCCGGAGGCGCGGTACGAGGGGGAGGTGGTGAACCGGTGGAAGGTGGCCGGACCGGTGCGGTCGGCGAAGTACAGGGTGACGGTCAGCTTCTCCAGCGGGGAGGTGCGCAGGGCCGCGGCATCGCTCACGAGCTCGCGTCCCGGGGCGATGGTGGTGCCCCGCTCCCCGCCGAATGCCAGCGTCCGCGCTGTGCCGGGCCAGACCTGGGCGTCACCGGCGGAGCGGCCGACGGTCGCCGCGGTGATCCGCAGCGGCGTGGTGCCGTACGCGTTGGACAGCCTGATCCGCAGCGTGGAGCCGCCGGTCGAGACGCGGACCACTTGGCGTACGGACTGGTCGGCGAACCCGTCCTGCGACCAGTTGGGCCCCCAGTCCTCGCTGCCCTCGACGGGCCGCTGCACGGCTGTGCCCCACGCCCCGGTCCATGCGGGGCCTTCGCCGGGCCGCGCTGGGGCCGCCGGGGCCGCCGCCGGGACGACGAGCGTGGTGAGCACCGCTGCGGTGACGGCGAGCATGCCTCGTCGTAACGTCTTCGTCCTCCACGGCTTCTGCCACGGTCGCGACGTTGCCGAATGCATCAGGGGTCCTCCTCGGAGAAATGGGTGATGAGGAGATCTGACCGCCTTTCGCCCCGGAGTTCAGCGGGGGTGGCCCCCGAATCGGCCTTCGGGCTAGCCCTACCCGGGGCGGCAGGCAGATCCGCACCCGCCGCCCGCGCGGAGTAAGGCCGTTGCAGGCTGTCGAGCGCCCGTGAGAGCATCAACTCCGATGTATACAACAGGGGTATCAGAAGCCTGCATTGAGGACGAGAGCAACGTCCTGGTCGCTCCTTCGGCGTTGCACGACGACGACTCGGTCAGGGACTTCTTCGGGTCCACGATCACGCCGGAGCAACTCGCTTCTGGTCCGCCCGACCTCGCACAGAAGACCGTCTACCTGTGCGGCGACATATCCGGGATCAGCGCCCGTCAACTGCATGCTGCCGACCGGGTGTTCGTGGTCCGGGAGCTGTCACACGGTTACGACGAGGGCGTCGACGCACCCTGGACCGTCGTCGGCGTCGGCCGACTTCCCCTCCGCGTGCACGGTGCCGGCGTGTACTACCGCCGCTTCTTCGAACTCGACGCCGATCACTTCGGGCGGATCAGCGCGGAGCACGCGTTCCAGTCCCTGACGGAGTCGACGAAGCCCGGAACAGCCCATCGCAGCGGAATCTATCTGACGCCCGTCACCCAGGACGGTGACGGACTGCATTTCCGCCTGCTCCGGTGCTCCACGAATTTCGACGGGCCGACCGAGAGCTTCCGCCCGACCGACACAGAAATCGTCGAGTCGCTGAACCGCGAAGCCGCAGACGTCTTCCGGAACCATGCGCCGCTGAATCACGTCCTCGCCCAGATCTACCACAACACCCTTGCCACGCCCGAGCGTAAGCAGTCCAAGGCCAAGATCTCGGCGCATGCGGACAAGACCAAGGACATGCCCGCCAACGGCATCATGGCCTTCTGCACGTTCTATGACGGGCTCGACAAGCTGCAGCCCTTGGCTGAGGACCCCTTCGATTACGGGGTGAAGCGTGGCAGCGGACTGACCAGGCTTCACTTCCGCCTCAAGGAGCCGACAGAGGGGCGCGACGAAGCCGCGCTCCCCGCGCAGTTCACCCTGACGCTCCACCCCGGCTCCGTGTTCCTCATGCCGCTGTCCACCAACCGCCTGTACACACACGAAATCCGGCCCTCGGGACTGAACGCCGAGTTCCTCCCGACCCGCCTGGGATACGTGGTGCGCTGTTCGAGCGCCGAAGCCGTGCACAAGGACGGCGACACGTTCCTCAAAACGGCCGGAGGCCCGGTGAAACTGGGGCCGCCCACGGAGGACGGCATGGAGGACCTGCGCAAGCTGTACGCCGAGGAGAACAGGACGTCGTCCTTCATCGACTACGGCGGAAGGTTCCTCTTCAGCATGAACTCGGGGGACTACGTTGCCCCTCGGATCTAGGATCTCGGACGAAATCCGCTCGTACACCTTGCCGGCCGAGGCGAATCTCTTCGCGGAGCTGTCGGAGTCGGCCTTTCTGGAGGACGTGGGAAAGGGCCGACGAGGCGCCACGCTGGCCAGGATCGACGAGGCGGGCGGTGTCCCTCGTGTGCCTCTCGTACGTACCACCACGCGCTACGGCAGCCCGACGCAGCGATTCCGGGCAGTGCACGAGCGGCTGGCGCGGCAGATCGAAGAGCGCGCGGAGATTCCGGTCGGCCTCAACAACGCTCTCATCGAGAGCTACACGAACGCCTACACCACCATGGGCTTTCATTCCGACCAAGCCCTGGATCTGGGCGACGGCTCGTTCATCGCTGTCTACTCCTGCTACCGGCATCCCGAAGCGGGCCCGCCGAGGAAGCTGGTCTTCGAATCAAAAGGATCCGGTGAGGGGCCCGCTGAGGGGTCCGATGGTGAGAGGTTCGAGGTCCCCCTCACCCACAGCAGCGTCGTCGTGTTCTCCGTCGACGCGAATCGGCGACTGAAGCACAAAATCGTCTTGGACGCGCCCGACCGGGCGGCGGACAACGCATGGCTGGGCGTGACGTTCCGGACGTCAAAGACCCTCATCCGGTTTCACGACGACGGACACGCCTATCTCCCGGAGGGGGCGCGCCTCACGTCGGCCGACGAGGAGCAGAGCAGCGAGTTCTACCGACTGCGACGCCGTGAGAACAAGGAAACGGACTTCGTCTACCCCTCGCTGACGTACACCGTGAGCGAGAGCGATCTGATGCCGCCCGTCTGACACCACATGAGTCACATCGGTGCCTCATAATGTGGCCGTAGAGAACGACGGGGGAGTTCCATCGTGGCCAGCAGAACGCAGCAGACAGCCGTTCCGGCGGTCCGGTCCCGCAACACACCCGCCCGGGTCGCCGCTTGGGCGGCCGCCATGGGCGCCGGCCTCATCGTGGCGATCGTGGTGACGCCGATGTTCTGGCTGATGTACGGCGGCCTCTACACGGCCTTCATGTTCTTGTGCGGCCTCGTCGCCATCCCGGCCGGTCACCTCGGCCGCCGCCGGGGCAAGCGGCTGGGCGGCCAGGACCGGGGCGTGGCCCTGC
This sequence comes from Streptomyces sp. NPDC091289, assembly GCF_044757365.1. Taxonomy (NCBI): domain Bacteria; kingdom Bacillati; phylum Actinomycetota; class Actinomycetes; order Kitasatosporales; family Streptomycetaceae; genus Streptomyces; species Streptomyces sp. NPDC091289. The sequence continues at coordinate 304,655 of NZ_JBIVUT010000002.1, forward strand.
TGGCCATCGTGACCGGCTGGCTGCTGATCCTCTGCGCCCTGGTGCTGGTGCTCGCGTACGTGGGACTGGTGGCGGGACTCGGGGTGCTGGCCGACACCGCGAGCTGAGCCGGGCTGAGTGGTCCGGGGCGCCCCTCGGTAAGGGCGGGGCAGGATCACGGTGTGGTGACCGGTGTGATCACTCCGCCGGAGTCCGCCGGCCGGCCTGGCCGTCGGACTCCCGGGCCCGGGTCAGTTCGGCCGTCGACCGGCGCAGGATCTCGACCGTGCCGGAGAGCCAGCGGGTCACCGCCGCGCGCTCCGCGTCGTCCATGCCGTCCACGAGGCCGTCCATCGCCTCGGCCATCGGCGCGAAGAGCCGGGCCAGGTCGCGCCGGTGCTCCGCCGTCACGCTCAGCGCGTACCGACGCCCGTCCGAGCCGTCCTTGCGGCGGTCCACGTGCCCGAGCGCGGCCAGTCGGTGGACGATTTTGGTGATGGCCGCGTTGGACAGCCCGGTGCGGTCCACGAGCTGCCCCGGGCTGACCCCCGGCTCCGCCGCGATCAGGGAGAGGATCTTGTGCTCGGTGGCGTTGAGCCCGAGATGAGCGGCGACGGCCTCGTGGAAGAGGATCACGCGCAGGCTCAACTCCTGCCCCATCGCCCGGCCTTCGGGTCCACCGCTCTCCTGTCCTGTCATGACCACCATCCTCGGCAAACTGCTTCACTTTGGTGAAATACTATGGCTAGGCTGTGCCCATGACAGCCACCTCTGCGACGCGCACGTCTCATGCGTACGGCTCTCTTCCGGACCCGGGCATCCTGGCCCGCACCTTCGCGGCCTGCCTGGCGGTGAACGTACCGCTCCTGGCGCTGCTGCTGATCCCGCAGTTGATGCGCAGCCGCGCGGGCTCCGAGGCGCTCCTCACGGTGGGCCTGCTCCTGCTGCTCGCCCTGGTCGTGGGCGCGGTGACGCTCGCACCCGAGGTGAGCGCGAAGGTGGCGCCGGCCGGTCCCGACTGGCTCCCGGGCGGGGCCCGTGCCCGGGTCCGGGCCCTGCGGCGCGAGGACCGCCGCACCTACCTGTGGCGTCTCGGCGAGTTCGTGGCGTTGTATGTCGCGGCGCAGGGGGTCGGGGGCATCGTCGCCTGGCTGCTGCCGCACGTCGCGGACAACCCGGCCCACGTCACCGACCCCACGGCGAGCGCCTGGGTCATCGACTACCCGAACTTCGCGACCCAGGCCGTCGCGATGTACGTGTGCATCTGCTTCGCCCTGGCCTGGTACGCGACCCGGCTGCGCGCGGAGTCGGTACGGTCGGCCGCCCGGGCGCAGCAGGGCGGCTGACGGGGAATCAGGAAGCTCGTCAGTCCTGGACGGCGTACGCGAGGAAATGCGTCCAGGCGGTCGGGGCGAGGGCGAGCTCGGGGCTCTCCTCGATCTTGGAGTCGCGTACGTGGATGGTGGCGGGGCAGGCGGCGACCTCGACGCAGTCGTCGCCTGAGCTGCCGCTGTAGCTCGACTTGTGCCACTCCAGCGCGACCTCCACGCACGAGTCGCCGTCGCCGCCGCTGTGGCTGCTCTTGAACCAGGCCAGGTCTGTGGTGCTCATCTCGCTCCTCGCATCCGCCGCAACAGGCTCTTGGAGTCGTCCAATGAGAGAGCCTGTGAACGCATACTGGCACACCGCATCTGGATCACGCTGACCACTTTGGGGTCGGAGATGAACTGCCCGTACATCTGACCCTCGGAGTAGGCGCACCACTGATGTTCAGGCGTCTCCAGCAGTCGCATCGGCCCGTCCAGGCCCGCGTGGTGATGCCGTACCAGCGGCATGATCTGGATCTCCACATTGCGCAACTCGGACAGGTCGATGATGTGGTCGATCAGCTCCCTCGTGACTTCCTCGCCGCCCAAGTCCCTTAGGAGCAGGTGCTCTTCGAGGATGAAGGTGAAAGCGGTATTGGGTCGGTTCCGCAGGAGTTGCTGGCGCTCCAGCCGGGCTGCGAGCTGCGCTTCGATCTGCTCGTCGCCGAGTGGCGGCAGCCGGTCCGCGAACAGCCTCCGCGCGTACGCAGGCGTCTGCAACAGCCCCGGAATCAACCGGCACTCATACGTGTACAAGCTCAGCGCCGTCAGCTCCAGCTGTGCCCACTGCCGGAACCAACTCGCCAGCCCCTTCCGCCGCGTCAGATGCTTTGCCGCGGCCAGAATCACGCCGAACGCGTCGAGCTCACTGTCCGCGCGCTCCGCGAAGTCCGGGGGCGGGAGGCGGCGGCCCTGTTCGATGGAGGCGACGGTCTCGGGTGAGTACCCGACGAGCGGGGCGAACTGTTCCTGTGTCAGCCTCGCCCGCTTGCGGAAGGTCTTGACCACCTCTCCGAACATCTTGAGGATGTATTGCGGTTCGGGTTCGCCGGTACTGCTGCGGTTGCCGCCGTTGCCGAAGGTCCCGTACGTGGTGCTGTCGATGGTCTCCGTGCCGTGCGTCATGTACGGCTACCTCCCCGTGCGCCTGTCCTGGTTCGCCGACCCGTCCATGCTCACGGAACGTGACCCGTACCGTCTACCCTTCGCACCCGTACGCTGACTCAGCGTACGGGTAGCTGACCTGGTGCAGGGAGGTCCGGGCCTGGAATCTGGGGGCATGGAAGCACCTACGAAGACCCAAGCCCCCGTAACCGTACGTGTGTTCAACCGTCAATACTGCGCGGATCCACGCGGTGCCCGGCTCGCCCGCCGCGTCGGCCTCCATAAGCTGCACACCTGGGGCATCCCGTATCTCAGTGACGCCTCGGAGTCGGCGGCCCTGATCATCGGCGAACTGACGGCCAACGCGGCGACCCATGGCCGCGTCCCCGGCCGCAACTTCGAACTGCGCCTGTCGTACCTGCCCGGCGATCCGGCCGTGCCCGGTCTCCTGCGGATCGAGGTGTCCGACACCCGGGGCGAGTGCCGGCCGCCCGGCCCCGGCGAGATCACCGCGCCGGAGGACGGCTCCGACCGTGGGCGCGGGCTACTGATCGTGGAGGCCCTGGCGGACCGCTGGGCGGTCCTCGACCGCGACCCGGGCAAGACGGTCCGGGCGGAGCTGGACCTGCTGTGCTGACGGTTCCGTCGCGAGACCGGCGGGCCTGGCGTGCGGTCAGCGGCGGGCGAGCTGCCGCTCTCCGCCGGCGCCCGGCCGGTAGGGCAGCCCGTAGTACGTGAAGACTTCTTCCTCCGCCTCGGCGGGCAGGATGTCGTCCATGCCGATCGAAGGCGCCTTCTTCACCAGCGCCTTGTCGTAGGCGACCTTGACGTAGTCCGGGCCGACGATCGCCTTGTCGAGGGGGACGAAGGCCAGTTGGTGGCGGGTGGGGAGTCCGACGCGCACGGTGGCCATGGCCGGTTCGTCGGTGGTGGTGTCCACGTAGATCGCTTCGAGAATCCCGATCTTGTGGCCCTCCGGGTCGATGACGTTCCGGTCGCGCCACTCACGGATTTCGGCTGCATGGATCATGGTCTGCCTCCTGAAGCGCTCTCGGGCTGTTGCTCGCGCCCTTGCTCATCCAGGTTATCGGAAAATGCCGGAGTGTAACCGTGGGTTCTTTTTCTGATTCTTCGGACCTGAAACGCTGCGCTCCGGGTGGGGCACTATCTATGGTCGCCGTATGAGGTTTCGGTTCGTCGGGTGAAGAGGGTTTTTGCTTCGCGTGGGGGAGTGGGGTTATTCTCGGCATCCGGATCGTTACGGCGTGCTACTGTCATTCCCAATTGCAGTCTTGCTGTTCCCAAACTTCGAGCGCCGCCGCCGATTTCCGGCTGGTGCAGGCGCTTCCGTTTTTCCGGACATCGTTCTCCGGGTGGGGCATCACCGCGGCGACCCGGCATCCGTACCTCACGGGCCGGTGTACTGCCCCAAGGGAGACACGACATGGCATCCGGCACTGTGAAGTGGTTCAACGCGGCCAAAGGGTTCGGCTTCATCGAGCAGGACGGCGGCGGGGACGATGTGTTCGCCCACTTCTCCAACATAGCCGCCGACGGCTTCCGTGAACTGCTCGAAGGTCAGCAGGTCACTTTCGACATCATGTCGTGCCAGAAGGGTCTGACGGCCGAGAACATCGTTCCCGCCTGACCCTCGCCCGTATCTCGTATCCCGTTTTGATATTTCGTGCTCTCGTCCGACTGCGCGCCTGTGTGCCTGCGCGTCGGGATTTCTCGCACGTTTCTTCCGGTCCGTTCCTGTGATTCCCCGCGCTGTTTCTCCGCTGCGGGAATTCCTTGGTGCGTGCCGTATCAAGGAAGGTCTCCTGTGAACTCCACCCGTACGAACGACCGCACCTCCCGTGCCTCCCACACCCGCAGCCGTACCGGCGGCCGGAGCAGCCCGCGTCCGGTCGGTCGTAGTCGGCGGCCCGTCGTGGTCCAGGGCGAGTTCGCACCGCCGAGGACGCTCACCCCCGCACTGCCCGCCGTCGAGGCGTTCGCCGAACTCGGCATGCCCGCCCTGCTGTTGGCCGCGCTCTCCGCGCAGGGCCTGAGCGTTCCGTTCCCGATCCAGGGCGCGACCCTGCCGAACACCCTCGCGGGGCGTGACGTCCTCGGCCGGGGGCGCACCGGCTCGGGCAAGACCCTGGCCTTCGGCCTGGCGCTGCTGGCCCGTACCGCCGGACAGCGCGCCGAGCCCCGTCAGCCGCTCGCTCTGGTCCTCGTGCCGACGCGTGAGCTTGCTCAGCAGGTCACCGACGCGCTCACCCCGTACGCCCGCTCGGTGAGGCTGCGCCTGGCCACGGTGGTGGGCGGCATGTCCATCAGCCGGCAGGCCAACGCGCTGCGCGGCGGTGTGGAAGTCGTCGTCGCCACCCCGGGGCGGCTCAAGGACCTCATCGAGCGCGGCGACTGCGCCCTGGACCAGGTCGCGATCACCGTGCTGGACGAGGCCGACCAGATGGCCGACATGGGATTCATGCCGCAGGTCACCGCGCTCCTGGACCAGGTCCGTCCCGAGGGTCAGCGCATGCTGTTCTCCGCCACCCTCGACCGTAACGTCGACCTCCTGGTCCGCCGCTACCTCACCGACCCGGTCGTCCACTCCGTCGACCCGTCCGCGGGGGCCGTCACGACGATGGAGCACCATGTCCTGCACGTCCACGGCGGCGACAAGCACCGGGCGACGACCGAGATCGCTGCCCGCGACGGCCGGGTGATCATGTTCCTGGACACCAAGCACGCGGTGGACAAGCTCACCGACCATCTGCTGCACAGCGGCGTACGGGCCGCCGCCCTGCACGGCGGAAAGTCCCAGCCGCAACGGACCCGCACCCTCGCCCAGTTCAAGACCGGGCACGTCACCGTCCTCGTCGCCACGAACGTCGCGGCGCGCGGCATCCACGTCGACCACCTCGACCTCGTCGTCAACGTCGACCCGCCGACCGACCACAAGGACTACCTCCACCGCGGCGGCCGTACCGCACGCGCCGGGGAGTCCGGCAGCGTCGTCACCCTGGTCACGCCCGGCCGGCGCCGCGACATGGCCCGCCTCATGACCGCCGCCGGGATCGCGCCCCTGACCACCCAGGTCCGCTCCGGCGAGGAGGCGCTCAGCCGGATCACCGGATCCCGGGCCCCCTCCGGCATCCCCGTGACGATCACCGCGCCGGTGGCCGAGCGGCGCCGGCGCAGCGCGGCCCCGCGTGGACGGCGCAGCTCCGCTTCCGCCACCCGGCGTGCGACGGGGCGTCAGTCATCCTTCAGCGCCGCCGCGTAGCCTTCGCGGCCGCTCCTCGTCCTTCTTTCCGCCGCTCCGCCGCCGCTACTCCTTCGCTCTTCTCCCTGTGAGGCAACATGCGCTGTGTCATCGCCCGCTTCCCCTTCGACCTCACCAAGAGCGGCGTCCTGGAGTCGATGAGGGGCATCAAGCCCGAGCAGGTCAGCGGTGAGTCCGTGATCATCGGCCGCCGCACCTACCCGGTCAAGCAGGTCGGGCAGGTCATCACCCGCCAGGACCGTCGCGACTTCAGCGCGGGCGAAGTCCTCCGGGCCATGAGCCGGCTCGGCTTCACCTGCACCGGCCGCGCCGCAACCGCAGAGCCCGAGCGCGCACGTGTCGCGCCTCGGCGTGGACTCAGCCCGTTCCAACGGGCCTCCGCACTGCTCGGCAGCCCCGCGGCCGCCTGACGGGCGGGCGCGGGGCTGGTTCGAGCGGCGGCGCCGGTCCGGCCGGCGAGGATCGGTGGGGGAGCGGGGTCAGTGGTTGGAGTAGCTGAAGTCGCCCATGGTCCAGGCGCTGACGTCCTCGATCGCCACGCGGTACATCCCGCCCGTCTCCGGGATGCCCACCGCCCCCTGGAGAATCCGCGCCACATGGAAATGCAGATGTGTGGGCGGCCCCTCCTTGCGCGCGGTGGCGGTGAAGGCGGCGGAGAACTCGCTCAGCCGGGCCGAGTCCGCCAGGACCTCGGAGACCCGCTGCCTCCAGACGGCCTCCGGGGCCAGGCGGCCGGTGATGACAGCACCCCCGGCGACCACGGTCAGAGACATCTGGTTGCTGTGCCCGGACTCCACCAGGGCTGCGACGTCAGTGAGCAACTCGTCAGGCTTCGACATGAAAGAACATTCTAGTCGGCGGCTCCCGCCGGTCCGGGCGGAACGGGACCTGCTGTATCGGAGGTCCTCGGCGCCGCCTCTGCTAAACGCCGTCGTCGCGGTCGCCCCCGCGCAGCGAGTGAGTCATGCTCCGCAGGATCCGGAACGCGCCTGCCTGCTCGGCCTCGGTCATGCCGGCCAGCATTCTGATCTCGACGGACCGGACCGCCACGGTCGCCTTCTCCAGGCTCTGCCGGCCGCGGGGCGTGAGCTGCGCGGGAAGAACCTTCCCGACGGCCGCCTCCGCGGGCCTGGTCACATGGCCGTCCCGCTCCAGCGCCTGGAGCAGCACGTTCATCGACTGCCGTGTCACGAACGCGCCGCGCGCGAGTTCGGAGTTCGACATGCCCGGCCGTTGAGCGAGCAGTTCGAGGCAGGAGTAGTGCGTCACGGTCATCCCGAGCGGACGCAGCACCTCCTCCATGGCTACGCGCAGGGCGCTCGAAGCCTCTTTCAGCAGGTAGCCCAGTGATGTGTCCAGGTCGACGCCGTGGCCCTTTTGACTCATGTCAGAAGTCTGACATACATTGGTGAGTGTCAGAAGACTGACACGAAGTGCGACGAGAAGGAGCACCGCCATGCCCGCCACCGGTCCCGATTTCCTCTCGCTCCAGACGCGCGACCTCGACGCCTCGCAGGCGTTCTACGAGCAGTACCTCGGCCTCGTCCGCTCGCAGGCCGGGCCTCCGCACGCCGTCGTCTTCGAGACGAAGCCGATCGCGTTCGCACTCCGCGAGATCGTCCCCGGAACGGACCTCGTGTCCGTCGCCCAGCCCGGCATCGGCGTGGCGCTCTGGCTCCACGCCACGGACGTCCAGGCGATCCACGACGCGCTCGCCGCCGCCGGTCACACCATCGTCTCGGCCCCCGTCGACGGCCCCTTCGGCCGGACGTTCACCTTCGCCGACCCCGACGGCTACCACGTCACGCTCCACGACCGCGCCTGACGGGTACGCGGCCGGCACTTCGACCAGGTCGGACTCAGGTCCGCCCGCGGCAGGCAGGCAGGCCAGCCGCGCAGCCGCGTAACCGTCCGCCTTGATTCGCGGTTTCAGCCTGCGGGGCTCTGCGGCGCGCGGTCCATCGGGTCATCGGTCGCCTCTCGCCCCCGCCAGCTCTTGTCCGCGGCTCGCCACCCGGCGCGTGTATGGGTCCAGGGCAGGGAATCAACGGGGTGCAGGCGTGAGTGCCGGAGTACAGCGCGGAGGGCGATGAGCCCCGGCCCGGCATCCGGGCGTACGAGCACTCCCGCGTCGAGGTCCTTCGCCGTGGGGAGGGGCGGGCGATCAATGTTGAGGTTCTGCGGTCCTGCTCCGATCAGCCATAGAAGGATCCCGTCGCTTACCGCCTGCGCGCACTCCTCGTCGATGTCCTCGGGGCCGAGCGGGTTGACGAATGCGAAGCCGAGCCGCCCGTCCGGCAGCGGCTCGAAGTCCACGGTGAACCAGGCGAACCCGCCCATGCAGCTGGGCCGGGTGTAGCGGACGTGGACGTCGTGGCGGGCTTCGGTGGGGAATCGCATGCGGGAAGCGTGCCCGTTCGGCGGAGGCCGGAGCAACGGGATTCCGGGTGCCTCCGCTGTGGCCTTGACGCGGGTCCCCCGGCTCCCCCCTCGGGGCTCACCCCCGCCGCACCCGCCCCGCGATCCGGCGGCCCAGCCGCCCCAGGGTGCTGACACGGTTCCAGTCGCGGAAGGCGTCCGCCCGGCCGCTGCTGCCCGTCCGGCCCACCGTCGCCTCGACCTCCGCGACCGCCTCGGTCGACATGGTGCGTACGGCGGGGCGCAGGACCTCGTCCAGGAGGGCGGCGGCCACCGGTGGCCAGGTGCGGCCCGCGTGCGGGTGGGCGGTCCAGACCGTGAAGCAGTCCGCCGCGTAGGCGGGCTGGGTGCGCAGCCGGGTCCGTACGGTTTCCGTCCGTGCGGCGCGGTCGTACGCGGCGATCAGGGCGGCGTCCTCGCCGTGGACGAAGTCGTACAGCTCCGCCCCCGGGCGGTCGGGGGCCAGCAGGCGTTCGACCAGGGCCGCGTATGCCCGCTCCCGGAGTGCCGGTTCTATCGGTTCCGCCTGTGCGCACAGGGTGCGGACCCGTTCCGCCCAGCCGGGCTCCGGTGCCCCCGTACGCAGTTCGCGGACCAGGTCCAGCAGGAGGAGGCCGGCCCGTTCGCGGCCGCCGATCTCCCTCGGGAAGCCGCGCAGCAGGTCGTGGGCGAGGCCGGCCGCCTCGTCCGTGCCGGCGGAGGACGCGCTGAGCGCCGCGTCGACCAGGCGGGCCCACGTACCGGCCGCGCGGTGCGCGTCGGACGTGGCCGCGTCCAGCAACAGGCGGGCCTCCTCGACCGTCGGGGCGCGGTCCTCCCAGACCAGGCCCACCGCCGTGCGCAGGACCAGCGGTTCGGCGAAGGGAGAGAGGCCGGCGGCCCGCAGCACCCGGTGCCACACCGCCGCCCGGTCTCCGCCCAGCGTCGCCATCGCCCCCGGCACCTCGGCGCACATCCGCAGATGCGGCAACGTCTGCGTCCCCGTGAACGGCAGCGTGACCCGCTCCAGGAACCGGGCCACCGCCCCGGGATCCCGGGGCGCGATCCGGTCCAGCGCGCCGAGCAGCGCCGTCCGCACCTCGAACTGCTCGTCCAGCAGTTCCAGCAGCGCCGGGGTGAACGGCGGGGAGTCCTCGTGCGCCGCCTCCGCCAGCAGTGCCGGTGCCAGCCGGTCCACGACCCCGGACAGCAGATCCGTGGCTTCTACGCTCAGCAGCCGTGCCACCCGTAGCAGTTGCACCGTCCGCGCCACCGACAGCGGCCCCGCCGTGTCGCCCAGCTCGGTCAGGATCTCCGGGCCCAGCCGCCCGGCGACCTCCGCCCCCTCCGGGCCCGCGAACGCGTCCCGGCGCGGCAGTTCCAGCGAGCCGTTGCCGCCCCGCACCGCCTCCGTGACCAGCATCGCCGCCAGCGGGGCCGTGAGCGAAGTCGGGCAGCGGCCCTCCAGGGCGCCGAACAGCCGCCCGGCCGCGTCGAATTCGGGGGCCGTGCGGTCGTCTATGCCGGGGGACGTGAGCGCCTCGACGAGCTGGCCGGTGCGCTTCGCGTCCAGCGCGTAGGGGCGTTCGGCGGCCCAACCGGCCGCCGCCGCACGGCCGTCCGGGCCGAGCGTGATCCCCGCGCACAGGGCCACCACCGCCAACGGCCCTGCCGCGAACGGTTCTCCGGGCAGTTCGCGCGCCTCCCGGAACAGTTCCGGCGACCGGCTCCGCCATATCCGGGCCGCCGTCGTCGCCCACACGTCCTCCGTGCTGCCCGCCGGGGTCTGCCCCGCGCATTCGTGCACCCGCAGGCCCGCCGCTCGTGCCGCCGCCGCGTCCTCGGGCAGCACCCCCACCACCCGCGACACCGAACTCCCCGGCCGCCGGGTGTACGTGGTGAACGTCAGCCGCTCCGCGCTCTCCCTCGGCAAGGTGACGGATGCCAGACCCAGCCACCGGGCCACGTCCGCGCACTGCCGCTCCACCAGCACCACCGGCTGCCCACCGGCCGCCTCCGCGTCGCTCGCCCGGCGCAGATCCGCCAGTACGGCCGCGAGCCAGGGGCCGCGCGAGACGGCGAAGTCGTCGAGGCCCTCGGAGACCGCCGCCGGGCCCGGCGGCAGCGTCAGCGGGTCCGGTATCGCCCCGCCGGGCGTCACCGACACCCAGAGCGGCGAACGCCACGCCTCGACCGGCAGCCGGTCGCCCGGCAGCGGAACCCCCGGCGGCAGATGCACCGCGTGCGCATGGAACCGGACACCCGGCCCCGCGCCGCCGCCCGTGTCCCGTACCGGAGCCGAACGCGCCACCAGCCGGCTGCCGTCGGACAGGACCGCGTACCCGAAAGCCTGGGGCAGTGAGCGCAGTTCGCCGTCCGACGGGCGGTCGGGGACGCCTGCGGGAAGCTCGTAGCGCACCAGGGGTTCGATCTCCGCCAGCAGGGCCCCCGACACCCCGGGACCGACCGCCGTGAACCGGCCCGGCGCTCCCTCGTCCCCCGGCGCGGCGGAGGTGTAGTGCACCTGTGCAAGGCTCATCTGTCGGCCCTCTTCGTCCTGCCGCGCCCGGTCCCCGTGCCCACCCCGTACGGCTGGGTCGGGGGAGAAGCCCGCAGCCGCGGAGGCGACGTTATCAAGGACGGGAAGGTAATCCCTACGCTGCGTCAGGCCTCGGCCCGAGGTCGGCTGGACTACGTTGACCGCATGGGCGACGTGAGGCTTTCCGCGGGCGTGATCGACTATCAGGACACCGGTGGCGACGGGCCGGTGGTGGTCCTCCTGCACGGTGTGGCCATGGACGGCTCGCTGTGGGACGACGTCGTCGCCGGGCTCGGGGACGGGGTGCGGTGCATCGTGCCGACCCTGCCGCTCGGCGGGCACCGCAGGCCCATGGACGCCGGGGCCGATCTGTCGGTCCTCGGGGTCGCGCGGCTGGTCGCGGAGTTCCTGGAAGCCCTCGGGCTGGAGGACGTGACCCTGGTGATGAACGACTGGGGCGGCGCTCAGGCGCTGGTCGCCGACGGGCGGGCCGACCGGATCGGGCGGCTCGTCATCACGTCCTGCGAGGCGTTCGACAACTATCCGCCCGGGCTGCCCGGCCGGAACCTCGCCACCTTCGCCAGACTGCCCGGAGGGCTCAGGTTCGCCTTCTCGCTGCTCCGGCTGAAGCCCGCCAGGCGACTGCCCATGACCTGGGGGTGGATGAGCAAGCGGCCCGTCCCGCACGCCACGATGGACCGGTGGTTCCGGCCGGTGCTGACCTCCCCGGAGATCCGGCGCGACCTGCGCGCCTATGTGCTCGGCGTACCGGAGAAGGCCGAGCTCCTGCGGTGGGCCGAGCAATTGCGCACGTTCGACCGGCCCGCGCTGGTGCTCTGGGCGACCGAGGACCGTGTCATGCCGCTCGACCACGGGCGACGCCTCGCCGAGATCCTCCCGCAGGGGAGGCTGGTCGAGATCGCCGACAGCTACACGCTGATCCCTCAGGACCGGCCGGACGCCCTCGTCGAGCACATCGGCGCATTCCTCGCGGAGACGGCCTGACGGCCGGGGCATGAGGGTTCGGGGCGGGAGACCCCGGAGCAGGTGCCGTCCAGGTCCCGACGAGGTAACAGTCCCCCGACAGCCGCCGCCGACCATGCCGGGCGAACTTATGATCGACGCGGCGTCGAGGAGGAACGGGGAAACGCTGTGACCTGTCACGTGCCGTTAAGAGGTATCCGGTTCGCGCTGCCCCTGGCCCTGGCGACCGTCCTGCTCGCCGGCTGCTCCGGCGGCGGCGCGGACGACCCCGGGGACGTGGAGAAGCGCGACGCCTCGGCGAGTACGAGTGCGAGTTCGAGTGCGAAGGGGGGCGCGGGCTCGGAGTCCGGCGGTGGCACCGGGGCCGGTCCGTCCCCCGGCGCGACGGACCCGTTCGAACCCGACCCCGCCCGGCTCCCGAAGACCCGGGCGGCGGCACGCGCGTTCATCGACCGCGTCATCGCGGGACCCGACAGCTTCGGCCCCGGCGTGGTGAAGCGGAGCCCGTACGAGAGCGACCCGGCCACTTGGCCCGTGCTCGGCGAGGACTGCGTCTGGCAGCAGCGGAAGCCCGACTTCAGCGTCCTGGCCACCCTCACCCGGTCGTTCGAGGTGCCCGCCGAGAAGGGCAAGGGGCCGGTGCGTCTCGCCGCCGTCGTCACCGTGCACCGCACCCGCGAGGACGCGGCCTGGGAGATGGCGGAGTCGATCGAGGAGACCATGCGCTGCCCCACCCAGCAGTTGCGCGAGGGTGAACTGATCGGCTCCATGGTCGCCGCGGCACTGCTGGGCGGCGAGGCCACCCAGACCAGCTCCGAGGACTCCCTCAGCGAGCAGGGGCAGTACCAGAGCTCCGAGCTCGGCGGGCCGCACCACTACGCCTGGCAGCAGGCGCAGACGCTGCAGTTCACCGTCGCCGTGACCGGCAAGGGGGCGAAGGGGCGCACCGAGCGGGAGATCGACGGTCTGGTCGTCCAGGCGCAGGCCGCCATGCTGGTCCGGCTGGAATCCGCCGTCGAGAAGCAGAGCTGAGGCCGGGCGATGGACGACCTGCGACCCACCGACCCCGCCCGGATCGGCGGCCACCGGCTCCTCGGCCGCCTCGGCGCGGGCGGCATGGGTGTCGTCTACCTCGGACGCACCGACGCCGGAGCGCTCGCCGCGATCAAGGTGATCCTGCCCGAGTACGCGGGTGACGAGGACTTCCGGACCCGCTTCCGCCGCGAGGCCGAGGCTGCCCGCCGGGTCGACAGCCCCTGGGCCGTGCCCGTCACCGGCGCCGACACCGAGGCCGAACGCCCCTGGCTCGCCACGGAGTTCGTGCCCGGTCCGACGCTCTCCGACGTCGTCGCCCGGCGCGGGCCGCTGCCCGTGCGCAGCGTCACCGTCCTCGGCCGGCTGCTGGCCCGCGCCCTGGCCGCCGTGCACACCGCCGGGCTCGTCCACCGCGACGTCAAACCGGGCAACGTCCTCCTGACGGCCGGCGGCCCCCGGCTGATCGACTTCGGGATCGCCCGCGCCGCCGACGCCACCGCCCTGACCGCCACCGGGCTCGTCGTCGGCACCCCCGGCTTCCTCCCGCCCGAGCAGGCGGCCGGGAACCCTGCCGGGCCCGCCGGGGACGTCTTCTCGCTCGGCTGCCTCCTGGCGTACGCGGCCACCGGCCGGACGCCCTTCGGCAGCGGCGCGGTCGACGCCGTCCTCTACCGCACCGTCCACGACGCACCCGACCTCGACGGCATCGAGGACCCCGGGCTGCGCGTGCTGCTGGAGCGGTGCCTCGCCAAGGACCCCGACGATCGTCCGGCCGCCGCCGACCTCGACACCCTGATCGCCGAGGACGTACCGGCCGGGGCGACCGCCGACTGGCTGCCCGAGGACGTCGTCCGGATCATCGCGGACCGGTCCGCCGTCCTGCTGGCCCTGCCCGACATCGACGCCACCGTCACCGAGAAGCCCGGACCGCCCGGCCCCGCCACCGGCCGGCGGCGGTTCCTGCTGTTCGCGGCGGGTGGCGCGCTGGCCCTCGGCGCGGGCGCCTTCGCCGCCGTACGCCTCACCGGCGGCGAGAACGGTGGCGGCGGCGGGGACGGGGCCCCGGGCGGACGCCGCTGGATCATCGGCGTGCACGCCGACCTCACCGGACCCCTGAGCGCCGCCGGGCGCGCCCAGGAACGCGGCGTCCGGCTCGCTGTCGACCGCTTCAACGCCCTCGACGACCAGCCCTTCCGGCTCGCCGTGAAGGTCCTCGACGACCAGGGCGACGCCGGTCGCTCCGCCCGGGTCGCCGAGGAGTTCGCCCGTGACCCGGAGGTCATCGCGGTCATCGGCCCCACCGGCGACGAGGCGGCCGGGGCCGCCCTCTCCACGTACGACGAGGCCGTGCTGCCGGTCCTGACGGTGTCGGCGCTCCAGATCACCTTCCCGAAGCGGGCCAACGGTTCCTTCTTCCAGGCCGCCCCCACCTACGCCTCGCTCTCCATCCCCATCGTCAACCGCCTCCTGCTGCGCCCCGACGTCGAGAGGCTGGGCATCCTGGTCGACCGGTCCGGCGGGCAGGCGGCCTACCAGTCGGGTTACGCGGCCAACCTGATGACCCCCAACCTCACCACCGGCACCACCCACCCCCGTGTGGTGCCCGCCGGGACGCGCGTCTTCGACCCGGTCGTCACCGACCTCCTGTCCCACCGGAGCGACGCCCTCTTCTACGCCGGTGACGCGACCGGCGCCGCCCGGGTCGCCCGCATCCTGGCCGAACTCTCCTTCAAGGGACCGTGCATGGCCCAGCACACCGTCATGGGGCCGGATTTCCTGAATCAGGCGGGTGAGGCGGCCGACGGCTGGGAGTTCATCGCACCGTTCATCGACGCGAGCGCCCCGGCCGCCGCGACGTTCGCCGCCGCCCACCGCAAACGCTTCGACGCCGCGCCCGCCGCCTGGTCGGCCGAGGCGTACGACGTGGCGGGGCTCGTCGCCCGCGAACTGGCCGCCCTCGCCGTCGCCGCCGCCAAGGAGGCGTCGGCCGGTGCCGAGGAGGCGTCGGCCGGCGCCACTCCTTCCGGCGACGGCCGGCCGGCCGGGCCCACCCGGTCCGGGCTGACCGCCGCGATCGCCGCCGCCCGGTACGAGGGGATCTCCCGCACGTACGCGTTCGACGAGAAGCGCCAGCAACTCGTCGGCCAGGACGCCTACCTGTACCGGGTGGAGAAGGGCCGCCACCGCTACGTCGGCCCGGCCCCGAAACCGAAGAGCTGACGTGCGTCCCCTTACCTCCGAGGACCCCCGCACCGTCGGCCCGTACCGCACGCTCGTCCGGCTCGGCGCGGGCGGCATGGGCGTGGTCTACCTGGCGCGCTCGGCGGGCGGGACGCTCGCCGCCGTCAAGGTGATCCGGGCCGAGCACGCCGCCGACCCAGGCTTCCGGGCCCGCTTCCGGCGCGAGGCGGAGGCCGCCGCCCGGATCACGGGCTCGTGGGTGGTCCCGGTGCTGGGCGCGGACACGGAGGCCCACGAGCCGTGGCTGGCGACCGCGTTCGTCCCCGGGCCCTCGCTGGCCGAGGTGGTCGGCGCGGGCGGCGCGCTGCCCACGACCACCGTCCGGGCGCTCGGCAGCCGGCTCGCCGCGGCCCTCGTCGCGGTCCACGAGGCCGGGCTGATCCACCGTGACGTCAAACCCGGCAATGTGCTCCTCGCCCTCGACGGCCCCCGCCTCATCGACTTCGGGATCGCCCGCCACGAGGGAGCCACCGCGCTGACCACCACCGGCGCGGTGATCGGGACGCCCGGCTACCTGGCACCCGAACAGGCGTCGGCCGGGCCGCTGGGGCCGCCGTGCGACGTGTTCTCGCTCGGCTGTGTCCTCGTGTACGCGGCGACCGGGCGGCGGCCGTTCGGCGAGGGCGGCGGGGCGGGCGTCCTGTTCCGCACGGTCCACGAGGAGGCGGACCTGACGGGCGTACCGCCCGGCCTGGCCCCCTTGATCACCGCCTGCCTCGCCAAGGACCCGGCCGCCCGGCCGACCGCGAGCGAAGTCCGCGACGCGCTGGCGGGGGATGGGGAGGCCGCTCCGGACGGCCCCGGGGATCCGGGGGCGGGAGCGGGCGGGACCGCGACCCCGGGCCTCGGCGCGCCCTCGGGCTGCGGGGCGGACCCGGGCTGCGGGGCGGACCCGGGCCGGGAGGTGGACCCGGGCAGAGCGAGGGGCCCGGGCCGGGCGAGGGATCCGCGAGAGTCCTTGGACCTGTGGGGTGCCCCGGCCCGGCGGGAAGCCCCGGACGCCCACGAGTCCCCGGGCCCGCACCAGTCCCCGGACCGGGGTCCGACCCCGGGCCCGCAGGAGTCCCCGGGTCCGCACAGGTCCCCAGGCCTCCACCAGTCCCCGGACCGAGGACCGACCCCGGGCCCGCAGGAGTCCCCGGGTCCGCACAGGTCTCCGGACCGGGGCCCGACCCCGGGCCCGCAGGAGTCCCCGGGCCCACACGAGTCCCCCCGTACCGCCCCCGAGCCCAGCACCACCGCCCCCGCGTCCGACCCCTGGCGGATGCCCGCCGGGCTCGCAGCGCTGATCGCCGAGCGGTCCGCCGCCGCCCTCGCGCTCCCGGACCCCGAGCCGCTGCCGGTCACGCTCGCCACCGCCGAGGCCGGAAGCGCGACCGGTCCCACTCGGCGGAGGCTGCTGACCGCCGGGGCCGCCGGGGCCGTCCTCCTCGTCGGCGGCTCCACCGCGGCCTGGTTCGCCCTGCGGGAGCGCGGCGAGGGGGCGGGCGGCCCCTCGGCGGGATCCGGGGAGCCGCCCACGTACACGATCGGCCTCCACGCCGACCTCGGCGGACCCGGCCGGGCCGCCGGGCTGGCCCACCAGCGCGGCGCCCAGCTCGCCGTCGCCGACCACAACTCCCGTACCGACAAGGCCTTCCGGCTCGCCCTGCGCACCGAGGACGACGCGGGGGACCCGGCGGCGGCACTCCGGGCGGCCGGGCGGCTGGCGGCGGACCCGGCCGTCGTCGCGGTGCTCGGCCCCACCGGGGACGTGCTGCGCGAGGACCTCGTCAAGCGGTACGGCACAGCACGGCTGGCCACTGTCGTCGTCGCGGCGGGCTCCAGCACCGTCGAGTCCGGCACCGCCCTCCACCTCTGCGTGACCCGCCCCTTCGACCGGATGCTCCCGCCCGGCCTCATCAGCTACCTCACCCGCACCCGCCCCGCGACCCGCATCCTGCTCGTCGAGGACGCCGCCGATCCCGGGCTCGCGGGGGAGGTCGGGGGCACGTTCCGCGAGGCCGCCCTCACCGGCGCCACCCTCATCGAACATCCTCTCGCCCGGGGGAACGCGGGCTTCGGCGCGGTCGCCCGCAAGGCCGTGACCGGCAGGGCGGACGCCGTGGTGCTCGGGGGCGGCGACCCGGCCCGGGCCGCCCGCCTGGCCACCGCACTGGCGGACGAGGGCTTCACCGGCACCCGGGTCGCCGCCGGACCCGCCCTCGGGCCCGCCTTCCTCAAGGGGGCGGGCGAGGCGGCCGAAGGCTGGGTCTTCGCCGAGGCGTACGCCGACCCCACCGCCCTCCCGGCGGCCGAGGCGTTCACCGCCGCCCACCGCAAGCGCTTCGGCGCACCCCCGGCCACCTGGGCCGCCGAGGCGTACGACGCGGTCGGCCT
This sequence comes from Streptomyces sp. NPDC091289, assembly GCF_044757365.1. NCBI lineage: Bacteria > Bacillati > Actinomycetota > Actinomycetes > Kitasatosporales > Streptomycetaceae > Streptomyces > Streptomyces sp. NPDC091289. The sequence continues at coordinate 321,960 of NZ_JBIVUT010000002.1, forward strand.
GATCGCCCGCGCCGCCGGGACCACCAGCGCCTCGGGCGAGGTGCGCAGCGGCATAGCCCAGCGGCTCGTCCGGACCGAGCACCGGGGCATCGTGCGCACCCTCGCCTTCCACACCTCGACCCGCCAGGTGCGGTACGAGAACGGGATCTTCCTCTACCGGATCGAGAAGGGCCGCCCCCGCTTCCTGGGCCCGTACGGCGAGCTGTAACCGAGGACGCCGCAACCGAGGACGCCGCAACCGAGGACGCTGCACCCGAGGAGGCCGCAGCCGAGGACGCTGTAACCGAGGAAACGAAGGCCACGGCGCGGCAGCGGTCGGTGAAGCCACGGCCAGGTGTGAAGATCTCCTGCGGCGGCGCTTAAGAAATCCTCGATGGACCTGGGACCCCGCCGTACGGCAGCCTTCTCGGTGACGGCCGGGGACGGCGCGTGGAGCCTTTCGAGATGCTCCGTCCCGTCCCGCCGAACCCCCACGATGGTGGGTGACACCCAAGATCCACCCCGGGCCGCAGGGTTCCTCCGACATGCCCCGAGGCCCGGGGTATCCACTCGCGTACCGACGTCAGGGAGCCACAGCCGTGAAGGCACTCGTCAAGCAGAAGGCCGAACCCGGACTGTGGCTGATGGACGTGCCGGAGCCGGAGTACGGCCCCAACGACGTCCTGATCAAGGTCCTGCGCACCGGTATCTGCGGCACCGACCTGCACATCCGCGCCTATGACGGCTGGGCCCAGCAGGCGGTCACCACCCCGCTCGTCCTCGGCCACGAGTTCGTCGGCGAGGTCGCCGCGACCGGGTCCGACGTCGTGGACATCGCCACCGGCGACCTGGTCAGCGGCGAGGGCCACCTCGTCTGCGGCAAGTGCCGCAACTGTCTCGCCGGCCGCCGCCACCTCTGCCGCTCCACCGTCGGCCTCGGCGTCGGCCGGGACGGGGCGTTCGCGGAGTACGTGGTCCTGCCCGCGTCCAACGTGTGGGTGCACCGGGTCCCCGTCGACCTCGACATCGCGGCGATCTTCGACCCGTTCGGCAACGCCGTGCACACCGCGCTCTCCTTCCCGCTGGTCGGCGAGGACGTCCTGATCACCGGCGCCGGCCCGATCGGCATCATGGCCGCCGCCGTCGCCCGGCACGCCGGCGCCCGCAACGTCGTCATCACCGACGTCAGCGAGGCCCGCCTCGCCCTCGCCCGCAAGGTCGGCGTCAGCCTCGCCCTCAACGTCGCGGACCGGACCATCGCGGACGGCCAGCGGGAGCTCGGCCTGCGCGAGGGCTTCGACATCGGCCTGGAGATGTCCGGCCGCCCCGAGGCGATGCGCGACATGGTCGCGAACATGACGCACGGCGGCCGGATCGCGATGCTCGGCCTGCCCGCCGAGGAGTTCGCCGTCGACTGGTCCCGCATCGTCACCTCGATGATCACCATCAAGGGGATCTACGGCCGCGAGATGTACGAGACCTGGTACGCCATGTCCGTCCTGCTGGAGGGCGGCCTCGACCTCGCCCCCGTGATCACCGGCCGGTACGGCTTCCGCGACTTCGAGGCGGCCTTCGACGACGCCGCGAGCGGCCTCGGCGGCAAGGTCATCCTCGACTGGACCGTCTGACTTCCCCGACCGGACCGTCTGACCTTCGAACCTCTCTCGCATCCTTTCCTCGCATCCTTAAGGAATCCGCATGTTCGACTCCGTACGCGACGATCTGCGCACCACCCTCGACGAGATCCGCGCCGCCGGGCTGCACAAGCCCGAGCGCGTGATCGGCACCCCGCAGTCCGCGACGGTGGCCGTCACCTCCGGCGGACGCGCCGGCGAGGTCCTCAACTTCTGCGCCAACAACTACCTCGGCCTCGCCGACCACCCCGAGGTCATCGCCGCCGCCCACGAGGCGCTGGACCGCTGGGGCTACGGGCTCGCCTCGGTCCGCTTCATCTGCGGCACCCAGGAGGTCCACAAGGAGCTGGAGCAGCGGCTCTCGGCCTTCCTCGGCCAGGAGGACACGATCCTCTACTCCTCCTGCTTCGACGCCAACGGCGGAGTCTTCGAAACGCTGCTCGGCCCGGAGGACGCGGTCATCTCCGACGCCCTCAACCACGCCTCCATCATCGACGGCATCCGGCTCTCCAAGGCGAAGCGCCACCGCTACGCCAACCGCGACATGGCCGACCTGGAGACGCAGCTCAAGGAGGCGTCCGGAGCCCGCCGCCGCCTCATCGTCACCGACGGCGTCTTCTCCATGGACGGGTACGTCGCCCCGCTCCAGGAGATCTGCGACCTGGCCGACCGCTACGACGCCATGGTCATGGTCGACGACTCGCACGCCGTCGGCTTCGTCGGCCCCGGCGGACGCGGCACGCCCGAACTGCACGGTGTCATGGACCGGGTCGACATCATCACCGGCACCCTCGGCAAGGCGCTCGGCGGAGCCTCCGGCGGTTACGTCGCGGCCCGCGCCGAGATCGTCGCCCTGCTGCGCCAGCGCTCGCGCCCGTACCTCTTCTCCAACTCCCTCGCCCCGGTCATCGCCGCCGCCTCCCTCAAGGTCATCGACCTGCTGGAGTCCGCCGGAGACCTGCGCGAGCAGCTCAACGCCAACACCGCGCTCTTCCGCACCCGGATGACCGAGGAGGGCTTCGACATCCTGCCCGGCGACCACGCCATCGCCCCCGTCATGATCGGCGACGCGGGCAAGGCGGGCCGGATGGCGGAACTGCTCCTGGAGCGCGGGGTGTACGTGATCGGCTTCTCCTACCCGGTCGTCCCGCAGGACGCGGCCCGGATCCGCGTCCAGCTCTCCGCCGCCCACTCCACGGCCGACGTGAACCGCGCCGTGGACGCGTTCGTCGACGCGCGGGCCGCGCTGGAGGCCCAGGGCTGATCCAGAAGTCGCCGGCGTGCCGGGTGGGCCGTCCGGGAAAGTCCCCGGTCCTCACCCGGCTCCTGTCGCTGGCCGGTTCGGATCTTCGCCCGCCCCGCCCGCCCAGCCCCGCCCCCCTCGCCGCGGGCACGGGGCGGGGTTTCGGTAACGTCCGTTCCATGACCGCCCTCGATGCCCTCGTCCGCCTCTGCCCGCCGCCCGCCGGCCACTCGCCCGCGGTGGACTGGGCGCAGGCCGAGCGCGAGCTCGGATCGGCTCTGCCCGCCGACTACAAGCAGCTCGTCGAGACGTACGGCGACGGCGTCTTCGACGAGACGATCTGGCTGCTCGTCCCCGACTCCGCCCATGACACATGCGACCTGCGCGCGCGGACGACGGAGCGGGACGAGGTCCTGGCCGGACTGTGGGAAGTGGGCGAGGAGAAACCGGCCGGACTGCTGGAGGCGGGGGCGCGGATCCTGCCGTGGGCGTTCGACGGGTTCAGCGGGGCGTTTCTGTACTGGCTGGCACGGCCCGGTCAGCATCCCGACGAGTGGACCGTGCTCTACAACGAGGGACAGGGCCCGCTGTGGGAGCCTCACGACATGGGGTGCCTCGCCTTCCTGCTGGCGGTGCTCACAGGAACGGCGGAAACGGAGTACTTCGGCTATCTCCACGACGTGCTGAAGCCGACGGAGCACCGCTTCGCGGCGGCCGACCAGGTCCTCGGACGTCCATGAGGTCGGGGCCTCGACCGCCACCTGGGACAATGGGCACATGATCGATGCGCGGCGGCTGCGAATCCTCCGTGCGGTGGCCGACCACCGCACCGTGACCGCGGCCGCCGCCGCGTTGTACCTGACGCCCTCCGCCGTCTCCCAGCAGCTCGCCGCCCTGGAACAGGAGACCGGCCACCGCCTCGTCGAACGCGGGGCGCGCGGAGCCCGGCTCACCGCCGCCGGGGAGATCCTGCTCAGCCACACCAACCTGGTCCTGGCCCAGCTGGAGCGGGCCGAGGCGGAGCTCGCGGACTACAGCGCGGGCGTCGCCGGTACGGTCACGGTCGCCGCGTTCGCCACCGGCATCGGCCTCGTCCTCGCCCCCGCCCTCACCGAGCTGGCCCGCACCGCGCCCGGCATCCGGGTCAAGGTCCAGGACGCGGAGGGCGACGCGAGCGTGCCGATGGTGCTGGACCGGCAGGTCGACGTGGCGGTGGCCGTCGAATACCGGGGCGCGCCCGCCGAGGACGACCGCCGCCTCACCCGCGTCCCCCTGTACTCGGAGCCGTTCGACGCGGTGCTCCCGGTGGACCACCGCCTCGCGGACCAGGACCAGGTCGCGGTCGCCGACCTCGCGAAGGACTCGTGGATCGGGCCGTACCCGGGCAACCCCTGCCATGACGTGGTGGTCCTGGCCTGCGAGTTCGCCGGGTTCGCCCCCCGCCTCGAACACTCCTCGGACGACTTCCGGGCCGTGGTCGCCCTGGCCGGGGCGGACGCCGGAGTGGCCCTGGTGCCCCGGTCCGCGCTGCGCGGGATGGAGCTGACCGGGGTGGTCGTCCGCCCGGTCGAGGGCAGCGCCCCCACCCGCCGGGTCTTCGCCGCCGTACGGCAGGGGGCCGAGGGCCATCCGCTGATCCGGCCGGTGCTGGACGCGATGGAGGCGGTGGCCGTACGGGAAGCGGGCCTGGCCCGCACCTGAGCCGAGCTCGCCGCCCGCGCTCATACGGTGCGCGGGGCCGGGCGCCTGAACCTGCGGCCCCGCCGCCCGGACGGCAGCGTTCCCGGCGGCTCCGGGTCGTAGAGGATCTGCCAGCAGACCAGCGCCACGAGGATCCCGATCGTGGCCCAGGCCGGCAGCCGCACGCCGAGCGGCGCGAGGGCCACGGCCACCACCACGCACGGCAGCGCCCAGCCCAGCAGCCAGACCCGGTCGGACCGGTCCGCCAGCGGCAGCGCCGCGACCAGACCGGCGGCGAAGTAGCCGGCCATCGCACCGCACAGGAGCCAGTGCTGCCCCTTGGGCAGGACGTCGTCGACGTGGGCGACGGCGGAACCCAGGGCGGTCGCCAGCGCCACGAGGAATCCGGTGGTCACCGCGTGCAGGAGCATGGCCAGCCGGGGTGCGAGCGCGTCCTTGCGCAGATGCGGGATGCCGTTGGTGCCGTACAGCAGGCTCAGCGCGCAGATCCCGGCCAGCAGCCCGAACGCGCCCAGCCCGGTGGCGACCAGCGGCAGGTCCCAGTCGTCGCGTTCGGAGGCCGCGTCGATGATCTGGATGACCCCTTCGCCCAGCACGATGATCACGTACAGGCCGAGGCGTTCGCCCATGTGCGCGGTGTCGATGCGCGACTCGCCGATCCGGGGCGGTGCGAGGCCGGGTGAGTGGGCCGGGCCCGGGGGCGGGCGCCCGGCGCGGCGGCCGGCCCGGCGTCCGGCGCGATCGGTGGCGCGGCGGAGGGTACGGCCCCGGGTGGAGACCAGCAGGGTGACGATGTCGACGGCGATACCGAGGGCCCAGAGCCAGTAGCGCCACGGAGTCGGTACGATGAGGGAGACGAGCCAGGGCAGCGCGCCCGCCCCGAACTGGGCCAGCGGCCAGTCGACGACGACGCTGCCCCGCCGCCACACCCGGCCAGCCTGCCAGCGCAGCGCGACATAGGCGACGACGAACGTGACGGCGTGGCTGGTGAGGACCGCGTGCACGGAGGCCGCCATCACCGCCATGCCGAGCATCGCGACCAGCAGGGTGCGGACCCGGGTGGCGGAGGCGGCGATGTCCCCGTAGACGGCGAACCCGGCCCAGACGGTCCAGAAAGCCAGGTAGAGGACCCCGTACAGGGCGAGATCCGCCAGGTGCGGACCGTCGTGCAGCAGATGGGCCAGCTGTCCCGCCCCGGCGACGACGACGAGATCGAAGAACAGCTCGTTCCAGCCGGCGTGCCGTTCGACGGGCGCGGCGCTCTCCGTGGACTCCTCGACCTCCATGGACCCATGGTCATCGGACGATGTCCGGCCGCGCCTCGGCTGTGGGCCGAATGGCGACGGGGCGAGGTCAGGGGCGGCTGCCCGCCACCCCTGACCTCGCCCCTCATCCGGTTCCGCCCCGCCCCTCGCCCCGCCCCTCACCCCGCCCGGCGTCCCAGGACGAAGCGTCCGCCCGCCGCGCCCGGGATCAGCGTTCCCGCTGCCGCCGCGAGTGCCACCGCCCCCGCGATCACCCCGTAGTGCGCCGGCGGGAGATACGGGGCCGTGCCCGCCACCGAGACGGCGAACGCGGTCAGCGGGACCGCCGCCACCACCGTGCCGATCACCAGGCCGGCGACCGTCACCAGACCGGTCTCCAGCACCAGCATCCGCCGCAGCTGCCGGCGCCCCGTGCCGACCATTCGCAGCAGCCGGAACTCGCCCCTGCGGCCGATCGTGATCAGTGCCAGCGTGCTCACCACGGCCAGCAGCGCGAAGCCGCCGATCACCCCGACGCCGATGACGATCACCGCGTTGTCCCCGTCCGACACCGGCGGAGCGATCCGCACGTCGTCGGCCGTCGCGGCCCGGACCGTCACCCCGCCGCCGTACGGAGCCAGCGCCTTCCGCACGGCGGCCGCGGCCTCCCCGTCGCTCCCCGCCCCGGTCCGGATCAGGACGACCCCGTCCCGCGCGGCCGAGACATGGCCCGCCAGCGCCTCGCGCGGGAAGAGGAACTCGCCCAGGCCCAGCTCGTGTCCGTACACCGCGACGACCCGGGGCTCCACCCGCGTACCGTCGCCGAGCCGCAGCGCCACCCGGTCCCCGGGGCCGACCTTCAGGCTCTTCGCCCGGTCCGCCCCGACCGCGACGGCGTCGAGCCCCGTGAGCCGGTCCAGGTCGCCCGCCGTGACGCGGGGGTCGAGCGTGCCGGACAGGCCGCGCGCCTCCACGCCGAGCACGGGCAGCCGGGACAGCACCGGTTCACCGGCCTCCCGGTCGGCCAGGACGACCGCCGACCGCAGCACCCCGGTCGCCGCCGTGACCCCCGGTGCCTCCCGCACCGCCCGGGCCGCCCCGGCGGGCAGCCCCGCCCCGCCGGCCGTCGCCACCAGGTCCGCCCGCAGCGCGGCGGACGCCTGCCGGTCGGCGGCCCGCTCCAGCGTCGGCCCCGCCGCGAGCTGCACGCAGACGAACGCGACCACCAGCACGATCGGGGTGAACGCGGTGGCGAGCCGCCGGGTGTGCGCCGAGGCCGCCCGCTCGGCGAGGAAGCCCGAGACCCCGCCCGCCCGGCGCAGCGGACGGCCCAGCACGCCCAGGGCGATCCGGGCGATCCGGGGCCCCAGCAGTGCGACCGCGATCACCAGCGACAACGCCGCGCCCGAGGCGGCGGCGCCCGCCGCCGGACCGCTCTGCGCCGTCGCCACGCCCGCCGAGCTGATCCCGGCGAAGGCCAGCACCACCCCCGCGACCGTGCGGAACCGTCCCGGCTCGCTCGGCTCGTCCGCCGCCGCCGCACCCAGCGCGGCGGCGGGCCGCAGCCGGGTGATGGACCGGGCGGCGAGCATCGCGACCGGCCGTGCGAGCAGCGCGACCAGCAGCCCGCCGGCCAGCGCGGCGGCGGGCGGCAGCCACCACGGCACCGGCAGCGGAAGCGTCCCGGTGGTCAGCAGCGAACGCATCGCGAGACCCAGCGGTACGGCCCCGAGGCCGCCCAGTAGCGCCGCCACCGCGGAGACCCGGCCCGCCTCCCGGCCGATCGCGGACCGGAGCTGACGGGGGGATGCCCCCACCGCCCGCAGCAGCGCCAGTTCCCCGGACCGCTGATGGATCGCCTGGGACAGCGTCGAGGCGATCACGAGGAGCGCCACCATGAGCACGGTGCCGCCGATCGACCCGAGCAGGGCCAGTTGGTCGCCGCGCCCGCCGAGCGCGTCCACGTGCTCGGCCTCCCCGCGCTCCGCACCCGTCAGCACCCGTACGCCCCGGTCGGATCCGGCGACGCCCGCGTTCTCGGGCAGCACCGCGCCGATCGCCTCGCGCAGCGCCTTCGGCCCGACGCCCGGCTCCGCGACCACACCGATCGCGTCGATCCGGCCCGGGTGCCCGGCCAGTGCGGTCAGCCGGGGTTCGGTGAAGAACACGGCCGGGGGGCCGTCGCCGCCGTGCCCGGTGCGGGCGATCCCGCTGACGGTGTACGTCCGGGTGGTCCCGTCGGCCCGCAGCACGATCCGCTCGCCCGGAGCCGGGGCGGGGCCGGCTGCCGTCAGCGCGCCGTCCAGGACGACCTCGGTCGCGTCCCCGGGGGCCCGCCCTTCGGCCAGTTCGTACGGGGTGAGCACGGCGGACGGCCAGGAGCGGCCCACCGCCGGCCGCCCGTCGCCGGTGGACACCGGCACGGAGTCGTCCGCGACGGCCTTCGCCACCCCGTCGGCCCCGGCCACCGCGGCCAGCACCGACCGGTCCAGGCGGGCCCGCTCCGGCAGGTACGCCGTCGCGGTCTGCGGTTCGCTGCCCCAGGGCTTCGCGGTGTACGACACCTTCTGGTCCGCCGCCACCACCGCGTCGGCGCCCGCGTACCGCTGCACCGGCGGCGCGGCCACCAGCAGCGAGCCGACGACGAACGCGAACGCGCCGATCAGCGCGGCGGCCGCGCCCGTCGCCACGATCACCGCCGCCCAGGCCCGCCGGTGCGTGGCCAGGGACCGCCTGGCCAGGAACGCCGACGCCCGCCGCGACCCCTGCCGTACGCCCCGCGCCTCCCGGGCGGGCGTCCCCTTACGCCTCTGCCGTACGTCCGGCGGCTCCTGGGCCGCCGTGCCCGTACGCTCCCGTGTCGCGGCGGACCTCATCGCAGCGGATTTCATCGCGGGCGACTTCATCGCAGCCGACCGCCGTCCATCGTCAGCACGGTGTCCGCCCAGCTCGCCGCCACCGGATCATGGGTGACCATCACGACCGTGCGGCCCTCGATCCGTACGGCGTCCCGCAGCAGCGCCAGCACCAGCGCCGCGGACTCCGGGTCGAGGGAGGCGGTCGGCTCGTCCGCGAAGATCACCTCGGGCTCCGTCACCAGCGCCCGGGCCACCGCCACCCGCTGCTGCTGCCCGCCCGACATCGTCGAGGGCCCGTCGCCGCCGCGCCCCGCGAGACCCACCCGGGCCAGCAACTCCCGGCCCCGCGCCAGCACATCGGGCCCGCCCGGGTCCGCGCCGCCCAGCACCAGCGGCAGCACCACGTTCTCCTCGATGGACAGCGACGGCACCAGGTTGAGCGCGTGCGACTGGAAGACGAACCCGATCCGGTCCCGGCGCAACCGGGTCAGCGCCGCCTCCGAGAGCGACCCGAGATCGGTGCCCGCGATCCGCACCGTCCCCGAGGTCGGCCGGTCCAGGCCCGCCGCGACCTGGAGGAAGGTGCTCTTGCCCGAACCCGAGGGGCCGACCACCGCGGTGAAGCTCCCGGCCGGGACCGTACAGCTGACCGCGTCGAGCGCCGTCGTCCACCGGCTGCTCCCGCGCCGCCCGTAGCTCCGGCTCACCCCTTCCAGACCGAGCGCGGTCGCCTGCTCCACCATCGTCGTACCCACTGTTCGCCTCCACCGTCCCCGGAGTGTCCTCCGGACCCGTCCCCGTACCGTTTGACCTGCTAGAACGCTATGAGTCGGGGCGCGGCGGGGCGAGGGTGCGCACTACCGGACCGGGGGTGGACCCAGCTGTACCCCCGGCCGGGTGCCCGCCCCCGTCCGGCGGCGGGTCGGCCCCCGTACCGTTGGCTGCCATGAGCAGCTCCCCGTCCGCCCCCCTCACGGTCGCCGTGCAGCGTTCCTGGGACGCCTCGCGCTACCTCTTCCTCGGCATCGGGGTCGCGATGCTGACCTACATCGGCGGGTTCCTGGTCGTGGCGGCCCTCCTGTTCGCCGTCGTGATCATCGGGCTGCCCGCGCTGCCGGAGGCCGCCGGACTGCTGCGCCGGGCCGCCGCGGCGGAGAGCCGCCGGGCGGCGGCCCGGCTCGGTCCCGGACACCGGCCGGCCTCGTATCCGCCGCCGCCCGGCGGCGAGTTGTCCGAACGGGTGCGGTGGACGCTCACCGACCGGACCACCTGGCGGCTCGCGCTCTGGCTGCCGATCCAGACGCTCTTCGGGATGGGGCTCGGCTACCTCGCGATGGTCCTGTGGCCCATCGCCCTGCTGGTGGACGGGATCGGCCTGTCCGTCGTGGGCCTGGTGGACCGGCGGCGGGCCGACGAGTACGGCACCGAGCCGCCCGAGCGGCCGGGCTGGGCGCTGCGCTGGCATCCGGTGCTGGCCGACCTCTCGGCGGGCTGGACGCTGGCCCTCCTCGCCCCGCCGCCCGCCGCCGAACTCACCGAACGGATCGCCCACCTCACCGAGAGCCGGGCCGGTGCGGTCGCCGCGCACGGGGCCGAACTGCGGCGCATCGAACGGGATCTGCACGACGGCGCCCAGGCCAGGATCGTCGCCCTGTCGATGCGGATCGGGCTCGCCAAACAGCTCCTCGACCGCGACCCGGCCGCCGCGCGGGCCCGCCTGGACGAGGCGCAGGACGGGGCCGACGCCGCGCTCGCCGAGCTGCGGCACGTGGTGCGCGGCATCCACCCGCCGGTGCTCACCGACCGTGGACTGGCCGGTGCGGTACGGGCGTTGGCCGCCGACGTCGCCGTCCCCGTCACGGCGGACCTGGACGCGGTGGAGGACGGGCGGCGGCTGCCCGCCGCGATCGAGGCCGCCGCCTACTTCGTGGTGGCCGAGGCGCTCACCAACATCAGCAAGCACAGCGGCGCCACCGCCGCCCGGGTCCGTATCGACCGGCCCCCCGGCGTGCTGCGCGTGACCATCGGCGACGATGGTCACGGCGGCGCGGACGAACGCGCCGGCAGCGGGCTGGTGGGCATCCGGCGGCGGGTCGCCGCACTGGACGGCGCCACCCGCGTCAGCAGCCCCGCCGGGGGGCCGACGGACATCGAAGTGGAGCTGCCGTGCGGATCGTGATCGCCGAGGACAACGCCCTCCTGCGCGAGGGCCTGATTCTCCTGCTCACCAGCTCCGGACACGAGGTGGTGGCCGACGCGGCGGCCGGCCCGGAGATCCTGCCCGCCCTGCTCGAACACCGCCCGGACGTCGCCGTCCTGGACGTACGGCTGCCGCCCACCTTCCGCGACGAGGGCCTGCGGGCCGCGCTCGCCGCCCGCGCCGAACTGCCCGACCTGCCGATCCTGGTCCTCTCGCAGTACGTCGAGGAGACCTACGCCGCCGAGCTCCTCGCCCAGGGCGCCCGGGGCATCGGCTATCTGCTCAAGGACCGGGTGGGCCGGGTCGAGCAGTTCCTGGAGGCGCTGGACCGGGTGGCGGCGGGCGGCACCGCCCTCGACCCGGAGGTCGTCACCCAGCTCCTCACCCGCAAGTCCTCGGCGGGCCCGCTCCAGAGCCTCACCGCCCGCGAGCGCGAGGTCCTGGAACACATGGCGCAGGGCAAGGCCAACGGCACGATCGCCGCCGAACTCACCGTCTCCGAACGGGCGGTGAGCAAGCACATCGGCTCCATCTTCGCCAAGCTCGGCCTGGAGCCGGACGACGGCACCGTCCACCGCCGCGTCCTCGCGGTGCTCGCCTACCTGGAGGGCCGGGGCGGGCACTGACCCGGGCCGGAGCGGGGGCAAACGGACTCAGGCGGCCGGCTGCAACAGGTCCCAGCGGTTGCCGTACAGGTCCTCGAAGACCGCGACCGAGCCGTACGTCTCGTGCCGGGGCTCCTCCAGGAACCGCACCCCGGCCGCACGCATCCGCTCATGGTCCGCCGCGAAGTCCTCGGTGTGCAGGAAGAAGCCGACCCGGCCGCCCGTTTGCGCCCCGACGGCCGCGCCCTGCGCCTCGTCCTTCGCCCGGGCCAGCAGCAGCCCCGTGCCGGGAGCCGCGCCGCGCGGGCGCACCACCACCCAGCGGGTGCCGTCGCCCCGGTCGGTGTCCTCCACCAGCTCGAAGCCGAGCGCGTCGCGGTAGAACGCGAGCGCCTCGTCGTAGTCGCGGACGACCAGGGTGACCAGGGCGATGTGGGGCATGGCGGGGGAGTCCTTCCGATGATGAGGCCGACGATGAGGTTATACGTAACACTAACGCCGGGGCCCTCCGCCGCCGCACAATGCCCCGCATGGACATCGTGGACGGCACGAGCACCGGCGGCCTCGCCGCGCTGACGGACCGGGCCCGCGCGCTCGCGGACGCCGGAGGGCGACGGATCCTCGGGATCGCGGGCCCGCCCGGAGCCGGGAAGTCCACTCTGGCGGACCGGCTGGTCGCGGCCCTGGACGGACGCGCCGCCCTCGTCCCGATGGACGGCTTCCACCTCGCCGCCGCCGAGCTGGACCGGCTGGGCCGCGCCGACCGGAAGGGCGCCCCCGACACCTTCGACGCCGCCGGCTACGCGGCCCTGCTGCGGCGGCTGCGCGACCCGGACCCGGTGCACACGGTCTACGCCCCCGCCTTCGACCGGTCCCTGGAGGAGCCGGTCGCCGGTGCGCTGCCCGTACCGCCGGATGTCCCGCTCGTCGTCACCGAGGGCAACTACCTGCTGCTGGAGGACGGGCCCTGGGCGCCGGTGCGCGGGCTGCTGGACGAGGTGTGGTTCCTGGACCTCGACCCGGGCGTCCGGGTGCGCCGCCTCGTCGACCGCCATGTGCGCCACGGAAAGCCCCGGCCGCACGCCGAGGAGTGGGTGGCCCGCTCCGACGAGGCGAACGCCCGACTGGTGGAGCGGGGCCGGGACCGGGCCGACCTGATCGTGCGGCTGCCGACGGCTGACGGCTGACGGCCCCGCCGGAACACGGCCGGGAAGCCGGTCGCGTACACCCCGCCGGAACACGGCCGGGAAGCCGGTCGCGTACACCCCGCCGGAACACGGCCGGGAAGCCGGTCGCGTACACCTCGCCGGGCGGGCAGGATGCTGTGTGCCGTGTCGCACCGCCAGGAGGCCCTGATGTCCAGCCCGAGCCCGTCCGCTCAGCAGCCCGCTCAGCAGCCCGCTCAGCAGCCCGCGCCGCAGTCCGCCCCGCCGTCCTTCACCGCCGACGACTATCGGGCCCGGATGGCGCGCGCCGCCGAGTCCGCCGCCGAGGCCGGGCTCGCCGGGGTGATCGTCGCGCCGGGCCCCGACCTCGTCCACCTCACCGGCTACCGCCCCGTGAGCACCGAACGCCTCACGCTCCTCGTGCTCCGGGCCGGCCAGGACCCGGTCCTGGTGGTCCCGACCCTGGAGGCCCCCGACGCGGCCGCCGCCACCGGCGCGCCCGCCCTCACCCTGCGGGACTGGACCGACGGCAAGGACCCGTACGCGGTGACCGCCCCGCTGCTGGACGACCGGGGCCGCTTCGGCGTCAGCGACAACGCCTGGGCGATGCATCTGCTCGGCCTCCAGCGCGAGCTGCCCGGCACCTCCTACACCGCGCTCACCGAGGCGCTGCCGATGCTCCGCGCGGTGAAGGACGCCGCCGAGCTGGAACGGCTCGCCGCCGCCGGGGCCGCCGCCGACGCCACGTACGAGGAGATCCTCAAGGTGCGCTTCTCCGGCCGCCGGGAGGTCGACCTGGCCACCGATCTGGCCGCGCTGCTCCGCGAGTTCGGGCACTCCCAGGTCGACTTCACCGTCGTCGGATCCGGCCCCAACGGGGCCAACCCGCACCACGAGGCGGGCGAACGCACCATCGAGCGCGGCGACATGGTGGTCCTCGACTTCGGCGGCCTGAAGCACGGCTACGGCTCCGACACCTCCCGTACGGTCCATGTCGGCGAGCCCACCGCCGAGGAGCAGCGGGTCCACGACATCGTCCGCGAGGCCCAGCGGGCGGGCTGTGCCGCCGTCCGGCCCGGCGTCGCCTGCCAGGAGATCGACCGGGCCGCCCGCGCGGTGATCACCGAGTTCGGCTACGGCGACCGCTTCATCCACCGCACCGGCCACGGCATCGGCGTCACCACCCACGAGCCGCCGTACATGATCGAGGGCGAGGAGCAGCAGCTCGTCCCCGGCATGTGTTTCTCCGTGGAGCCGGGCGTCTATCTCCCGGGCCGCTTCGGCGTCCGGATCGAGGACATCGTGGCCGTCACCGAGGACGGCGGCCGACGGCTCAACACCACCGCCCGCGAGCTGGCGATCGTGGAATAGCCGTGGAGTAGCCGTGGAATAGCGGGCAGCGGCGGGGAGTTCAGTCGTCCGCCAGCACCACGCACGACTCCGGCGGCAGATGCAGCACCCCGTCCGCGCCCGGCGCCTCCATCGGCTCCCAGGCCGCCGCCACCCGTCCGCCGGAACGGCGGTGGCGGCCGAGGCCGAGGGGGATCGCCGCCGGCTTGTCGGCCAGGTTCACCACGACCCGCAGATCGCCCCTGCGGTACGCGAACCACCGCGCGTCCTCGTCGAAGGCGGTCTTCACCGAGGCCAGGTCGGGATCGTGGAGGTCGGGCAACGTACGCCGCAGCGCGATCAGTTGGCGGTACCAGGCGAGCAGCCGTGCGTGCGGTTCGCGCTCCGGCTCGGCCCAGTCGAGGACCGAGCGGTCCCGGGTCGCGGGGTCCTGCGGGTCGGGGATCTCCTCCTCGGCCCAGCCGTGCGCCCCGAACTCCCGCCGCCTGCCGTTGCGTACGGCCTCGGCCAGCTCCGGGTCCGTGTGGTCGGTGAAGAACTGCCAGGGGGTGCGCGCCCCCCACTCCTCGCCCATGAACAGCATCGGGGTGAACGGGCCGGTCAGCACGAGCGCGGCGGCGCACGCCCGGAGGCCGGGGGAGAGGGAGGCGGCGAGGCGGTCCCCCAGCGCCCGGTTGCCGATCTGGTCGTGCGTCTGCGCGTACCCGACGAAGCGGTGGGCGGGGGTGCGGGACACATCGACCGGGCGGCCGTGGGTGCGGCCCCGGAAGCTGGAGTAGGTCCCGTTGTGGAAGAACGCGGACGTCACCGTCTTGGCGAGGGCGGCGAGCGGGGCGCGGGCGAAGTCGGCGTAGTAGCCCTGGGACTCGCCGGTGAGCGCCGTGTGCAGGGCGTGGTGGAAGTCGTCGTTCCACTGGGCGTGCAGCCCGAGGCCGCCCGCCGGGCGCGGGGTGGTGGTGCGCGGGTCGCAGAGGTCGGACTCGGCGATCAGCCCGAGCGGCCGCCCCAGCTCCACCGCCAGCGCGTCGACCGCAGCCGACAGCTCCTCCAGGAAGGTGAGCGCCCGGGTGTCGGCGAGCGCGTGCACGGCGTCCAGGCGCAGCCCGTCGAGCCGGTAGTCGCGCAGCCAGGCCAGCGCGCTGCCCAGCAGGAACGCCCGCACCTCGTCGGAGCCCGGCGCGTCCAGATTGACGGCCGCGCCCCACGGGGTGTGGTGGGTGTCGGTGAAGTACGGGCCGAAGGAGGGCAGATGGTTGCCTGAGGGGCCCAGGTGGTTGTGGACGACGTCCAGGACCACCCCGAGCCCCAGCCCGTGCGCCGCGTCGACCAAGCGCTTCAGCCCCTCGGGCCCGCCGTACGGCTCGTGCACCGCCCACAGCGAGACACCCTCGTAGCCCCAGCCGTTGACCCCCGGGAACGGGCAGAGGGGCATCAGCGACACATGGGTGACGCCCAGCTCCGCCAGATGGCCCAGCCGCGCCGCCGCCGCGTCGAACGTGCCCTCCGGGGTGTACGTCCCCACGTGCAGCTCGTACAGCACCGCCCGGTTCAGCCGCCGCCCGGCCCACCCGTTGCGCCAGGCGTACGCCTCCTGGTCGACGACCGCGCTCGGGCCGTCGGGCCCGTCCGGCTGCCGCCGCGACCGGGGGTCGGGCAGCAGCGGCCCGTCGTCCACCCGGAACCCGTACCGGTCCCCGTCGGAGGCCTCCGCCTCGGCCGTCCACCACCCCTCGCGCCCCGTGTCGCGCTCCATCGGGGACCGGACGTCCGCCGCCTCCAGCACGACCGAGTCCGCCTCGGGGGCCCACACCTCGAACTGCATCCACCACTCCTCGTCCCTGGGCGGGGCGCGCGCGCCGCCCGGGGCGGGCTTCGCGCTCCACACGACAGGCTCTGTTGCCGCCCGCCACCGGCGATTAAGGTCTGGTCCTGATCATTGCCCGGCGAGGTTCCCGCTCATACGGATTTCGCTCACACGTACTGGTTCTGCTGACACCCGACCGGTTCTGCTGAAACGGACCGCTTCCGCTCCTGGTCCTGCTCCTACGTACGGCTGCTGGAGGCCGCGATGACCGTGCCGATGTTCCCGCCCGGCTTCCTCTGGGGAGCCTCCGCCTCCGCCTTCCAGACCGAGGGGGCGGTGGACGCGGACGGCAAGGGCCCCTCCGGCTGGGACGCCTTCGCCGCCCTGCCGGGCCGGATCAAGGACGGCACCGACACCACCCGGGGCACCGGCTTCCACGCCCGCTACCGCGAGGACGTCGCGCTGCTGGCCGGACTCGGCGCCGACGCCTTCCGGTTCTCCGTGAGCTGGCCCCGTGTGGTGCCCGGCGGCAGCGGAGCCGTCAACGCCGACGGGCTCGACTTCTACGACCGGCTCGTCGACGAGCTCTGCGCCCACGGCATCACCCCCGCCCCGACCCTCTACCACTGGGACACCCCGCTCCCGCTGGAGGAGGCGGGCGGCTGGCTCGACCGGGACACCGCCCACCGCTTCGCCGAGTACGCGGGCATCGTCGCCGAACGCCTCGCCGACCGCGTCCCCATGTGGATCACGATCAACGAGCCCGCCGAGGTCACGATGCTCGGCTACGCGCTGGGCGAGCACGCCCCGGGCCGCACCCTGCTCTTCGACGCCCTGCCCGCCGCCCACCACCAGCTCCTCGCCCACGGCCTCGCGGTCCGTGCCCTGCGCGCGGCCGGCGCGGACAACATCGGTGTCGCCCTCTCGCACGCCCCGGTCTGGACGGCCGGGGACACCGATGAGGACCGCTTCGGCGCGGAGCTGTACGACACGCTCACCAACTGGCTCTTCGCCGACCCGGTCCTCACCGGGCGCTACCCGGACGAGAGCCTCGCCGCCCTGATGCCGGGACCCGTCGCCGACGACCTGAAGATCATCTCCACCCCGCTCGACTGGTACGGCGTCAACTACTACAACCCGACCCTCGTCGGAGCGCCCAGGCCCGAGGCCCTGGACACCTTCTCCGGCTTCACGATGCCCGCCGAACTGCCCTTCGGGATACGGGAGATCGAGGGGTACGAGAAGACCGGATTCGGCTGGCCCGTGGTCCCGGAAGGCCTCACCGAGATCGTCACCGCGCTGCACACCCGCTACGGCGACCGCCTCCCGCCGCTCTACATCACCGAGAACGGCTGCGCCCTGGAGGAACCGCACGCGGATGACCGCCGCATCGCCTACCTGGAGAGCCATCTGAGGGCCCTGCGGTCGGCGATGGACGCCGGGGTGGACATACGCGGCTACTTCACCTGGTCGCTCACCGACAACGTCGAGTGGACGGAGGGTGCCTCGCAGCGGTTCGGCCTCGTCCACATCGACTACGAGACGCTGACCCGTACGCCGAAGGCCTCGTACGCCTGGTACCGCGACCTGATCCACGCACAGAAGCGGCAGAAGGGGAACGAAGCGGTCGAGGGGACTTACGCGACGCCGCCCCGATGATCAATACTCCCGCCATGGTCGCTTCATGGTGGTCCCGGGCCCGACTGGGGATCTTCGTTCACTGGACACCCGCCTCCGTCCCCGGCTGGGCCCCGCCCTATGTCCCCGCCGCCGAACTGCCGGCGGCGGGCCGGCGTGCGCCGCTGGGCTGGACCTCGTACGCGGAGTGGTACGAGAACGCGCTCCGCTTCCCCGGCTCCCCGGTCGCCGCCCACCACCGCGCCACCTACGGCACCCACCCCTACACGGACTTCGGCCACGCCTTCGAGGACGGGCTCAGCACCTGGGACCCCGCCGCCTGGGCCCGCGGCTTCCGGGAGGCGGGCGCCGAATACGCGGTGCTGGTCACCAAGCACCACGACGGGTTCTGCCTCTGGCCCTCCGGGACGAAGAACCCGCACCGCGCCGGCTGGCACACGACCCGGGACGTGGTCGGCGAGTTCGCCGAGGCCGTACGGGCCGAGGGCCTGCGCTTCGGCGTCTACTACTCCGGCGGGCTCGACTGGACCTTCGACGATCGGCCCATCGGCACCGCCGCCGACATGTTCTCCGCCGTCCCGCGCGGGAACTACCCGGCGTACGCGGACGCGCAGCTGAGAGAGCTGATCCGGCGCTATCGCCCCGACATCCTCTGGAACGACATCGCCTGGCCCGCCTCCGCCGCCGAGATCCGTTCGCTGGTCGACTTCTACCGCTTCACCGTGCCGCAGGGCGTCGTCAACGACCGCCTGCTGCCGTACGCACCGCACTGGCGGGGCCTGAACCTGCCGGGTGCGAAGGCGCTGTACAACTGGTGGGACCGCCGGACGGTGGCGCAGGGCGAGGGCTTCGTCCCGCGCACACCGCCCGTCTACGACTTCCGCACCCCGGAGTACGCCCGCTACGAGGGCTCCGACCCGTACGAGATCACCCGGGGCGTCGACCACAGCTTCGGCTACAACCGGGCCTCGGGGCCGGACGACTTCATCGGCCGCGAGGCCCTGACCTCACTGGTCCGCGACACGGCGGCCGACGGCGGCCGAGTGCTGCTCAACGTGGGGCCGCGCGGCGAGGACGCGACGATCCCCGCCGAGCAGCGACTCCGCCTGGACTGGCTCGCCGAGGAGACGGCGAGCGGGTCACTCACCCCTGAGCGAACACCAGGTCGATCCGCTCCTGAGTGACGGGATGACCGGCGCGGGCGAACGCGGCGGCCATCGGCGCGTTCCCCCGGTCCGTCGCGCCCGCGATGGACTCGGCGCCCCGCTCGACCAGGAAGCGGGTGCACTCCACCAGCAGGTCGTAGCCGTACCCGTGCCCGCGCGCCTCGGGGACGACCCCGATGAAGCCGATGCACGGCCCGGACGGGTTGTGCGCGGGCACATGGATGCCCGCCAGCTGACCGTCCGGCGTGTACGCGAGCTGCCACCACTCCCTCGGCGAGGGGCACCAGCGGAAGAAGTCCAACTCCTCCTGGGCCGCCGCGTCCAGGCCGCCCGGTCCTTCGATCGCCTTACGGGCGTGGGCGTCCAGCGTGACCGAATGCACCCGGCGCAGGACGTCGAGGATCACCGCGTCGTCCGGCTCGGGGTGGAAGGTGAGTCGGCCCGGCCGTTCGGGCAGCGGGCAGTCGGGGGTCCACACATAGCGGTAGCGCTCGACGAGGATCTCCATCCCGGCCGCCCGCGCCGCGTCGATCCTGGTCTCGGCGGCGGCCCGGACCTCGGGCACGTCCCGCCAGTTGGGCGGCACCAGCAGGGAGAACTCGGTACGGAAGGGGGCCCGGCGCAGAAGTTCGGCGCCCGCCTCCTCCTCGCCGACCGCGAAGTCGAACCAGTCGAGGGCGATGGGCGCGGTGTCGTCGGGAGCGCCCCACCAGGCGGTCCTGGCCACCACCGTGCCGTCGCGCAGGGCGACCCACGTCCAGTCGGGGCGGTACTCGCCGCCGTCCGCCACGGTGGCGTAACGGTGGCCGAACGCGCCACGGCCGACGAGAGCGGTGTCCTGAAGATCAGCGCCCTGAAGTTCGGTGTTCTGAAGCTCGGTGTTCTGAAGAGTATGGAAAAGACCGGCGTCGCTCGGGGTGAGCGCGCGAATGACCAGATCGGTCATGGAGAGATCCTCCGGGAAGAAACGCAGCGCTCCCGGTCAGACGGAGTCCGACACCGCCCGGTGGACGGGGCGGGAGCGCGAGGATGAGAAGAAGCTGCGGTTTCCGGCGGTACCGGTGGTGTTCTCACGCACGGTCCCACCCCCTTTCACGACCTTGATCGATAGCGGTGCCGACCGTAGCCGCGGCCGGCGCCCGCCGTCCACCGGATATTCCCTCACCCCTGGCGACGGGCTTTGCGCTGCAGCGCCTCGCGCCGTTTGCGGAGCGCGGCCTGGCGACGGTGGGAGGCCTTGCGCTCCCGCGCCCGGCGCCGGTCCTCGGGCGTGCGGTGCTTGCGCGGGCTGAGGTAGACGACCATCGCGAAACCACCGAACACCACAAGCACCATGAGCATGACGACCACGCCCAGGATCGTGATGGCGACCGGTTCGTCGGACGCCAGTCCCTGGAATGCGTTCATGGTCCCGCCCCCCCCTGCCCTCGTCCGTGACCTGTCGGCTTGCCGTGCCACGACCCTATCCGGGCGCCCCGGAAGCGGGCAGGGCCGGTCGGGCGGCGGGGGACACACGGCCTCGTCTGGACACTCCGGGCCCCTCGGCCCGACAATCGTCCACGTGACGTCCTCCTTCGAGTTCCACACGAGTCCCGCGCGGCTGTCGGACGCCCAGCGCGACCGTGTCCTCGGCGTGCTCAGAGACGGTGCGGCACAGGGCAAGCTGTCGCACGACACCTTCATGCGGCGCATGGAGCTCGCCCTCGTGGCCCGTCGCCCCGAGGAACTGGCGGCCCTCACCTCCGACCTGGACGACGGCAGCCGCTGGTCCCAGGGACTGGTCCGCGCGGTGGGCGGGATCTCCGCCTTCCCCGGGCGGCTGCGCCGCGCCTGGCAGACCGAGCGGCTCCCCAAACTGCTGCTCCCCGCGCCCGGCCCGTATCCGTTGCTCATCGGCCGCGACCCGGCGAACGGACTGCGCCTCAACCACGAGACGGTCTCCCGGCTGCACGCCGAACTCTCCGCGCAGAACGGCCGCTGGGTGCTGCGCGACCTCGGCTCCACCAACGGGACCTGCGTCAACGGCCAGCGGCTCGTCGGCTCCATCCCGGTGCGGGACGGCGACCAGGTGAGCTTCGGCCGGATGAGCTTCCGCCTCACCGCCCCGGCCCTCCGTCCGCCCGAGCTGCCGTCGGCCGCACCCCGGCCGCCCGCCGCCCGCCCGCCCGAACTGCCGCCGCGCGCGCCCGAGCTGCCGCCGCACGGCCCCGGCCTTCCGCCCGCCTGAGCCGGCCCTCCGGTTCAGTGCTGCTGGTGCAGTCCGCGCCCGGCCAGCGTCAGGAACGCCTCGCCCACCGCCTCGGAGAGCGTCGGATGGGCGTGGATGTGCTGGGCCACATCGGCGGGCTCCGCGTCCCAGCCGACCACGAGCTGGCTCTCCGCGATCATCTCGGAGACGTGCGGCCCGACCAGATGGACGCCCAGCACCCGGCCCGCCCGCTCCGCGACCACCTTCACCAGCCCGCCCCTGCCGTGCACCATGCCCTTGGCGACGGCGGTCAGCGGCAGGGTGTTCACCACCACGTCGTGCCCCGCGTCCCGGGCCTGCGCCTCGGTCAGCCCCACCGCGGCCGTCTGCGGCGAGGAGTACGTGACCCGGGGGACGGCGGCGTAGTCGACCGGGGAGGTGCGCAGCCCGGCCAGCGTCTCCGCGACCAACAGACCCTCGGCGAAGGAGGCGTGGGCCAGCCCCAGGGAGGGCGGCGGCAGCAGGTCGCCCACCACGTGGATGCCCGGCACCGCCGTCTCCAGCCGTGACCAGTCGGCCGGCACGACATGGCCCCGCCCGTCCGTGACCAGTCCCGCCGCCGCGAGCCCCAGACCATCGGTCACCGGCTCCCGGCCGACCGCGACCAGCAGCCGCTCGGCCGCCACCGTGACGCTCTCGCCCCGGGCGGTCCGCACGACGGCCCGTACCCCCTCGTCCACCACCGTCCACTCCAGCAGCCGCGCGCCCGCCTCCACCCGGATGCCCCGCTTCTTCAGCCCCCGCAGCAGATGCCGCGACACCTCCGCGTCCTCCAGCGGCACCAGCCGGTCGGCGGCCTCCACCAGCGTGACCTCGGCCCCCATCGACCGGTGGAACGAGGCGTACTCGACGCCGATCGCCCCGCCGCCGACCACCAGCACCGACCCCGGCAGCCCCGGGGCGTACAGCGCGTCGTCGCTCGTCACCACCCGCCGCCCGTCCGCCGCTGTCCCCGGCAGCATCCGGGGCCGCGAACCGGTCGCCAGGACCACACCCCGCCGGGCGACGACCTCCCCGTACCCGTCGATCCGGGCCGAACGCGGGCCCGTCAGCTCGGCGCTGCCGCGCACCACCGTCACCCCGGACCGCGCCAACTGCCCCTCGACCCCCCGGTGGTTACGGGTCACGATGTCGTCCCGGGTCGTGACCAGGGCCGGCCAGTCCACCGAGTCGAGCGTCGCCTTCACCCCCCACCGCTCCCGGGCCTCGGCGATCCCGTCGACGAGTTCGGCGGCGTGCAACATCGCTTTGCTCGGGATGCAGCCGCGGTGCAGACAGGTGCCGCCGACCAGATCCCGTTCGGCGAGCACCACCTTCAATCCGAGCGCGGCCGCCCGCAACGCCGTCGAGTAGCCGCCGGTCCCACCGCCGATGACCAGTACATCCGTCGCGTTTTCCGTGTTCGTCAGCGTCATGGGTCCACCCTCCGCCCGCCCGCCGCCATGCGTCCAAGGCAGAATGCGTGTGGAGTCGATGCACAACGTTCATGGCACGTGGACGCTGTGCGTGAAGTCCTGCGGGAGGGACGGCGGATGAGTCTGCGTCAGATGGAGTACTTCGTCACGGTGGTCGAGGAGTCCTCCTTCACTCGTGCCGCCGAACGGCTCCATGTCACCCAGCCCGCCCTCTCCCACCAGATCAAGGCGCTGGAACGGACGGTCGGCGGCGAGCTGTTGGAGCGGCTGCCGCGCGGCGTGCTGCTCACCCCGATGGGCCGGGCCTTCCTCCCGCACGCCGAACGTTCCGTCCGCAGTGCCGCCCAGGCCCGTCGCGCCGCCCGCGCGGCCGCCGGGGCGGAGGGCGGCGAACTGCACATCGCCACCGTGCACTCGGTGGCCGTCGGCGTCCTGCCCGACGTCTTCGCGCACTGGCGGCGCGCCCATCCGGGCGTCTGCCTGGTCCTCCACGAGTACGGCAGCACCGACGCCCTGGAGGACCAGGTGGAACGCGGCATCGCCGACCTCGCCCTCGGGCCGGTCCCCGAGCGGTGGAGCGGGCCCCTCGTCCCGGTGGGCGAGGAGGAGATCGTGCTCGTGGTCCCGTTCGACGACCCGCTGGCCGGGCGCTCCTCGGTCGGCCTGCACGAGCTCGCCGACCGGGCCTGGGTGCGGTGCGCGATGGAACCGGTCGTCGACGGCCGGCCGTTCCTCGACGGCGTCTGCGGCGCGGCGGGCTTCGAGCCCCGTACGGCGGTGTGGACCGAGCACACCTCGACCGCGATCCGGATGGCGGCGGCCGGGGTCGGCATCTCCACCGCCCCCGGCCACACCGTGCGCGGCGCGCTCGGCGAGGACTGCGCGGTCCTGAGCGTCGACCCGCCCTGGCTGCGCGCCCTCGCCGTCTTCTCCCGGGTCCCCCTGACCGGAGCGGCGGCGGCCTTCACCGAGCTGCTCCGCACCCTCCCGGACACCGGGATACGCCCCCCGGACCCCACCGCACCCTCACCCGAACGGGCGTACGCCGACTGCGGTGCGCCCGGTGCGGTGGTCCCCTGAGAGAACGCGCGCCGGCCGCCGGCGCACCGATTCCAGGGGGCGCGGGATGCCGGTCGACCGCCCCGACGCCCTGCCCGCCGCCCGTCGCCCGCACCGGCTCGCGGGCGGGCAGCCGGGACTGCTGGCGCCGGGGGCCACGACGGATCCGTACCGGCTGCGCCTCTACCGCCTGCTGCGCACCGACTACCCCCTCGGCTACGATCCGGGCCTCGGCGCCTGGCTGCTGAGCCGGTACGCGGACGTGGCCCTGGCCCTCACCGACCCCCGGTTCACCGGCTACCCGCACGACGCGGCCCCGCGCGGCCGGGCCCCCGTCCCGCTCGGCCTCTGCCGGGGCAGCCTGGTCTGTGTCCCGACGGCCGTGCCGTACCGCGCCGCCGAACCCGCCGTCGAGCGGACCGCGTACGTCCTGGCCCGCCGGATCGCCGGGCGCGAGCGGGCGGACCTGGTCGCCGACTTCTGCCGGTGGCTGCCCGCCGGCGCCGCCGCCGCGGCGGCCGGGCTCTCCTACCCGGACCTGAGCACCCTGCCCCGGCACGCCCGCCACCGGGGAACCGGCGGGGGAGTCGATGGCTGCGCGGGGCCCACGGCGCTCCGCGAGCACGCCCTCGGCTCGTTCCTCGCGAACATGCTGGACGACCCCGACCTGCTGGCCGCCGCAACGGCCGGAACAGGGGCGGGGGCGGGGACAGGGGCCGGGACGCTGCTCGGACGGGCCTGGGCCGAGACGCTGCGCCGCGATCCGCCCGTCCAGATCGTGCTGCGCCGCACCCGCACCGAGGTGGCCGTCAGCGGCGGCACGCTCCCCGCCGACGCGCCCGTCGCCTGCCTCATCGGCGCGGCGGGACGCGACCCGGCCCGGTTCGGCGCGCCCGACCGGTTCGACCCGCTGCGCACCGACGCCGACCCGCTGCTCATCGGCCCGGCCGGCTGCCCCGCCGCCCTCCTCGGCAGACTGGAGGCCGAACACGGCCTGCGCGCCCTGCTGACGGCGATGCCCGGCATCCGCTGGGCCGACGGCTTCCGCCCGGTGGCGGGCGGCCTGCTCACCCGAGGACCGCGCACCCTGCTGGTACGCCCGTCCTGACGGGCAGGCGCATGGCCCCCGTGGCTATCAGCCCCGCACCCGCCGCAGCAACGCCACCGGCCGCTCGGCGAACAGTTCGGACGCCGCCACCGGGCCCCCCGCGAACTCCCGTCCTGGCGAGGCCGACAGCAGGTCCCGCCAGGGCCCTTCGGCCGGCAGTTCCAGCACCGTGTCCCGCCAGCCGCCGCCCTCGGCCAGCCGCAGCGACAGACGGGTCACCGCCGTGACCACCTCGCCCGACCGGCAGAAGGACAGCAGATGCGAGGCGGCCGGGCCCCCGGCCGCCAGCGGGGCGTACGTCCCCGACTCCCCGAACACGTCCGGCAGTTCCCGTCGCAGCCCCAGCGCGGTCGCCGTCAGCGTCTGCTTCTCGTCCGGCACCTCGGGCCGCCGGAACGGCCGCCGGTTGTCCGGGTCGACCAGCGCCGGATACTCGCTCTCCGTGCCCTGGTAGAGATCCGGCACCCCCGGCATCGTCAGATGCACCAGCGCCGCCCCCAGCACCTGGGCGCGCACATGCGGGGCGAGCGCGTCCGCGAACTCGGCGACCAGCGTCCGGGCCACGCCCGGCCCGTTGCCCGGACCGGCGGCGACGAAGTCCGACACCGCCCGCTCGTACGCCGGATCCGACTCCGTCCAGCTGGTGAACAGGCCCGCCTCGCGCACCGCCTTCAGCAGCGCCGGCTCCAGCCGCCCGAGCAGCTCATCGGCCGGCATCTCCGCGCAGCCGTACGCCGACTGCCAGGCCGCCCAGGCCAGTTGCGGATCCGGGGCCCCGACGGCGGTCGCCGCCGTCAGCTCCGCCACCAGGGCCGCCCACCGCTCCGGGCACTGGGCCAGCACCGCGATCCGGGCCCGGACGTCCGCGCTGCGCTTGGTGTCGTGCGTGGTCAGGACCGTGCCGGTGGCGGGCCGGTCGCGGGTGATCCGGGCGGCGAAGGCGTGGAACTCCTCCGGCGACACCGCGGGCCGCCCCGGGTCCCC
This sequence comes from Streptomyces sp. NPDC091289, assembly GCF_044757365.1. Classification (NCBI taxonomy): domain Bacteria; kingdom Bacillati; phylum Actinomycetota; class Actinomycetes; order Kitasatosporales; family Streptomycetaceae; genus Streptomyces; species Streptomyces sp. NPDC091289. The sequence goes on from NZ_JBIVUT010000002.1 coordinate 347,362, forward strand.
GCCCACCTCGGTCGCCGAGATCAGCGGGACGTACCGGTAGAACGCCGTGTCCTCCACCGACTTGGCGTGCAGCGCGGACGCGGTCTGGGCGAACCGGGCGCAGAACGCGGCCTGTTGCTGCCCGCCGCCGAGCAGCCCGAGCGCCAGATCCCGTACGACGTCGACGGCGGACGCCTCCTCCGGCACGGAGAACACCGCCTTCGCCTCCCGTACCGCCTCGTCGGTCAGCGTCTCCCGGGCGATCCGCGTCGGCGGCTCGCCCGCCGTGACGTACGGGCGGTAGACCGGGACCCGTACCAGCAGCTCCCGGACCGCCGTCCGCAGCGCCCACGGCGCATGGTCGCGCAGCCCCGGGTCCCGGTCGCAGATCCCGCCTGCCAGCCGGGTCAGCCAGGCCGTTTCGGCGGCCAGCTCATGGGTCACCACCCGGTACGCGGCCCGGCGCACCGTCGCCGGCCAGTCGCCGCCCCGGTCGCCGGGCGGGCCACCGAACTCCCGGTAGCGGGCGAGCAGCTCCGCCGCCCCGGACGGGTCGGTGAACAGCCCGTCGATCCGGTGCAGCGCGTCGTACCCGGTGGTGCCCGCGACCGCCCAGTCCGCCGGGAGGTCCTCGTCGCCGGTGAGGATCTTCTCCACCACCGTCCAGCGGCCGCCGGTGGCCTCGTTCAGCCGCTCCAGATAGGCGGCGGGGGCGGCGAGTCCGTCCGGGTGGTCGATGCGCAGCCCGTCCACCACCCCGTCGTGGAGCAGTTCGAGGACCTTGGCGTGCGTGGCGTCGAAGACCTCCGGATGCTCGACGCGGACCCCGATCAGCTCCGGGACCGTGAAGAACCGCCGGTAGTTCAGCTCGGTGCGGGCCAGCCGCCACCAGCCGAGCCGGTAGTGCTGGGCGTCCAGCAGCTCCGGCAGCGGGAGGTCCGCCGTGCCGGAGCGGAGCGGGAACTCCAGGTCGCCGTAGCGCAGCACGGCACGGTCCCCATCGACGGAGAGGGCGTCCAGCTCCCGGCCGAGCGGCCCGGCGAGCACCGGCAGCAGCACCTGATCCCCGCCCGCCGCCCAGTCGATGTCGAACCAGCGGGCGTACGGGGAGTCCGGGCCCTCGCGCAGCACCTCCCACAGCGGCCGGTTGTGCCGGGGCGAGGCCGCCATGTGGTTGGGCACGATGTCCAGGACCAGGCCGAGCCCGTGCTCCCGGGCGGCCGAGGCGAGCGACCGCAGCCCCTCCTCACCGCCCAGCTCCGCCCGGACCCGGCTGTGGTCGACCACGTCGTAACCGTGCGAGGAGCCGGGGACCGCCTCCAGGACGGGTGACAGGTGGAGGTGCGAGACGCCGAGCTCGGCGAGGTACGGAACGGCCTTCTCGGCGGCGGCGAACGGGAAGTCGGGCTGGAGCTGAAGCCGGTACGTGGCGGAGGGCGTCATGGACTCCTACGTACCCCGCCCGGGGCGATCCGTGTCACCCGGGCGGAACACTCACTCCACGGATTTCTCCCCGCCCCTGCCTCAGGCGGGCCGCTTCAGCACCGTCAGGCTGCGCCCGATCAGCGTGACCCGCTCGCCCTCGGCCACCTTCGGCCCCGCCCCCGGCTCCACCCCGTCCGGCCGCGCGGTGTCGACGACGACCTGCCACTGCTCCCCGTGGCCGACCGGGACGGCGAAGCGGAGCGTCTCGGCGCTCGCGTTGAACATCAGCAGGAACGAGTCGTCGGAGATCCGCTCGCCGCGCGGCCCCGGCTCCGAGATGGCGTGGCCGTTCAGGAACACGGTCATCGCCTTGGCGTGGGCCGCCTGCCAGTCCTGCTGCGTCATCTCCTCGCCCTCGGGGGTGAACCAGGCGATGTCGGAGAGCTCGTCGTGGGTGCCCTCCACCGGCCGCCCGTGGAAGAAGCGGCGGCGGCGGAAGACCGGGTGGTCGCGGCGCAGCCACACCATGGCCCGGGTGAACTCCAGCAGCGTCGAGGCGGGGGTGTCCGCCGCCTCGTCCGGATCGGGCCAGTGCACCCAGGCCAGCTCGTTGTCCTGGCAGTAGGCGTTGTTGTTGCCCCGCTGCGTACGGGCGAACTCGTCGCCGTGGCTCAGCATCGGCACGCCCTGCGAGAGCATCAGCGTGGCGATGAAGTTCCGCATCTGGCGGGCCCGCAGCTCCAGGACCTCCGGATCCTCGGTCTCGCCCTCCGCGCCGCAGTTCCAGGACCGGTTGTGGCTCTCGCCGTCCCGGTTGTCCTCCCCGTTGGCGTCGTTGCGCTTGTCGTTGTACGAGACGAGGTCGTGCAGGGTGAAGCCGTCGTGGCAGGTGGTGAAGTTGATCGAGGCGAGGGGCCGTCGCCCGTCGTCCTGGTACAGGTCGGAGGAGCCCGTCAGCCGGCCGGCGAACTCCGCAAGGGTGCGCGGCTCGCCCCGCCACAGATCGCGGACCGTGTCGCGGTACTTGCCGTTCCACTCGGTCCACAGCGGCGGGAAGTTGCCCACCTGGTAGCCGCCCTCGCCGACGTCCCACGGCTCGGCGATCAGCTTCACCTGGCTGACCACCGGGTCCTGCTGCACCAGGTCGAAGAACGAGGAGAGCCGGTCCACCTCGTGGAACTGGCGGGCGAGGGTCGCCGCCAGGTCGAAGCGGAAGCCGTCCACATGCATCTCGGTCACCCAGTACCGCAGCGAGTCCATGATCATCTGAAGGACGTGCGGGGACCGCATGAGCAGCGAGTTCCCGGTGCCCGTGGTGTCCATGTAGTAGCGCTGATCATCGGTCAGCCGGTAGTAGGAGGCGTTGTCGAGCCCGCGGAAGGAGAGCGTGGGCCCGAGGTGGTTGCCCTCGGCGGTGTGGTTGTAGACCACATCGAGGATGACCTCGATCCCCGCCTGGTGCAGGGCCTTCACCGCCTGCTTGAACTCCAGCACCTGTTCCCCGCGGTCGCCCCAGGAGGCGTAGGTGTTGTGCGGGGCGAAGAAGCCGATGGTGTTGTAGCCCCAGTAGTTGGTGAGCCCCATGTCGGAGAGCCGGTGGTCCTGTACGAACTGGTGAACGGGCATCAGCTCGATCGCGGTGACGCCCAGTTCGGTCAGATGGGCGATCACCTCCGGGTGCGCGAGGCCCGCGTACGTACCGCGCAGCTCGGGCGGCAGCCCCGGATGGAGCATGGTCAGGCCCTTCACATGGGCCTCGTAGATGACGGTCCGGTGGTAGTCCGTCCGGGGGCGGCGGTCGTCGCCCCAGTCGAAGTACGGGTTGACCACCACCGAGCTCATGGTGTGCGGGGCCGAGTCGAGGTCGTTGCGGGCGTCCGGCCTCCCGAAGGGGTAGCCGTACACCGCCTCGCCCCAGTCGATCTTCCCGGCGACCGCGCGGGCGTACGGATCCAGCAGCAGTTTCGCGGAGTTGCACCGCGTCCCGCGCTGGGGCTCGTAGGGTCCGTGCACCCGGAAGCCGTACCGCTGACCCGGCATCACCCCGGGCAGATAGGCGTGGCGCACGAAGGCGTCGGTCTCGCGGAGCTCCACCGCCGTCTCCGAACCGTCGTCGTGCAACAGGCACAACTCGATCCGGTGGGCGGCCTCGGAGAAGACCGCGAAGTTGGTGCCGGCGCCGTCGTACGTGGCGCCGAGGGGATAAGCGTGTCCCGGCCAGACCTGCATGATGAAGACTCTTCCACTTCTGATCCGGGTGCGGTGGCTTTCCTCGGCCCGTTACTTCCCGAATACTCCCCGAAAACACGGTGCTCACCTAGGACGTCGCGCGGTGCGGCCGGGTCCCGTCGCCCGGCCCCCGCCGCACCGGTCAACTTCGGACACTCCCGTGCCGCCCCAGACACGCATCCGGGCCGGGTCACCCGGCGGGCGTCCGGTTCCTGATCCCGGGCAGGGGTCCCAATCACTATGAATCCGCTCACTCCACCCGATCTCGCCGCAAGGAACAAGCCTCCCCGGTGGGGGAGTTGAGAAAGTCGCCTGCGCATCGGGCTGCGTCGGATCACGCTCCCGGAGTACCCTTCCTTGATCGTTGGGTGGGGGAGTGGAAGGCGGTACGCGGGTGAGCTCGGGAGGGTTCGAGCTGCCCCCAGGTGACGCAGGTCACGAGGGGGAATCGACCGATGCCCAGCCCGGGACGGTGTCCCTCGCGCAGCCCATGGAGATAGGCGCCGAGCTGGACTGGGGCTCGGAGGCCTGGGGCGAGGTGCGCACCCGCGCCCAGCGGGCCGGACGGGCCTATATCTGGCTGAATCTGGTCGAACAGCGCCTGCGGGCAGTGGTCGCAGCCGTCCTCCGTCCGATCTACGAGCCGGTGCACGGCGAGGAGTGGGTGGTGGCCGCGGCCGGACCCGCCGGGCAGGAGTGGGTGCAGCGCGCCGTCGCCGTACGCGAGGTGTCGCGCCGCAAGGGCTATCTGCTGGACCCGGCCGACGACAACGTCCTCAGCTTCCTGACGCTGCCGCAGCTACGCGAGCTGATGGTCCAGCACTGGCCGTGCTTCGAGCCGTACTTCGACGACCGGCGCGATGTCGAGCTGGCCCTCGACGAGCTGGAGGTCGCGCGGAACGTCGTCTCCCGCAACCGCGCGCTGAACGAGGCGGTCCTCGCCCAGGCCGAGCGGGCCTCGGCCCGTCTGCTGGACATCCTCGGCAGCGGCGCCGGCGTGCCCTCCGCCGACCGGCTGCCGGTGGACGCGGTGGAGGAGCTGGTCGGCGACCGGTACGCGGACGTGGTCTCCGTCCACCCCGACCGGGTCCGGCTCCAGCGCCAGCTGCCCGCCGAGGACCTGTTCGGCGGGGCCCGGCGGCTCGACGCCATCGGCATAGGCCTCAACCTGCTCGTCCAGAACTTCTCCGGCCGCCGGCTCGTCCGGCTCGCCGAGTCGGGCTGCCGGGTCCGGCTGCTGTTCATCAACCCGGCCAGCAGCGCGGTCCGCCGCCGGGAGCGGGAACTCGGCCTCAAGAAGGGCGAGCTGAGCCGCTCGGTGGAGATGAACATCCTGCACATGCGCCGGGTGCGCTCCAAGCTCCGCGACCCGGGCGCGTTCGAGATCCAGGTGTTCGACGAGACGCCGCGCTTCACCGCCTACCTGGTGGACGGGGACGGACCGGACGCGGTGGGCGTCGTCCAGCCCTATCTGCGCCGGGCCCGGGGCATGGAGGCCCCTGTCCTGGTGCTGCGCGGCGGGGGCCGGCGGACGGTGGTGCGGGCGGGGCAGGACAGCGAGCACGGTCTGTTCGAGACCTACCGCGAGGAGTTCGAGTCGGTCTGGACGGATTCGCGCCCGGTCTCCTGACGGGCGGTGAGCAGCGGGGGACTCGGGTCGCTGTCAGTGGCGCGTGCGAAGGTGGTCATCACTCGGGGGGAGCACCACGGGGGAGCGCCACGAAGGAGGTATCGGGATGAGCTGGCACCAGGGCACACTGGTCGGCTTCGACCTGGAGACGACGGGGACCGACGTCGAGAACGACCGGATCGTCACCGCCGCACTCGTCCGGCTGGAGCCGGACGGGACGGTCGCCGAGCAGCGGACCTGGCTGCTCGACCCGGGGGTGGCCATACCGGAGCAGGCCTCCGCGATCCACGGCATCGGCACCGACCACGCCCGCAAGCACGGGGCGCGGGCCGCCTCCGCGGTCGAGGAGATCGCCCACGCGGTCGCCGACGTGCTGCGCTCGGGCACCCCGCTGGTGGTGATGAACGCGCGCTACGACCTCTCGCTGCTGGACCGCGAATGCCGCAGGTACGGGCTGCCGTCGGTCGAGGACCGGGTCGGCGGGGCGCCCTCGCCCGTCATCGACCCGCTGGTGATCGACAAGCATGTCGACAAGTACCGCAAGGGCAAGCGGGCCCTCCAGGCGCTGTGCGACCACTACGGGGTCACGCTCGACGGAGCGCACGACGCGAGCGCCGACGCGGTGGCCGCCGTGCGCGTGGTGCGCCGGATGGGAGAGCGCCACCGGCCCGTCGGCACCCTGCCGCCGACGGAGCTGCACGCCCTTCAGATCCGGGCCGCCGCCGAGCAGTCGGCCTCGCTCCAGGCCTACCTGCGCCGCACGGCGGACCCGGCGGCGGTCGTCGAGCCGTCCTGGCCGCTGATCCCGCGCAGTCGCTGAGCCGCCGGCCGGCGGCGTCGCGCCCGTCCGTCAGCGCACACGGGTGAGGTAGGCGTACGCCACGGTGTTGGCCGAGTAGCCGTCCTTCTCGGTGTAGTCGCCACCGCAGGTGATCAGCCGTAGTTCGGCGCGGGTGGTGTGCCGGTAGACGCCCTCGCTGGGGAACGCGTCCTTCTCGTACGCGTCGAGCGCGTAGACCGTGAAGTCGGCGATGCGCCCGTCGGCGCGTGTGACGCTGACCCGGGCGCCCGTGCCGAGCGAACCGAGGCCGTAGAACACGGCCGGGCCGGTGGACGTGTCTGCGTGCCCGGTGATGACCGAAGTGCCGGTGCTGCCCGGGGTGACACCGGCCCTGTCCCAGCCGGCGAGATTGCTGTTCTCGGGCGGCGGGACCTGGAGTTCGTGGCCCGCCTCCCGGCCCAGCCCGCTCAGCGGAGCGTCGACGCCGATCTCCGGGATCCGGATCCGGGTGGGCCGTGACGGTGGCAGGGACCGCGCGGAGGGCTCGGTCACCGCACCCGCCGCTGACCCGGCCGTGTCCACCGCCGAGGGGCGGGGCGGGCCGTCCGTCCCACCGGTGCTGTCGATGATCATGCGTACGCCGGTGAGCACGACGATGCCGACGAGCACGGCTCTGGGCCACTGCCGGGCGCCCCCGGCCTGGGACTGGTTCGTCATGGCGATACGAGATCCTCACGGACACCCTCGGGAGCCGCACGCCCCCGTGCGCGGGCGGGATCGGGAAGCCTGCGCACGGGAGACGTCGGAGCGGACGGTCAGGGCCGGCCGGCCGACGCGCGACGGCGGATCATCACCACGGCGCCGGCCGCGCCCGCGGCGAGGACGGCGGACCCGGCGGCCAGTTCGGCGGGGCTCGTGCTGCCCTGGGTACCGCCCAGGCCGGCCTTGACCGCGCCCCGCACCGCCGGGTCCGTGGAGTCGCAGAACCGCTGGGCCGTGGACGCCGCCCTGTTGGCCTCGTCCACGGCCGCCTTCTTGTCGGCCGCCGACGCCTTCGGGTCCGCCTTCACCGTGTCCGCGTTGCGCTGAGTGATCTCCGCGTCGTCCAGTGCCTTCTGGCAGCTCGGCGACACGGCCTGGGCCGCGGAGGCCGACATCACCAGGGCGGCGCCGGCGACCGCGAGACCCGTGAGCACTGATATGGAACGCATGACCATCCTCCATCACGGGCGTGGCCTCGACGCAGGGTGCCCCGAGTGCTTGCTGTGCGGTAACCGTGCCCGTACCGGAAGGCCTGCACAGCGGGGCTTCTTCTCTATCGCCGACGCGCGGAGGTTCCTCCGTACGGCCTACGGCGCGTCACCTGTTCGACCCGCGCCGGGCCTTCCCTAACGCCGGTGGAGGGTTTCCAGGGCCTCGACGAGGACCTTGGGGTTGTGCTTGCCCCGGTAGACGGGCGGCGGCCGCCTGTCCAGGCCGAGCAGCTGGGCGACGGCGGTCCAGGCGGTGCGCACGGAGTACTCGACGGTGAACACGACGTCGTCGGGCACCTCGGCGTACTGGCCGATGAACGCGAGGTTGGTGGAGCCGTCGGGCACGACCTGCGGACGGTCCCCCGCCCTACGGACCAGGAACTGGCTGGTGATGTAGGGCATGAGCGCCGGGATCACGATCGCCTCGTCCAGGAGCCGTGCCCGTTCCTCCAGGCGCAGGTGCTGCAGGACCTCGTCCAGAATCTCGCGGCCGGTGCACTGCGCCATCGGCTTCCTGACGAAGTCGCCTTCCCTGTCCGGGAACAGGGCATAGCCCCACCAGACGAAGGTGCCCTCCGGCTGCTCGCGGAAGTGCGGCTGATGGTTGAGGACGATCGTCAGCAGCCAGCTGGAGTCCTTGAAGGTGATCAATCCGCCCTTGCCCGCCTCGCTGCCGCTGAGTTTCTCCATCTGCTGGAAGAAGAGGGGGTCCTGCGTGGTGACGGTGAACGACTCCCAGGTGGAGTCCTGCGGGGTGGAGTCGAAGACGGCCGGGTTGCCCAGGCCGGGGTGCCGCGCCGCGAGGGTCTCCCACAACTGCCACGCACCACTGGGGGACGCGGTGTCCAGCACGGGGGCGGCGGTGGTGGATCCCAGGGTGGAGTTGGCAGTCATCGACCCGTTCGTCACCATGACCAGGTCGTCGGCGTCGAGAGGGATCTCCTCGGACTGTCCGGCGCGGTCCCAGGTGATGGTCTCCACGGTGAGGCCGTCCCCCGGAGCCAGTCGCAGGTCGCTGACCCGGGTGCCGAGCTGGACGCGTACGCCCTGGTCGGTGAGCCACCGCAGGAGGGGCCGGACGATGGAGTCGAACTGGTTGAACCGGGTGCGGTAGATCCCCGACATGGTGTCGAAGGTCTTGAACAGGTGGACGAAGCGGTTGAGGTAGCGGCGGAACTCGATCGCGCTGTGCCACGGCTCGAACGCGAACGTGGTGCACCACATGGCCCAGAAGTTGGTGGTGAAGAAGTCCGGGTGGAAGCAGTCGGAGATGCGCTTGCCGTCGAGGTGGCTCTCCGGCGTGGAGGCGCACGTGATCAGTTCGAGGCGGTCGCGTTCGCTGAAGGTCATCGCGTGCGCGTCGATGATCCGCCCGTCGGCGTCGATCAGCCGGGCGTGGTCGTCCCAGGCGAAGTCCTCGTGGAAGGCGAACGTGTCCTCGGTCACCGATTTCGACGGGTCGTCCAGCGAGGGGATCGAGGAGAGCAGGTCGTACGTGCAGTCGAAGTGGATCTCGAACATCCGGCCGCCACGCATCGTGTAGCCGGTCTCGGGCGTGCCCGCCGCGTCCAGGCTGCCGCCCTCGCGGTCCTGTTCCTCCAGGATCATGATGTCCCGGCCCGCGAACCCTCCCTCCCGGATGAGGAACGCGGCCGCCGCCAGGGACGCGATCCCACTGCCCACCAGATATGCCTTCGCCACGACAGGACTTCCCTTCGCCTGCATCGCCTTTTCCCGCCGCATCCGGTCCGGCGCCTGCGGCGTCGCGGAGCGGCGGTCGCGGTCATGGAGTGCCGCTGGATTCCGACATTAGGGACACCGGGGAGGATCTGCCTGGGGAAGCGTGGGTGGCGGGCGGACGGCGAGGCCCGTCGCGCCCGCTAGAACGGATACCAGCGCACCGCCGGATCCCCGTCGCGCAGCGAGGCCACCCGGCGGCGGAATTCGGCGAGGGCCTTGGGGTTGGCCGGGGCGTGCTGGGAGACCCAGGCGCAGCTGGCCGTCTCGCGGGCGCCGCGCAGCACCGCGCACCCCTCCCACTCCCGGACGTCCCAGCCGTACGCGGTGGTGAAGGCGTCGTAGGCCGCGGGATCCAGGCCGTAGCGGTCGCGGGAGAGGGCGAGGACGACCAGGTCGTGTTCCCGGAGGTCGGTGGAGAACGTCTCCAGGTCGACCAGGACCGGGCCGTCGGGCCCGACATGGACGTTGCGCGGGAGCGCGTCGCCGTGGATCGGGCCCGGCGGCAGATGCGGGACGAGCGCGGCGGCCGCGGTAGCGAAGCCGTCGCGGCGCTCGCGGAGGTAGTCGGCGTCCGCCGGGTCGATCGCGTCACCGGCCAGGCTCAGCCACCGCTCCACACCGCCCAGCAGTTCACGGCGCGGCAGGGTGAGGTCCGCCGGGGCGGGCAGCGCGTGCACCAGGGAGAGCAGCGGGGCGAGGTCGCGCGGCTCGGCCGGGCGTACGGGGTCGGGAAGGCGGTGCCACAGGGTCACGGGGTGGCCCTCGACCAGGCGGGGCCGCCGCTCGGCCGCGCGGACGGCCGGGACGCCGGACGCGGCGAGCCAGTCGGCGAGGGCCACCTCCCGCTCGGCCCGCTTGCGGAGCTCGGGGTGGCCGGTGGCGTCGCGGCCGACCTTGATCACCAGGTCGTCGGCGGCGAAGACCGCGTTCTCGCCCAGCGCGAGCAGCTCCGCCGTGCCGGGGAAACCGGCGGCCGTGAGCACCTCGCGCGCTCGCATCTCGTCCATGGATGCGATTTTGCATCCCCGCAGGCCACCTTGACGAACCGATGACCCGTCAGCACGATGACGGAGGCCTCCCGGGCAGCCGGAACGGGATGAAGTCCGCCCCAGGTGCATCAGGCGCATCAGGTGCTATACGGGACAGAGGGGTCTTCTTCGTGACATCGGTGACCGCGACGAAGCGGTCCGGACCGGACGGCCCGGACGGCGGGCACAACGGACGGGACGGGCAGGGAGGCCGGGGCGGGCGCGACGGGGAGGGTGGGCGTCCAGGGAGCACCTGGCGTCCGGGGCGTCCGGGCCCTCCGGAGCGCAAGGCGTTCGGGGACCGGGCCGCCTGGTTCCTGGTGCTTCCCGCGCTCATCCCGATCCTCATCCTCAGCGTCGGCCCGCTCCTCTACGGCATCGCCCTCGCCTTCACCGACGCGCAGTCCGGCCGGACCCGCTCCACCCAGTGGATCGGCACCCTCAACTTCCAGGATCTGCTGCACGACACCCTGTTCTGGGACTCGTTCCGGATCGGGCTGCTCTGGGCCGTGGGCGTCACCGTCCCGCAGTTCCTCCTGGCGCTCGGTCTCGCCCTCCTGCTCAACCAGAATCTGCGGATGCGGTGGCTGGCCCGGGCGCTGGCGATCATCCCCTGGGCGATGCCCGAGGTCGTCGTCGGCATCATGTGGCGACTCGTCTACAACCCGGACGCGGGCATCCTCAACGAGACGATCCGCGACCTCGGACTCGGCGACGGCCGGGACTGGCTGACCGGCCTGGCCACCGCACTGCCCGCCGTGATCCTCGTCGGCATCTGGGCGGGCATGCCGCAGACCACCGTGGCCCTGCTCGCCGGGCTCCAGAACACCCCGCGCGAACTCCACGAGGCGGCGGCCCTGGACGGAGCGGGCGCCTGGCGCCGTTTCCGTACGGTCACCTGGCCGGCCCTGAAGCCGATCGCGCTCGCCATCTCGGCGCTCAACCTGATCTGGAACTTCAACTCCTTCGCGCTGGTCTACGTCCTGACCAGCGGCGGACCCGGCGGCCGGACCAGACTGCCGATGCTCTTCGCCTACGAGGAGGCCTTCCGCTACGGGCAGTTCGGCTACGCCGCGGCGATGGGCTGTGTGATGGTCGCGGTGATCTCCGTGCTCCTCGCCGTCCACCTCGTCGGCCGGCTCAGGGGAGGCGAGGACCGATGAGGCCTGGAGCGAAGTGGCGGAAGCCGGCGCGGCGCGAATCCACCGGGCTGCGCACCGGCCGGCCCGCGCGGGCCGCACAGTACCTGGCCCTCCTGGCGTACCTGGTCTTCCTCGCGTTCCCGTTCGTGTGGCTGATCTCGACCGCCTTCAAGCCCGCCCGCGAACTGGGTTCGCTGCACCCCACCTGGATTCCCGAGCAGCCCACCCTGGACAACTTCCGGCAGGCCTTCGACGAGCAGCCGCTGCTCCAGGCCGCGGCCAATTCGCTGATCGCCGCCGTCTCCGCCGCCCTGATCGCCGTCGTCATCGCGACGCCGATGGCCTATGTGATGGCCCGCCACCGGGGCCGCCTCGCCACCGCGGCGACCGGCTGGGTCGTGGTCAGCCAGGCGTTCCCGTTCGTCCTGGTGATCATTCCGCTCTTCCTGATCCTGAAGAACCTGCATCTGATCAACACCCTGTGGGGGCTGATCCTGGTCTACGTCGTCTGGTCGCTGCCCTTCGCGCTGTGGATGCTCGCCGGTTATGTACGGGCCGTGCCGACCGAGCTGGAGGAGGCCGCCGCCGTCGACGGGGCGGGCCGGGTGCGGACCCTCGTATCGGTCGTCGCCCCGCTGCTCGCTCCCGGGATCGTCGCCACCGCGCTGTTCGCGTTCATCACCGCATGGAACGAGTTCTTCTTCGCCCTCGTCCTGCTCAAGACCCCGGAGAAGCAGACCTTGCCGGTCGTCCTCACCCACTTCCTCGGCGCGGAGGGCGTGGCCGACCTCGGGCCGCTCGCCGCGGCCGCCTTCCTCGCCACGCTGCCCTCCCTCGTCCTCTTCGCCTTCATCCAGCGGCGGATCACCGGCGGGATGACGGCCGGGGCGGTGAAGAACTGATGCGCGCCACGGTCCGGCGGGCGGCGACCGGGCTCGCCGTACTCGCCCTGCTGCTCACCGGCTGCTCCGGCGACGGCGGCGACGGGCGGGACCCGGACGGCACGATCCGGCTCCGGTTCCAGTCGCTGGCCTGGCAGAAGGAGTCCGTCGACGCCAACAAGCAGTTGGTGAAGGAGTGGAACGCCGCTCACCCCGACGTCCAGGTGGACTACGTCCAGGGCAGTTGGGACAGCGTCCACGACCAGCTGCTCACCTCCTTCGAGGGCGGCGAGGCCCCCGACGTCATCCACGACGCCTCCGACGACCTGGCCGACTTCGCGTACGGGGGCTACCTCGCCGACCTGCGCCCCTTCCTCCCCGACCGGCTCAAGGCCGACATCCCCGAGCAGTCCTGGCGCACCACCACCTTCGGCGAGGGCGTCCACGGGGTGCCCTTCCTCCAGGAGCCCCGGGTCCTGATCGCCAACACGAAGCAGCTGAAGGCCTCGGGCGTCCGCGTCCCGACCCCGGAACGCCCCTGGAGCTGGGCGGAGTTCCGGCAGGTGACGAAGGTGCTGACCGGCAAGGGGCGGTACGGGATCGCCTGGCCGCTCAAGGAGCCGGTCTCCGTCACCCTCAACCTGGGCCTCTCCGGCGGCGGGCGGCTCTTCCACCGCGACGACGACGGCAAGGCGGTCCTGCGCTTCGAGCCGGGCGACGGTGTGGTGACCGGCACCATCCACGACCAGGTCAACACCGACGGCAGTGCGGCCCGCAGCGCGCTGGGCATGGGCGGGTCGGACGCGCTGCCCGGGTTCTTCGGCGGCAGGTACGCGATGCTCCCGCTCGGGTTCTCGTACCGCCAGCAGGTCATCCAGCAGGCCCCCGAGGGGTTCGAGTGGACCGTGCTGCCGATGCCGGCCGGTGCGGGCGGCGCGGTCCAGGGCGTCAGCCCGCAGACGCTGTCGGTCGCCGAGGACAGTCCGCACAAGAAGGAGGCCGTCGCGTTCATCGACTTCCTGCTGCGGCCGCCGAACATGGTGCGTCTGGCGCGCGGCGACTGGATGCTGCCGACCGGGACCGAGGCGCTTGCCGATCCGTCGCTGCGTACCGCCGAGCACGGCTGGGCCGTCGGCACCGCGCTCGCCGAGGGGCTGCGGCCGGCCCCGGCCCAGTCGGTGCGGGGCTATCCGGAGTGGAAGGACAAGGTGGCGACCCCCGCGCTCCAGGAGTACTACAGCGGCGCGATCGACGCCGACGAACTGAGCAAACGGCTGGTGGAGGACGGGAATCGGGTGCTGGCCCGCTACCAACGCTGATCCCGGCCCGAAAAGAAGTTGCACGAGACGTCTCGTCTCGTTTACGGTGAGCGGCATGACGGAATCCCCGCGTGCCCACATCGCTATGTTCTCCATCGCCGCCCACGGGCATGTGAACCCGAGTCTCGACGTCATCCGCGAACTCGTCGACCGTGGACACCGTGTCAGCTACGCCATCCCGGCCTCCTTCGCCGAGAAGGTCGCCGCCACCGGCGCCGAGCCCGTGATCTGGACCTCGACCCTGCCGACCGACGAGGACCCCGAAGCCTGGGGCACCGAGCTGATCGACAACATCGAACCCTTCCTGAACGACGCCATCCAGGCGCTCCCGCAGCTCGTCGAGGCCTTCGCGGGCGACGAACCCGACCTCGTCCTGCACGACATCACCTCCTATCCCGCCCGGGTCCTCGCCCATCGCTGGGGCGTCCCCGCCGTCTCCCTCTGGCCCAACCTGGTCCCCTGGGAGGGATACGAGGAGGAGGTCGGGGAGCCCATGACCGCCGAGCTGAAGCAGACCGAACGCGGCAAGGCGTACTACGCGCGCTTCGCGGGCTGGCTCGCCGAGAACGGCCTCGGTCATGTCTCCAGCGACGACTTCGTGGCCCGTCCGCGACGCGGCCTCGTCCTGATCCCCGAGGCGCTCCAGCCGAACGCGGACCGGGTGAACCGTGAGATGTACACCTTCGTCGGCGCCTGCCAGGGTGACCGCGCGGACCAGGGGGAGTGGGCCCGGCCGGCCGGTGCGGAGAAGGTGCTGCTGGTGTCGCTGGGCTCCTCGTTCACCAAGCAGCCCGCCTTCTACCGGGAGTGCGTCGCTGCCTTCGGCGACCTGCCCGGCTGGCATGTGGTGCTCCAGATCGGCGCGCACGTCGACCCCGCCGAACTCGGAGACGTACCCGGCAATGTGGAGGTACGCACCTGGGTGCCGCAGCTGGCCGTCCTCAAGCAGGCCGACGCCTTCATCACCCACGCCGGTGCGGGCGGCAGCCAGGAGGGGCTCGCCACCGGCACCCCGATGGTCGCCGTCCCGCAGGCCGTCGACCAGTTCGGCAACGCGGACATGCTCCAGTCGCTGGGCGTGGCCCGGCACCTGCCGATGGAGGAGGCGAACGCCGCGAGCCTCCGCGAGGCCGTGCTCGCCCTCGTGGGCGACCCCGAAGTCGCCGCCCGGTGCGGGCGCCTGAGTGAGCGGATGGCGCGGGAGGGCGGCACCCCGAGGGCCGCCGACCTCATCGAGGCGGAGCTGTCGCGCTGAGCGGATCCGCCTGACTGATATCCGGACGTTATCCGTCCCGCCCCATGTGCCGCGGCCAGCGGTTTCGTGCGGCGGGACGCCGTTGTTTCGGCTCTGTGAAGCCGATGTGGCGTCGGGTCCGGTCGACGCATCTGCACGCACGTTCTCGCGATTTCACACCCGGGACCAGCTGTTCACGCCTCGCGCGCACACCTTCACGGGTCTTCACGGGTCTTCACGCATGGTCACACCCGCCCCAGGGGCCCCCGGTGGGGTGCGGGCGACGGCCGGGCGGGCGGTGTCCGACGCCGCGATGGCGGCTCTGAGCAGGGGGTATACGGAGTGGGGGTGGCCGCTCGGAGCCGCTCGGCGGCGGCCGATCCGGGCGAGTCGGGGGCCTGTTGGCCTTCCGCGCCCCGTGTGACCAGCCATGGCCGATTTCTTATTACGAAACCTTGTTGAGCAAGTCACACCTCCATGAAGGCCTTGAACTGTGCTCGTCAATCGGTCAGGGTTTCGAGCCAGCCCCCGGAGATCTTCCGGCCGAGGGCCAATCCCCCCACAAAGAATGACGAGGAGCTCCCTCTTCATGGCCAAGCACCAGCGCACCCGTCGCATCAAGCTCACCGCCGCGATCACCGCCGTGGCGGCCGCCGCCGGAGTCACCCTTCTCGGAACCTCGTTCGCGGGAGCCGCACCGGCTCCCATGGGCACGATCTACGGTGCGGACGCCGCGACAGCGGTGTCCGGCAGCTACATCGTGATGCTGGACGAGAAGAAGGCCGACAAGTCCAAGCTCGCCGAGGAGTACGGCGGCAAGCTCAAGCGCGACTACACCTCCAGCATCAACGGCTTCTCGGCCAGCGGCCTTTCGGAGACCGAGGCCAAGCGCCTCGCCGCCGACCCGGCCGTCGCCAAGGTGGTGCAGAACAAGAAGTTCACCATCGACGCCACCCAGGACAACCCGCCGTCGTGGGGTCTGGACCGCATCGACCAGACCGAGACCGCGGGCGACAACGCCTACACCTACCCGGACTCCGCCGGCGAGGGCGTCACCGCGTACGTCATCGACACCGGTGTCCGCGTCACCCACGAGGACTTCGAGGGCCGGGCCACCTCGGGCTTCGACGCCGTGGACAACGACGACGACGCCGACGACGGCAACGGGCACGGCACCCACGTGGCGGGCACCATAGCCGGGGCCGCGCACGGCGTCGCCAAGAAGGCGAACATCGTGGCCGTCCGCGTCCTGGACGACAACGGCTCGGGCACCACCGAGCAGGTCATCGCCGGGATCGACTGGGTCGCCGCCAACGCCGACGGCCCGTCCGTCGCCAACATGAGCCTCGGCGGCGGGGCCGACCCGGCCCTCGACGAGGCGGTCCAGAAGGCCATCGCCGCGGGCATCACCTTCGGTGTGGCCGCCGGGAACGAGTCCAGCGACGCCGGGCAGGGTTCGCCCGCCCGCGTCCCCGAGGCGATCACCGTCGCCTCGTCCACGGAGGACGACGAGCAGTCGTCGTTCTCCAACTACGGCTCGATCGTGGACATCTACGCCCCGGGCTCGGACATCACGTCCACCTGGAACGACAGCGACACCGGCACCAACACCATCTCCGGTACGTCCATGGCCACCCCGCACGTCGTCGGCGCGGCCGCCGTCTACCTGGCGGGCAACCAGGACGCGACCCCGGAGGCCGTCGCCGCGGCGCTCACCGAGGGAGCCACCCCGGACGCCATCAGCAACGCCACCGAAGGCACGCCGAACCTGCTCCTCAAGGTCGTCGAGTAACACCCCGGTTCCGACCGGACGCCGGGCGGCGGTGGTCACGCGCCCCCGCCGCCCGGCCCCGCGCACAGCAGCCGCCGCGCTCTCCCCCACGGGGCGCGGCGGCTGCGCCGTTTCCGGGCACGGCCCGGCGCGGGTGTCCCCCACGAGAGCTACGCCCAGGTGTCCACCGGAGGGTGACGCTTTCGGGCCGGGATCTCCATAGCGTTCTGATCAGCCGGGACGCCCAGGGTCTGTCGCCACAGGACAGCCCCTGGGTCCCGGCCGCATCCGACCGACGTTCCCTGGAGGCTTCCCCGTGTTCCGCACCCTCTTCAAGGCTCTCGCCGCCATCGCCGTCGTCTGTACGGTGGGCGGCATGGGCCTGGTCGGCTACGAGGAATTCATCAAGCCGGACGCGCGGGGAACACGCTCCGAAGCCTCCCTCGGCGACCCGTTCACCGGCACCAAGAAGATCCGGATCGACGGCCGTTCGGTCACCGTCTCCTGCGCCGGCGACGCCTCCCACGACGGACCGCTCGTCCTGCTGATGGCCGGTGGCGGCGACGGCCTGGAGACCATGGCCCCGCTCACCAAGAGCCTGAGCGAGAAGTCCCGGGTCTGCTCCTACGACCGGCTCGGCGAGGGCACGAGCGACAAGCCGGACGGGCCCCAGAGCCTCGACGACAGCTCCGCGGTCCTCACCGCGGTCCTCGACCGGCTCGCCGGTGAACGCCCGGTCGTGCTGGCCGGACACTCACTGGGCGGCCACATCGCCGCCCGCTACGCACCCGGCCACCAGGACCGGATCAAGGGCCTCGTCCTGCTGGACGCCACCATCCCGACGCTGACCGCCGACATCTCCCGGACGATCCCCGCATCCGCCACCGGACTTCCGGCACAGGTGCGGGCACAGGCCATCGCGGCTAACAAGGGCGAGAACGAGGAGAAGTTGGTCATCGAGGACGGCGAGGTCCTCCCCGCCGGGGACATGCCCGTGGAGATCCTCCAGCACGAGTCCCAGTACGCGGAGGTCCCCGACTACGGGCCCGCCCTGGAGCGCATGTGGTCCACGGGCCAGAAGAAGTGGCGCGGGCTCTCCGGCAACAGCAAGCTCAGCACCGCCCCCGGCAGCGGCCACTACATCCACGTCGACCGCCCGGACCTCGCCACCGGCGCCGTCCAGCGGGTCGCCGGCCAGGCCGCCTCCGGCGCGAACGACTAGGCTCCCCCGATGACTGATTCGGGGAGGCTCGGGGTGCTGGAGCAGGTCCGGCAGCGCTGGGCCGCCGGGCGGTGGCAGCGGTTCGACGTCACCAACTGGTATGTGGCGCTGGGGCCGTTGCTGCTGCTCGCCTCGTTCGTACCGGCGTTCCACACCCACGGCACCCAGGTCGGCGGAGTGCCGGACCGGCCCTACGATCTGCTCGCCGTGGCGGCCATCGCCCTGCAGTGCCTTCCGCTGACGGTGTGCCGCAGATGGCCCGTGACCGTTCTCGCCCTGGTGTCGGCGGGCTTCGCCGTCGACCAGCTGCGCGGATACCACTCCCTGGCGGGCACGGCCTTCGCCTTCGCGCTCCTCGGCGTCGGATCGCGGCTGGACGAGCACCGTCGCGCCACCACCCTCGGGCTCTCCCTCGCCTACGTCCCGCTGGCACTCTCCCTCGCGTGGCTCGGATCCGGCGAGCCCGCGAGCGAGTTCGTCGTGTTCTACCTGGCGTGCGCCCTGGTGTGGTGGATCGGTTCGCGGCTCCGGTCCGCACGGATCGCCCAGGCCGAGCACCGGCGTCGGGTGGCGGAGGAGACCCGGGCCGCGGAGCGCACCCGGATCGCCCGCGAGCTGCACGACGTGGTCACCCACCATGTGACGGCGATGGTCGTGCAGGCGGAGGCGGCCCGCTATCTGACCGCCGCGCCCGACCGGCTGGAGGAGGCCCTGACCTCCGTCACGGCCACGGGACGCGCGGCCATCGGCGATCTGCGGCAGATGCTCGACCTGCTCGACCCCGGCCATGGACCGGAGGCGGTGGACCCGGGCCCCGGCCGGCTCCACGACCTCGTCGAACAGACCCGCCGGGCGGGCCAGCCCGTGGAGTTCACCGAGGAGGGCACCGCCGCGGAGCCGGCCCGGGACGCGGAGCTCGTGGCCTACCGGGTCGTGCGCGAGGCCCTGACGAACGCCCTCAAATACGCCCACGGCGTCGACACCTCGGTCCGGGTCCGCCGCGGCGAGAAGGAGATAGCGGTGGAGATCAGCACCCGGTCCTCCGGCCCTCGCGGAAGATCGCCCGGGGGAAGCGGACGGGGCCTGGCCGGACTGCGGGAACGGGTGGTCGGCACCCTCGGCGGCGAGTTCACCGCGGGCCGCGAGCCGGGCGGCCGGTTCGTGGTGCGGGCGTCCATCCCCGTGGCGGTGTCCGTCCCCGCGGCAAGGTCCGTCCCCGTGGCCGGTGGTCCGTCGTGACCGCCCCCATCCGGGTCGTGGTCTGCGACGACCAGGCCCTGATCCGCACGGGCCTGGTGACGATCATCGGCGCCCAGCCCGACATGGAGGTGGCCGGCGAGTGCGGCGACGGTCAGGCCGCCGTCGACCTCGCCGGCACGGTACGGCCCGACGTCGTGGTGATGGACCTGCGCATGCCGGGCCTCGACGGCATCGGCGCCACCAGGATCCTGGCCGGAGCCGGGGTGGACCACCCCGTCAAGGTCCTGGTGGTGACGACGTTCAACCTGGACGCATACGTCTACGAGGCGCTGCGCGCCGGAGCGAGCGGCTTCCTCCTCAAGGACGCGCCGCCGGACCGGCTGCTGCACGGCATCCGGACCGTGGCCTCGGGCGCGGCCCTGCTGGACCCCGAGGTGACGCGCAAGCTGGTCGGCAGATACGCCGCGCGGATCAGGCCCGCCCGGCCCGAAGCGGACCGCGGAACCCCGCTGACCCCCCGTGAACTGGAGGTCCTCCGCCTGATCGCCGACGGCCTGTCCAACACCGAGATCGCCGCGGCCCTGGTGATCAGCCGGGAGACCGTCAAGACCTTCGTCTCCCGCATCCTCACCAAACTCGCCCTCCGCGACCGGGTCCAGGCCGTCGTCTACGCCTACCGGAACGGCCTGGTCCACTGATCGGCGCCGGCGCCGGCACCGGCCCGCATCACGCCCCGCCCCCGCGGTCCGTCCCAGCCGCCCGGATCCCCTTATGCCCTAGGGTGGGTGGCCATGACGATGACGTACGCGGCGCTGCTGCGGGGGATCAACGTGAGCGGCAGCAAGAGGGTCCCGATGCCCGAACTGCGTACCGTGCTCACCGAGCTGGGACACACCGGCATCGCCACCTACCTGCAGAGCGGCAACGCCGTCTTCCGGAGCGACAGCGACGACGAGGACGCGCTGGCCGCCGCCCTGGAACAGGCCCTGCGCCGGCGGTTCGGGTTCTCCGTCGACTGCCTCGTCCGCGACGCCGGATATCTCGCGGCCGTCGCCGACGCCTGCCCCTTCCCCGCCGCCGACCTGGAGGGCAAGCAGCTCCACGTCACCTACTACGACCGGCCCGTGGACGCGGACCGCTTCGCGGACCTGGCGGCGGCCGACTTCCTGCCCGAGGAGTTCCGGCTCGGCGACCGCTGCCTGTATCTGTACGCCCCCGACGGGCTCGGCCGCTCCAAGCTGGCCGTCGCGCTGGGACGCCCCCGCCATGTCAAAGGCCTCACCGCCACCAGCCGTAACTGGAACACCGTGGAGAAGCTCGTGGAGATGACCCGTGACTGAGCCGTCGCCCGCCGTGGCCGCAGCCATCGAGGGGGAGCTCAGACTGCTGGACCCGGCCGTACGGGCCTCCGCCGAGCTCCTCGCCTCGCTGCTGCACCCCGAGTTCCGGGAGATCGGCACCAGCGGCCGGCTCTGGAGCCGGGAGAGCATCATCGCCGCGCTCACCGCCGACGACGCCCCGCGCCCCGGCCCGCTCACCGCCTCCCGGATGCGGGGGACGCAGCTCTGCGCCGACCTGGTGCACCTCACCTTCGACACGGAGTCCAAGGGGATCCACTCGCACCGCAGCTCCCTGTGGCGGCTGACCCCGGAGGGCTGGCGGCTCTACTTCCACCAGGGGACGCCGTTCAGCGACGACCTCCTCGACGACCCGTTCGCCGGCCCCTCCGCAGAGGTCTGAGCCCCACGGTTCTCCGCATCACGTGCTCGGCGGACGCGGCTCACGGTCGGTCCTCTCCGCACCGGCCAGCAGCTCCGGGTGCAGCCGGCGTGTGGCGTCGAACAGCTCGATGCCCAGGAGCCGGCCGTGTGCGTCGTAGTCGAGTACCGCCGTGTCGTCCTCGGCGAGTACCTGCCGGACGGCCTCTCCCGGGGCGATGCCGTCGACAAGGTAGATGTACGCCATATGCGTCGAGGCGTCGTACTCGACCCGCATCAGTAGCCTTTCCCGCTGTTGTCCGGCCCGTGGTGTCGGGCCCCGGTCATCCGGAGAGCGTACCGACGAAGAGGGGCGCCCTGTTCGGCGTAACGGCGGCCCGGGGGTAGCCTTGCCTTCGTTTGGCTGGAGACGGGTGTCCGAAAATCACCCCTCCGCTGGTGGTGACAGGCTGAGGAGCAGGTGAAGTGGGGGCTGATACAGCCGGGCGCGGTGTCCTACGACGGGCCGTCGCGGGGCAGCGGCGGGACGTCGTCGTCGGATCGCTGCTGGGCGCCTGCCACCAGATCGGCGAGGCGCTCGTCCCCGTACTCATCGGGCTGATCGTCGACCGTGCCGTGGTCCGCCCCGACGGGGGAGCGCTGGCCGTCTGGCTGGTGGTCCTCGCCGTCGTCTACACCCTGCTCTCCCTCGGCTTCCGCTTCGGCGCCCG
Organism: Streptomyces sp. NPDC091289; assembly: GCF_044757365.1. Classification (NCBI taxonomy): domain Bacteria; kingdom Bacillati; phylum Actinomycetota; class Actinomycetes; order Kitasatosporales; family Streptomycetaceae; genus Streptomyces; species Streptomyces sp. NPDC091289. Next base: position 368,624 of record NZ_JBIVUT010000002.1, read on the forward strand.
CGCCGGTGAGCGCGCCGCCGAACAGGCCGCCCACCAACTGCGCCTCGATGTCGTACGTCGGGTCCTCGCCCCGCACGGCGGCGCGGAGGCGGGCCGCCCGCCCGGCGCACTGGTGAACGTGGCCACCGAGGACGCCCGCCGGGTGGGGGCCGTCAACATGGCCCTGACCCTCGGCATCGCCGCCGTCGTGGGAGTCGTCGCGGGCGCGGTGCTCCTGCTCCGCGCCTCCCTGCCCCTCGGGCTCCTCGTCCTGATCGGCGCCCCGGTCCTGATGGCGCTGGGCCACTTCCTGGCCCGCCCCCTGGAGCACCGCAGCGAAGCCGAACAGGAACAGGCCGCGCACGCCTCCGGGGTGGCGGCCGACCTGGTCGCCGGCGTCCGCGTACTGAAGGGCCTGCGGGCCGAGCGCGCCGCCGTCGACCGCTACCGCGCCACCAGCCAGGCCTCCCGCGAGGCCAATGTGCGCGCCGCCCGCGCCGCCGCCCTCCAGACCGGCCTGATGCTCACCCTCACCGGCTCGTTCATCGCGCTCGTCGCCCTCGTCGGCGGCCGCCTCGTCCTCAGCGGCTCCATCGGCCTCGGCGCCCTCGTCTCCGCCGTCGGACTCGCCCTCTTCCTGCCGGGCCCGATCAGCGGGCTCGCCCGGGTCGGCGCCGAACTGGCCAAGGGCCGCGCCTCCGCCGCCCGGATCGCCGACGTCCTGGCCGCCCCGGGCGAGACCACCGGCGGCACCGCCGAACCGGCCGACCCCGCCCCCGGCGAACTGCGCCTGAACGGACTCGGCCACGCCGGACTCGACGCGCTGGACCTGACCGTCCGCCCCGGGGAACACCTCGGCATCGTCGTCACCGACCCGGCCGACGCCCAGACCCTGCTGCACTGCCTGGCCCGCCGCTGCGACCCGGACCGGGGCAGCGTCGAACTCGACGGCACCCCCCTTGCCGCACTGGCCCCCGCCGCCCTGCGCTCCGCGCTGCTCGTCGCCGAGCACGACGCCCAGCTCTTCGACGGCTCCCTCCTGGAGAACGTCACCGCCGCCGCCCCCGCCGGGGCCGACCCACGCCCCGCGATGGACGCCGCCGCCGTCGACGAGGTGGCCTCCGCCCTGTCCGGCGGCACCGGCGGCCGCATCGGCGAGCGCGGCAGCTCGCTCTCCGGCGGCCAGCGCCAGCGCGTCGCCCTCGCCCGAGCGCTCGCCGCCGACCGCAGCGTCCTCGTCGTCCACGACCCGACCACCGCGGTCGACGCCGCGACCGAGGCCCGGATCGCCGCCGGCATCCGCCGCGCCCGCACCGGCCGCACCACCGTCCTGGTCACCAGCAGCCCCGCCCTGCTCGCCGCGACCGACCGCGTCGTCCTCGTCGACGGCGGCACGATCACCGCCGAGGCCCCGCACGAGGACCTCGTACGCGACCATCCCGTCTACCGCTCGGCGGTGCTCACATGACCACGCCCTCGCCCCCGGCGGACGACAGCGCCGAACTGCTCCCCGTCGCCACCCCCGCCCGCACCCGGGCCGCCCTGCGCGCGCTGATCCGCCCCGACCGGGGCCTCGCCCTGACCGGCATCGGCGTCCTGGTCGCGGCCACCGCCGTCGGCCTCCTCGTCCAGCCGCTGCTGGGCCGGATCGTCGACATCGTCGCCGACGGCCGCCCCGCCGCCGACCTGACCCTCCCGGTCGTCCTCCTCGTCGCCGTCGCCGCCGTCCAGGGCGTCACCACGACGATCGGGCTGACCCGCGTCGCCCGGCTCGGCGAGACCGTACTGGCCCGGCTGCGCGAGCGGTTCGTCGAACGCGCCCTCGACCTCCCCGCCGACCGTCTCGAACGCGCCGGGGCCGGAGACCTCACCGCCCGCGTCACCGGCGACGTCGCCCGGGTCGCCGAGGCCGTCCGCTCCGCGCTGCCCGAGATGGCCCGCTCCGTCCTCGCGATCGTCCTCACCCTCGGCGCGCTGGCCCTCCTGGACGTACGGTTCCTGCTCGCCGCACTCCTCGCCGTCCCCGTCCAACTGCTCACCGCCCGCTGGTACGTACGCCGGGCCCTCACGCTCTACGCCGACCAGCGGGTCGCCAACGGGGCCCAGCAGCAACAGCTCCTGGAGACCATCGGCGGAGCCGTGACCGTACGCGGCCACCGGCTGGAGCAGCAGCACACCGAGCGCAGCGCGGGACGCTCGCGCACGGCCGTCGACCTGACCATGCGCAGCGTCAACCTGGTGCTGGGCTTCTACGGCCGGCTGCACATCGCCGAGTACATCGGCCTGGCCGCCGTCCTGATCACCGGGTTCCTCCTGGTCGGCGACGGCGCGGTCTCCATCGGCACGGCGACGGCCGCCGCCCTCTACTTCCACAGCCTCTTCGGGCCCGTCAACGCCGCTCTCGTGCTGCTCGACGACGCCCAGTCGGCGGCGGCCGGACTGGCCCGGCTGGTCGGGGTGACCGACCTCGCCGGGCCGGCGGAGCCCACCGACGTACCGCGTCAGAGGACCGGGCCCGAGGCGGCCGCCGTCACCGTGCACGCCGTCAGCCACGCCTACGGGCCCGGCCGCCCCGTGCTGCACGAGGTCTCCCTCACCCTGAAGCCCGGCGAACACGTCGCGCTCGTCGGGACCAGCGGGGCCGGAAAATCGACCCTCGCCCGGATCGTCGCGGGCGTCCAGCAGCCCACCGCGGGCACGGTCACCGCACCGGCCGGCGCCGGAGAACCCTCGGTCGTCCTGGTCACCCAGGAGGTCCACGTCTTCACCGGCGCCCTCGCCGATGACCTCCGGCTCGCCCGCCCCGACGCCACCGACGCCGACCTCCGCGAGGCCCTGTCCACGGTGCACGCCCTGGACTGGGCCGAGGCACTGCCCGACGGGCTCGACACCGTCGTCGGCGAGGGCGGCCACCGGCTCGACCCCGCCCGCGCCCAGCAACTCGCCCTCGCCCGGCTCGTCCTGGCTGGCCCCGCCCTCGCCGTCCTCGACGAGGCGACCGCCGAGGCGGGCAGCGCGGGCGCCCGCCTCCTGGAACGCTCCGCCGAAGCCGCCCTCGCCGGCCGTACCGCCCTGGTCGTCGCCCACCGCCTCACCCAGGCCGTCGCCGCCGACCGGGTCGTCGTGCTGGAGGCCGGCCGCGTCGTGGAGAGCGGCCCCCACGACGAACTGCGCGACGCGGACGGCCCGTACGCCGCCTTGTGGCGCGCCTGGTCCGGCAGCCGCACCGCGCCGAATGGCCCACCGGACCGGAGCCCGATTGGCCCAGGATCCCGAGCCAATCGCTCCCTAGGGTGAGAACCATGAGCACCCGCCACGCCACCACCGTCGACTTCTACTTCGACCCCGCCTGCCCGTTCGCCTGGATCGCCTCCCGCTGGATGCTGGAGGTCGAGCAGCACCGGAACATCGACCTGCGCTTCCGCCCCATGAGTCTGTACCTGCACAACGAGGGCAACGAGCTGCCCGACTGGTACCGCGAGCTCGTCGACAAGTCGATCGGCCCGGTCCGGGTCGCCGTCGCCGCGGCCGCCGCCCACGGCGACGGGATCCTGCGGGACCTCTACACCGCCCTGGGCGCCCGCATCCACCAGCACAAGGAGGAGGACTTCGACGCGGTCGTCGCCGCCTCCCTCGCCGAACTGGGGCTGCCCGCCGAGCTGGCGGAGGCCGCGCACGCGACGGCGTACGACGAAGAGGTCGCCCGCGGCCACGACGCGGGCAAGGACCCGGAGCAGGGCGCGTACGTGGGTACACCGACGATCCACGTCGACGGCACGGTGTGGTTCGGACCGGTCCTGAACGCGATCCCGCGCGGCGAGGAAGCCGCCGAACTCTTCGACAGCTTCCGGGTGCTGGCCAACCACCCGGGCTTCTTCGAGCTCAAGCGCGCCCGGTCCGGCGGCCTGTCCTACGACTGAGCCGCCGGGGCCGCCGGTGAGCCCGCGCCGGCCCGTCCTTAGGATCGTGGACATGGCGACGGGAGCGGGGCTGCGGGGAGTGGGGCCGGGCGCCCGGTACGGGCCGGGGACCCCGCTCGTACAGCGTGTGCGGAGCTACCGGTCTCATCGGCGGGGGCACATCAAACTGGTGCGCTGGGCGCGGATCGGCTGCATCCGGGTGACGGCCGTGCTCTTCGTCTCTCTCGCCCTCGTGGTGACCCTGGACCCGCCCCCCGCCTTGGATGCCACCGAGCGGGGCCTGGCAGGGGCACTGGCCCTCGTGACCGCGTCTGTCTTCTGGCGGTGGTCCCTCGTCAGGGTGGTGCTGCGCCCCGGTGAGATCGTCCGCCACAGCCTGTGGCGTCACACCGTCGTGCCCTGCTCCGCCGTGAAGCGGCTCATCCGCCCGGAGGGCCGCTCGCCGCTTGCCCTGGAGACCCACGCGGGGGAAGAGGTCCACTTCTGGTGGCTGGGCGGGTCTCTGTGGGACCTGTTCCACGACTTCTCCAGCGTCTGCGCCGACACCATGGAAGCCCATGTCCGCACGGCCCGGTCACGGTCGGCCAGGTCGAACTCGGCCCGGTCGGGCTCGCCCCGGTCCCGTAAAGCGTCCCCGCGCTACGCGGCGGTGGAGCGGCGCTACACCTGGTCGGTGGGCGCGGAGACCATGGCCCTCGGGGCCGTCGTCTGCGCGGTCGCCGGACTGATCGGCTGAGCGAGCGCCCCCCGGGCCCTCACGCCGACAGCGAGGCCCCCACCGTCACCCGCGCCTCGTCGTACCGGTCCAGCAGCAGCCGCGCCAACTCCGGGGCGGGGCCCAGCACATCGGCCAGGACATCCGCCCCGGCCGCCTCGGCGCCCGCCGCGATGCGGTCGGGCAGCCGGCCGGGCGCGATGACGTACGGGGCCACCGCCACCCGCTCCGCACCGTCGGCGCGCAGCGCCCGTACGGCGTCCTCGGTACGGGGAAGGAGTGCGGAGGCGAACGCAGGCCGCACGGCGCACCAACCGGTGTGCCGCAGCTCCCGCGCGATTTCAGCGATCACTGCGATCGCCTCCGGGTCTGTGGATCCCGCCGAGGCCAGGACGAGCCCGGTCCGGGGGAGGTCGCCGGGACGGATCCCGGCCTCCCGCAGCCGCCGCCCCAGCGTGGCGTTGAGCAGCGGGGACGGGCCGAGGACATCGGCCTGCCGGATGTGCAGCCGCGGCAGCCGTGCGCGGGCCTCGCGCAGGACCGAGGGGATATCGGCCTTGGCGTGGAACGCCCGGGTGAGCAGCAGCGGGAGGGCGACGACCTCGTCCGCGCCCTGTGCGGCCAGGCGCTCCAGCACCCGGGGCACGGACGGCGCGTTGAACTCCAGGAACGCGGTCTCCACGCGCAGCCCCGGCCGCTCGGCCCGTACCCGCTCGGTGAGCGCGTGCACGGTCGCGGCGTGCCGCGGGTCGCGGCTGCCGTGGGCGATGACGAGGAGAACGGGACGGGACATGACGTGACTCAGTTCTTGACGAGGAGCCCGCGGCTGCGCAGCACCCACCGCTCCAGCGGACTGAAGATCAGCAGGTCGATCGCGATGCCGACGAACAGGATGAGCAGGATCGAGAGGAAGACCCCGGGCATGTCGAAGTTGCTGCGGCCGTTCTCCAGCAACTGCCCGAGCCCCAGGCCCAGTTCGGGTGAGGAGGCGATGATCTCGGCGGCCATCAGTGAACGCCAGGAGAACGCCCAGCCCTGCTTGAGGCCCGCCAGATAGCCGGGCAGCGCGGCCGGCAGCACGATGTGCCACGTCCCGCGGATCCCGGTCGCGCCCAGCGTGCGGCCCGCCCGGAGGAACAGCGGCGGCACCTGGTCGACGCCGGAGACCAGCCCGTTGGCGATCGAGGGCACCGCACCCAGCAGGATCACCGCGAACATCATCCGGTCGTTCAGACCGAGCCAGATCACCGCCGGGGCCACCCACGCCACCGAGGGCAGCGACTGGAGCCCGGACAGGATCGGGCCGATCGCGGCCCGGACCAGCTTCACCCGGGCCACCAGCAGCCCCAGCGGCGTACCGATGGCGACCGCGAGCAGAAAGCCGAGCAGACCGCGCGAGACGCTGGTCCAGACGACCTCCAGCAGCGTGCCCTTGAGCCACATCTCCCGCGCGCTGTCCCACACCGCGGACGGCGGCGGCAGCTTGTAGACCTCGGTGACCTGGGCGCGGACCAGGAGCTCCCAGACCACCAGGACCAGGGCCACCGCCACGGCCGGCGGCAACACCTTGCGCAGCAGGACCTCGCGCACCGGGGTGCGGCGGATCTGCACCGCGTCCAGGGCGTCGAGCCCGGCCTCCAGGCCCGCCAGATCGTCGGGCTTCGCGTCGTCGACCGGTCCGGCCGCCGCCCCGCCCGGCCGCTTCCGGTCGGACGTGATGTCAGTGCTGGCCATGTCGGCGGATCTCCCCACGCAGTTCTTCGGTGATCTCGACGGACAGCTCCGCCACGGCGGTGTCCTCGATACGGCGCGGCTGCTCGATGTCGACCGTCCACTCCCGGGCGATCCGGCCCGGCCGGGACGAGAGCAGGATGACGCGCTGTGCGAGCCGTACGGCCTCGCGCACGTTGTGTGTGACGAAGAGGACCGAGGCGTTCGTCTCCCGCCAGATCCGGGTCAGTTCGTCGTGCAGCACATCGCGGGTGATGGCGTCGAGCGCCGCGAACGGCTCGTCCATCAGCAGCAGTTGGCTGTCCTGGGCGAGTGCGCGGGCCATCGCCACGCGCTGTCGCATACCGCCGGACAGCTCGTGCACCCGCTTGCCGTACGCCCCGCCGAGCCGGACGAGTTCGAGCAGCCGCTCCGCCTCGGTGCGGCGCTCCGACTTCGGCACCCCGCGCAGCCGCAGGGCCAGTTCGATGTTCTTGCCCGCGGTCAGCCACGGGAAGAGGGCGTGCTCCTGGAACATCAGGGCCGGCCGCCCGCCCGGGGTCTCGATGGACCCCTTGGACGGGCGGTCGAGTCCGGCCACCAGATTGAGCAGCGTCGACTTTCCGCACCCGGAGGCTCCCAGGAGGGTGACGAACTCGCCCGGAGCGACATCGAGCGTGATGTCGTCCAGGACGAGCTGCTGACCCGTGGGTCCGGCGAAGGACTTGGAGACGTGCGCGAGACGGGCGGCGTGCTCGACCGTCGTACGGTCCTCGGCCTTGGTGAGGGTGGTGGTCGCCATGGTCGTCACCTCCTGGGAATCCTGGATCCTGGTAGGGATGGGCGGGCTACTTGACGCCGATACCGGCGTCGGAGACCTCGGGCTGACCCTCGGCCTTGAGGATCTTGTTCAGCGGGCCCAGGTCGTAGATGCCCTGGAGGTTCGGGTCCTTGAGCAGACCGGACTTCACCGAGTAACCGGCCTGCGTCTTGAGCGTCTCGGCCAGCGGGTCGTCGGTGATCTCGATGGACTCCCACGCCGGGTCGAGGATCTCCTTGGGCAGCGGCTTGCCGCTCAGGGCCTCCAGCGCCTTGTTGGCGGACGTCTTGGCCTCCTCCGGGTTGGCGTTGATCCACTTGTTGGTGGACACCGAACCCTTCAGCACCGCCTCGACCACGTCCGGGTGCTCCTCGAGGAACTTCTGCGACACGATGATGTTCGTGATCACGAACTTCTTGTCCGGCCACAGGTCCGTCTCGTCGAGCAGCACCTTCGCGCCCTCGGAGACCAGCTTGGAGGCGGTCGGCTCGGGCACCCAAGCACCGTCCAGGTCACCGGACTTGTAGGCGTCGGGCGTCACCTTGTTGTCCGAGCGGACCACGGAGACGTCGCCCTTGCCGCTCTGGGCGTCGACCTTCCAGCCCTTCTCGGAGATCCAGTTGAGGAAGGCGACGTCCTGGGTGTTGCCGAGCTGCGGGGTGGCGATCTTCTTGCCCTTGAGGTCGTCCAGGGTCTTGATCTTGTCCGGGTTGACGACCAGCTTCACGCCGCCGGAGGCCGAACCGGAGATGATCCGCAGCCCCTTGCCCTGGGACTTGGTGTAGGCGTTGATCGAGGGGGAGGGGCCGATGAAGCCGATGTCGATGGACCCGGCGTTCAGCGCCTCGATCTCGGAGGGGCCCGCGTTGAAGGTCGTGGACTCGACCTTGGTGCCGCCCAGTTCCTTCTGGATGGTGCCTTCCTGGATACCGACCAGGGCGGTGGCGTGCGTGAGGTTCGGGAAGTACCCGATCTTCACGGTGTCCGCGGAGAGCTTCTTGCCTCCGGCGGAGACGTTCGCCTTGGCGTCGTCGTCCTTGGCGTCGGAGCCGTAACCGCAGGCGGTGGCGGCCAGGGCGAGCAGCGGCAGGGCCGCTACCGCGGCGATGGAACGGCGAACAGTGGAACGGGGGGCAGGCACGGGAGGCTTTCCTCTCGTTGGCCCGGTACTCGCGTCCCGCTGGTGGTCAGGGGGGCGCGGCCGGGAGGTCGGCAGGTCTTCGGCGGTACGGGTGCGGGGGGTTCAGGGCGCGCGAGCGGTGCGCGTACGTCATCACGCACATCGCCCGACCCCGCCCTGGCCGCTGCCGAGGGCGCCGCTGCCCACCCGGCCGCCCTCCTTCGCGAAGGTGGAGAAGAAGTCGGTCACGGTCAGAAGTCCCACTCGGCGTCGTCGTCGGCGGCCGGGGCGACGGCTTCGGCGACCGCGGCGAACGAGGCGCCCGCCATGCCGGCGCTCAGCGTCGTACCGTCCGCCGGGTCGATCAGCAGGAACGAGCCGGTGCGCCGGGAGTCGGCGTACGCGTCGAGCGCGAGCGGCTCGGCGGTGCGCACGACGACCCGGCCGATATCGTTGGCGACCAGCTGCCCGGGGGCCGGGTGCTGGGAGAGGTCGTCCAGGGTGAGCCGCGAGGGGATGTCCTTGACGATCGCCTTGACCGTACGGGTGGTGTGCTTGAGCAGCACCCGCTGGCCCACCGAGAGGGGCTGGTCGGCGACGTGGCAGACGGTCGCCTCGACGTCCTGCGTCACCGGCGGGGCGTCGTCGACCGGGGCGATCAGGTCGCCGCGTGAGATGTCGATGTCGTCGGCGAGCCGGATGGTCACCGACTGCGGCGCCCAGGCGATGTCGACGCTCTCCCCGAGCGCGTCGATGCCCGTGATCGTGGTGGTGCGCCCCGAGGGGAGTACGGAGACGGACTCGCCGACCCGGAACACCCCGGCCGCGATCTGACCGGCGTAACCCCGGTAGTCGGGGTGCTCGGCGCTCTGCGGGCGGATCACGTACTGCACGGGGAAACGCGCGTGGCAGGCGGTGAGGTCATGGCTGACCGGCACCGTCTCCAGGTGTTCGAGCACGGTCGGCCCGCCGTACCAGTCCATGTGCGCGGACGGCTCCACGACATTGTCCCCGGCCAGCGCCGAGATCGGGATCGCGGTGATCTCCGGGACGCCGAGCGAGGCGGCGTACGCGGTGAACTCCTCGGCTATCGCGGCGAACACGGGCTCCGCGTAGTCGACCAGGTCCATCTTGTTGACCGCCAGCACCACATGCGGGACCCGCAGCAGCGCGGCGACGGCGGCGTGCCGGCGGGTCTGCTCGACGACCCCGTTGCGGGCGTCGACCAGGACCACGGCCAGCTCGGCCGTGGAGGCGCCGGTCACCATGTTGCGGGTGTACTGCACATGGCCCGGGGTGTCGGCGAGGATGAACCGGCGCCGCGTGGTGGCGAAGTAGCGGTAGGCGACATCGATGGTGATGCCCTGCTCGCGCTCGGCCCGCAGCCCGTCGGTCAGCAGCGCCAGGTCCGGCGCCTCCTGGCCCCGGTTCAGCGAGGCCTGCTCGACGGCCTCCAGCTGGTCGGTGAGGATCGACTTGGAGTCGTGCAGCAGACGTCCCACGAGGGTGGACTTGCCGTCGTCGACCGACCCGGCGGTGGCGAACCGCAGCAGGGTCGTGGCCGAAAGCTGCTCGGCCGACTGAAGTTGGGTGGTCATGGTTAGAAGTACCCCTCGCGCTTGCGGTCTTCCATCGCGGCCTCGGACATCTTGTCGTCGGCGCGGGTCGCGCCCCGCTCGGTGAGCCGGGAGGCGGCGATCTCGGTGATCACGGCGTCCAGCGTGGTGGCGTCGGAGTCGACGGCCCCGGTGCAGGACATGTCGCCGACCGTGCGGTAGCGCACCAGACGGGTCTCGGTGGACTCGTGGTCCTTGGGCCCGCCCCAGTGACCGGCCGTCAGCCACATGCCGTTGCGGTTGAAGACCTCGCGCTCATGGGCGAAGTAGATCTCCGGGAGCTCGATGCCCTCGCGCTCGATGTACTGCCAGACGTCCAGCTCGGTCCAGTTGGAGATCGGGAAGACGCGGACGTGCTCGCCGGGGGCGTGCCGGCCGTTGTAGAGCTGCCACAGCTCGGGGCGCTGCCGGCGCGGGTCCCACTGCGAGAACTCGTCGCGCAGCGAGAAGACCCGCTCCTTGGCGCGTGCCTTCTCCTCGTCGCGCCGCCCGCCGCCGAACACCGCGTCGAAGCGGTGCTGCTGGATCGCCTCGGTGAGCGGGACGGTCTGGAGGGGGTTGCGGGTGCCGTCGGGGCGCTCGCGGAGCTTCCCGGCGTCGATGTACTCCTGCACGGAGGCGACGTGCAGCCGCAGCCCGTGCTTCTTCACCGTACGGTCGCGGTAGTCCAGGACCTCGGGGAAGTTGTGCCCGGTGTCCACGTGCAGCAGCGTGAACGGCACCGGCGCGGGCGCGAACGCCTTCAGCGCCAGGTGCAGCATCACGATGGAGTCCTTGCCGCCGGAGAACAGGATCACCGGCCGCTCGAACTCACCCGCCACCTCACGGAAGATGTGGACCGCCTCCGACTCCAGGGAGTCCAGGTGGCTGAGCGCGTACGGGTTGACGGTGCCTTCCGGCACGGTGGCGACGGTGCTCACGCCAGGCCCCTCTCGGTGAGCAGCGCGTGGAGCGCCGCTGCGGACTCCTGCACGGTCTGCTGGTGCGACTCGATCCGCAGGTCGGGCGATTCGGGGGCCTCGTAGGGGTCGTCGACCCCGGTGAGACCGGTGAGCTCGCCGGCCGCCTGCTTGGCGTACAGCCCCTTCACATCGCGTACGGAGCACACCTCGACGGGCGTCGCGACGTGCACCTCCAGATAGCTGGTGGACTCGGTGGCGTGCCGCTTGCGGACGGCCTCGCGGCTGTCGGCGAACGGGGCGATGACGGGGACCAGCACCTTCACGCCGTTGGCGGCGAGCAGTTCGGCGACGAAGCCGATCCGGGCCACGTTGGTGTGCCGGTCCTCGCGGGAGAAGCCGAGGCCCGCGGAGAGGAACTCGCGGATCTCGTCGCCGTCGAGCACCTCCACCTTGTGGCCCTCGGTCCGCAGCCGGCCCGCCAGCTCGTACGCGATGGTGGTCTTGCCCGCGCTCGGCAGACCGGTCAGCCAGATCGTGGCTCCCGTCTCCGTCACGCTCATCGAAGTCTCCTGATCAGTCGTCATCAGCCGTGCAGCCCGCATTCGGTCTTGCCCCGTCCGGCCCAGCGGCCGGCCCGTGCGTCCTCGCCCTCCAGCACCCGGCGGGTGCAGGGCGCGCAGCCGACGGAGGCGTAACCGTCCATCAGCAGCGGGTTGGTGAGCACCCCGTGCTCGGCGACGTAGGCGTCCACGTCGTCCTGGGTCCAGCGGGCGATGGGGGAGACCTTCACCTTGCGGCGCTTGGCGTCCCAGCCCACGACCGGGGTGTTCGCCCGGGTCGGGGACTCGTCGCGGCGCAGACCCGTCGCCCACGCGGCGTACGCGGTGAGGCCGTCCTCCAACGGCTTGACCTTGCGCAGCGCGCAGCACAGGTCCGGGTCGCGGTCGTGCAGCTTCTCGCCGTGCTCCGCGTCCTGCTCGGCCACGGTCTGCCGGGGGGTGATCGTGATGACGTTGACGTCCATCACGGCGTCCACCGCGTCCCGCGTCCCGATGGTCTCCGGGAAGTGGTAGCCGGTGTCCAGGAACACCACGTCCACGCCCGGCAGCACCCGCGACGCCAGGTGCGCGACCACGGCGTCCTCCATCGAGGAGGTGACGCAGAAGCGCGGCCCGAACGTGTCGGTCGCCCACTTCAGGATCTCGGTGGCGGAGGCGTCCTCCAGCTCCCGTCCGGCCCGCTCGGCCAGCTCCTGGAGCTCCCGGTCGGTGAGCTCGCCACTCAGCAGAGTGTCCGTCATATCCCGTCCCCTTCACCGTCGTTGCGCTGAACGCCCCGGGTCAGCAGACCCAGGAACTTCAGCTGGAACGCACGGTTGCAGGAAGCGCATTCCCAGGCGCCGTGACCGGTCTCGTTGGGGCGCAGGTCCTCGTCGCCGCAGTACGGGCAGTAGAACGGGGCGGCTCGCTCGCTCATGACAGCGACTCCGCACTGGCGCGCGCGGCCCAGGTCGCGAAGCGCTCGCCGTCCTCGCGCTCCTCCTGGAAGCGGCCGAGCACCCGCTCGACGTAGTCCGGCAGTTCGGCCGACGTGACCTTCAGGCCACGGACCTTGCGGCCGAACCCGGCCTCCAGGCCGAGCGCACCGCCGAGGTGCACCTGGTAGCCCTCGACCTGGTTGCCCTCGCCGTCCAGCATCAGCTGGCCCTTGAGGCCGATGTCGGCGACCTGGATCCGGGCGCAGGCGTTCGGGCAGCCGTTGATGTTGATGGTGATCGGGTGGTCGAACTCCGGGATGCGGCGCTCCAGTTCGTCGATGAGGGAGGCGCCGCGCGCCTTCGTCTCGACGATCGCCAGCTTGCAGAACTCGATGCCGGTGCAGGCCATCGTGCCGCGTCGGAACGGGGACGGGGTGACCTTGAGGTCGAGCGCCTCCAGACCGGCGACCAGGGACTCCACCTGCTCCTCGGCCACGTCCAGCACGATCATCTTCTGCTCGGCGGTGGTCCGCACCCGGCCCGAGCCGTGCGCCTCGGCCACCTCGGCGATCTTGGTGAGCGTGGCGCCGTCGACCCGGCCCACCCGCGCGGCGAAGCCGACGTAGAAGCGGCCGTCCTTCTGGCGGTGCACCCCGAGGTGGTCGCGCCAGGTCTGGGTGGGCTGCTCGGGCGCGGGGCCGTCGATCAGCTTGCGCTGGAGGTAGTCGTCCTCCAGGACCTGGCGGAACTTCTCCGGGCCCCAGTCCGCGACCAGGAACTTCAGCCGGGCGCGGGTGCGCAGCCGGCGGTAGCCGTAGTCACGGAAGATCCCGATGACCCCGCCGTACACGTCGGCCACCTCGTCCAGCGGCACCCAGGCGCCGAGCCGGACCCCGAGCTTGGGGTTGGTGGAGAGGCCGCCGCCGACCCAGAGGTCGAAGCCGGGGCCGTGCTCCGGGTGGTTCACGCCGACGAAGGCGATGTCGTTGATCTCGTGCGCCACGTCCAGCTGCGGGGAGCCGGAGACGGCCGACTTGAACTTGCGGGGCAGGTTGGAGAAGTCGGGGTTGCCGATGAACCGGCGCTGGATCTCGTCGATCGCGGGCGTGCCGTCGATGATCTCGTTCTCGGCGATGCCCGCGACGGGGGAGCCGAGGATCACGCGGGGCGTGTCGCCGCAGGCTTCGGTGGTGGACAGGCCCACCTCTTCGAGCCGTCGCCAGATCTCCGGCACGTCCTCGATGCGGATCCAGTGGTACTGCACGTTCTGCCGGTCGGTGAGGTCGGCGGTCCCGCGCGCGAACTCCTGGGAGATCTCACCGATCACCCGCAGTTGCTGCGTGGTCAGCCGGCCGCCGTCGATGCGGACGCGCAGCATGAAGTACTTGTCGTCCAGCTCCTCCGGCTCCAGCACGGCCGTCTTGCCGCCGTCGATGCCGGGCTTGCGCTGGGTGTACAGCCCCCACCAGCGCATGCGTCCGCGCAGGTCGTTCGGGTCGATGGAGTCGAAGCCGCGCTTGGAGTAGATCGTCTCAATACGTGTCCGTACGTTGAGACCGTCGTCGTCCTTCTTGAACTGCTCGTTCCCATTGAGGGGCGTGTGGTGGCCCACGGCCCACTGACCTTCACCACGGTGCCGTCCGGCCTTGCGGCGGGGCGTGGCGGTCGCAGGCTGTTCCGGGGTAGCGGCCATGGCAATACGTCCTTCGGGACTGCGGGAGGGCGGCTCTGAGCGGCACACTCGCGCTGAGGCGCGGCGGTGCGCAGGGCGGTTCAGAGGTAAGAGGGTGCGGCGGGTGCTGGGTCTCTCAGCGCGCCGGACAGATGGCGCTGGACATGCGGCCGAGGTCGACGTGGCGTCGACTCACCAAGGCAATTCCAGTTCCAGACATGACGGAAGCGTGTCACGCGTATCTCTGAGCAGTCCACCACTATCCGCTATGTGGACGGCTGAGTCTCGAATGATGGGACGATGTGGTGCTCGTCACGGTGTGCGCCGACGGCATTGGCGACAAATCGCCCGCGCGAGGCCCGGAAAAGGGGGGCGGTGGCTCCACCGCCCCCGGACTCCCGGCGATCAGGACGACCGGACGGTCAGGAGGCGTACGCCCCGGGCCACGGACCGGGCGTCGCCACCTCCGGCTCCACCTCGGTCTTCGTGTCGAAGAGCCGGAAGCCGCGCCGGAGGTAGTTGTCCATCGCGTGCGGGCCGTCCTTCGAGCAGGTGTGCAGCCACACCCGCTTCGTCGCCGGACGCTCGGGCCAGCGCTCCGCCAGGTCCCAGGCGCGCGCCACCCCGTAACTGAGGAGGTGACCGCCGATCCGCCGGCCCCGGAACGCCGGGATCAGCCCGAAGTACATGATCTCGACCACGCCGTCGTCCTGCGCGTCCAGCTCCACATACCCGGCCGGCGTCCCGTTCTCGTACGCCACCCAGGTCTCCGCCCCGGGCCGCTCCAGGGCCTCCTGCCACTGGGCGTACGTCAGGCTCAGCCGGTCGGTCCAGCGGATGTCCCCGCCCACGGCGGAGTAGAGGAAGCGGCTGAACTCCGGCAGCGGAATCTCGGACCGGACGATGCGCACATCGCCCTCCGGCGCGACCGCCGGACGCAGATCGGCGGGCGAGGTCTGCTCCAGCGACCAGACGGTCACCTCGGTGGTCGGCGCTGCGGGCTGCGGGATGTCGCTCATGACGGCCAGAAAACCATGCCCCCGCCCGCCCGTGCACAGCGACCCCCGCCCGGACCGCCCGCCGGGGCCCGGCCGCCCCCGCTCAGGTGGCCCGAGCCGTCCTGCGGGCCTCCGCCACCACCGGCGCCAGGGAGTGCGGCAGCAGATCCGCACCGTGCTCCGGGTGGATCACCTCCACCTCCACCCCGTCCCCGAAGCGGTACGGGCGGTGGGCCAGGACCTCCGCCAGATGACGCCGCAGCCGGGAGACCTCGGCCCGGACCGTCACCGTCCGGGTCGCGTCCCCGAAGATGTCCCGCGCCAGCTCCGAGGCCGTCCGCCCCTGCCGGTGCACCGCCAGCGCGTACAGCAGCTCCGCGTGACGCGGCGAGAGCCGCTGCGTGCGGCTCCCCAGCGGCCCGGTCAGATGCACGGCGAGCGCCCGGGACCGGCTCAGATCCAGCACCACCCGGCGCGGCGCCCCCCGCTCCCCGCCGTCGTCCACCTGCACCAGCCAGCCGCCCGGCAGCGGCTCGACCTGGCACATCCCGAGCGAGGGCAGCCACACCGCACCCGGCCGCAGCGACTTCGGCAGCGGCAGCCGGTCCACCGGGGCCATCCCGGTCACCGCCGCCAGCCGCCCGTGCACATCCACCGCCAGCGCCCGCCCGCCGATCCGGCACAGGATTGGCGCGGCCACCGCGCGCAGCCGCTCGATCTCCGCGAGGTGGCGGATGCGGATCTCCCCCTCGGCGAGCCGGGCCACCGAGTCGACCAGGGCCAGCGTCGCCGGATGGAAGGTGGACGCCGGACCGCTGATGTCCACGATCCCGATCAGCCGGCCGTCGCGGGGATCCCGCACCGGGGCCGCCGCACAGGTCCAGCCGTGCAGCGCCCGGATGAAGTGCTCGGCCGAGTGGACCTGGATGGGGACCCGGGCGGCCAGCGCCGTCCCGATCGCGTTCGTCCCGGTCGCCGCCTCGGCCCAGGCGGCACCCTCCTCCAGGCAGATGTCGTGGGCCCGGCGCAGCACCCCCGTGTTGCCCTGCCGCCACAGCACCCGGCCCTCGGCGTCGGTCACCACCATGATCTGCTGCGCGGCGTCCGCGATCGAGGCCAGGCCCGCCCGCAGCAACGGCATCAGTTCGCCGAGCGCCGTGCTGTGACGGCGGTGCTCGATCTCGTCCGCCTCGAGCAGCTCGCTCTCCGGCGACTGGTCGGGATCGATACCGCTGCGCACGACACGGTCCCAGGAGGCGTCGATCTCGGCCCGGGGCGCGACGGCGGACCGTTCGCCCGTCAGCCGGGCCTCCCGCGCCCGGTGGAGCAGCCGGGTCGCCTGGCGGCCCGCCCCCTGACCCGTCACCCGCACCACCCCCGCAGAACCTGTGTCCGTCATGGTCCCCGTTCCCCCCGAACGCTTCCCGCTCCCCGGTCCGGCCCATCCTGCCGTTCACCGGACCGGGCCGCCGAGCAGTCCACACAATGGTTGCAACCCTTTGCAACTCTGGCGAAGTCCTGCGGGTCCGTACAAGACTGACAGGAACACTGTGCGCCGGGCCTGTCCCGGTCGCCCGGTGTCGCACAAGCATGGAGGGTGGTGCCGTGTCGGCGCAGCACCACCCTCCGTCGCTTCTCCCTCAGGAGGCCGGCCGGGCCCGCGCCACCACCGAGGCCAGATCCAGCGTGTGCGGCAGCGTCCCGAACCCGGTGCCCCAGTCCCGGCCGAGCCGCGAGGCGCAGAACGCGTCGGACACCTCCGGCGGAGCCCAGCGCACCAGCAGCGAACCCTGGAGCACCAGCGCGATCCGCTCCACCAGCCGCCGGGCCCGCGCCTCGATGCCCTCCAGATCGGCCAGCTCCGTCAGCAGATCCTTGATGGCCGCGTCCAGCCGGTGATCGGCCCCGCGCGCCTTGCCCACCTCGCGCAGGAACGCGTCCAGCGCCCGCGGCTCCCGCTGCAGCGCCCGCAGCACGTCCAGCGCCTGCACATTGCCCGAGCCCTCCCAGATCGAGTTGAGCGGCGCCTCGCGCAACAGCCGGGGCATCCCGGACTCCTCCACGTACCCGTTGCCGCCCAGGCACTCCAGCGCCTCACCGACGACCGCCGTACACCGCTTGGTGACCCAGTACTTCGCCGCGGGCACCGCGAGCCGCAGGAAGGCCCGGTCCTCCTCGGTGTCCGTGTCGTACGCGGAGGCCAGCCGCATCGCCAGCACCGTCGCCGCCTCCGACTCCAGCGCCAGATCCGCCAGCACGTTGCGCATCAGCGGCTTGTCGATCAGCAGCCCGCCGAACGCGGTGCGGTAGGCGCTGTGATGGATCGCCTGCGCCACCGCCTGCCGCATCAGCGCCGCCGAACCCACCACGCAGTCCAGCCGGGTGGCCGCCACCATCTCGATGATGGTGCGCACCCCGCGCCCCTCCGCACCGACCCGGCGGGCCCAGGTCCCGTCGAACTCCACCTCGCCGGAGGCGTTGGACCGGTTGCCGAGCTTGTCCTTGAGCCGCTGGATCGCGAAGACGTTGCGCGTACCGTCCGGGAGCACCCGAGGCACCAGGAAGCAGCTCAGTCCGCCCGGCGCCTGCGCCAGCACCAGGAAGCCGTCCGACATCGGCGCCGAGCAGAACCACTTGTGCCCGGTGAGCAGATACTCGCCCTCGCCGGACAGCGGTTCCGCCCGCGTCGTGTTGGACCGCACGTCGGTGCCGCCCTGCTTCTCGGTCATGCCCATCCCGAGGAGCACCCCGCTCTTCTGCCCGGCGGGCCGCAACCCCTCCTCGTACGCGTGCGAGGTCAGCAGCGGCTCCCACTCGGCCGCCAGCGCCGGATCGGTCCGCAGCGCGGGCACCGCGGCATGCGTCATCGACAGCGGGCAGCCGTGCCCCGCCTCGGCCTGCGTCCAGACCAGGAACCCCGCCGCGCGCCGGACATGACCGGCCGGACGCCCCCAGGCGTCCGTCAGCCCGGCCTCGACCGCGTGCCCCAGCAGCCGGTGCCAGGCCGGGTGGAACTCCACCTCGTCGATGCGATGCCCATAACGGTCATGGGTGCGCAGGACGGGCGGATACGCGTTCGCCTGCACACCCCATTCCTGGGCCTGGGCGGAGCCGGCGGACCGGCCGAGCTCCCCGAGTTCCTCCAGCGCCCCGGGCAGGACTCCGGGCTCGATGTGCCGCTCGACGGCCTCGGACAGCGCCAGGTCGGAGGCGAAGACGTCATAGCCGACCAGCGGCGGAACCTGATTGGTCACGGTGTGGGTGGTGGCTGCCATGCCGATACGGTAAGGAGGTGCAGGCAGCAAAGGAAACACCCGAGCGGTCACCGGGCCGGCTCCACCGGGCGCGAGTGCTCTACCGCAACGTCTCCAAACGGCGGATGGTGTGGCACTTGCTGAAGGACACCGTCAACTCGTGCATCGAGTACCGCATTCTGGGGCTCGCGGCCGAGGCGGCGTTCTTCACCCTGCTCTCGCTGCCCCCGCTGCTGCTCGGCATGATCGGACTGCTCGGTTACGTCGACGAGTGGACGACCACCACCACGGTCGCCTCCATCGAGCGCAACATCCTCTCCGCCGCCCAGACGGTGCTGTCCGAGCGCGGGGTCAACGACTTCGCCAAACCGCTGCTCGCCGACGTCACGACCGGGGCCCGCCCCGACGTCATCTCCATCGGCTTCGCCATCGCCCTGTGGTCCGGCTCCCGCGCGGTGAACGTCTTCATCGACACCATCACCGTGATGTACGGCCTCGACGGCCACCGCGGCATCGTCAAGACCCGGCTGCTGGCCTTCCTGCTGTACGTCGTCGCCCTGCTGCTCGGCGCGGTGGTGCTGCCGCTGCTGGTCGTCGGCCCGGACCGGGTGGTCGAGTTCGTGCCCTGGGGCACCGAGGTCATAGCCGTCCTGTACTGGCCACTCGTGATGCTGCTGACCGTCGCGTTCCTCACGACGCTCTACCACGTGTCCGTGCCGGTGCGTTCACCCTGGATCGAGGATGTGCCCGGAGCGCTGGTGGCGCTCGGCATGTGGGTCCTCGGCAGCTTCCTGCTGCGGATCTACCTGACCAACACGGTCGAGGGCCCGACCATCTACGGCTCCTTGGCGGCACCGATCGCCGTCCTCCTGTGGATCGGCATCTCCGCCTTCGCGGTCCTGGTCGGCGCCGCGGTCAACGCGGCCATCGACCGGGTGTGGCCCTCGCTCGCCACGGCCGCCGCCCGCGAGGCCACCGAACGCGTCCGGGCCGCGCAGGCCGCCGAGTTCGTCGCCCGCACCCGCTCGGCCGGCTACGAGAGCACGGACGACGACGAGGACGAGGACGACGGCCCCGCGTACATGCCCTCCGAGTTCCCCGAGCGCTGGTCCCGCTTCCTGCCGCCCGACGACGTGAAGTCCCGGCTGCACGCGACCTGGGAGAAGGACCCCAAGGACGCGAAGGAGAGCGCGAAGGAGAGCGCGAAGGAGAGCAGGGGGACCAAGGAACCCCCCGCCCCCTGACCTCGCGCTAGCGTGGAGGCATGCCCCGGGAACACCAGCCCGACCAGCGACACCGGCGCCACCGGGAACGGCCGCGCTACCAGGAACGGCCCTCCCGCCTGGACGGGGCCGTCGTCTGGACCCTGGACGTCCCGCCCGGTTTGCGACAGCCCGCCCGGTCCGTCCTGCCCGACGGCTGTATGGACCTGATCTGGACCGCCGGACGCCTGGTCGTCGCCGGACCCGACACCCACGCCTTCCAGGTCGGCCCCGACAACCGCGGCTCCTGCGCCGCGATCCGCCTCGCGCCCGGCACCGCCCCCGTACTCCTCGGCGTACCGGCGTACGAACTCCGCGACCACCGGGTCGAACTCGCCGACCTCTGGTCCCGTACCGCCGTCCGGCAGCTCACCGGGCGCATCGACCGGGCTGCCGACCCCGCCGCCGCCCTGGAGGACTTCGCCCTGGGCCGGGCCGCCGACACCGGCCCGCCGGACCCGCTCACGGTGGCCGTCGCCGACCGGCTGCGGTGCGGCAGATCCGTCGCGTCGACGGCCGCCGAGGTCGGCCTCGGCGCCCGCCAACTGCACCGCCGCTCCCTCGCCGCCTTCGGCTACGGCCCCAAAACACTGGCCCGGGTCCTCCGCCTCCAACGCGCCCTGGCCCTCGTCCGCACCGGCCTCCCGTACGCCGAAGCGGCCTGCGCGGCGGGCTGCGTCGACCAGGCACACCTGGCGCGCGAGATGCGCGACCTCGCCGGGACGACGCTCGGCGCCTACTTCGGGCGCTACGAGGCGTCGGCCGCGGCGAACAGCGAGACCCCGCAGCCGTCCGGGTCCAGCACGACCGCGTAGCGCTGCCCCCACACCGCGTCCCACGGCTTCAGATGCCCGGTGTACCCGGATCCGGTGAGCTCCGCGTACAGCGAGTCCACCTCCTGCGGGCTGTCGCAGACGAAGGCCAGCCCGAGCCGCTCACCGCCCGCCGGGCGCTTCCAGCCGGGGTCGAACGAGGCGATGACCTCCTCCGTGTCCCACAGGAGCCGCTGCCCGCCCGGCAGGGGCACCTCGACATGGGGCGCGGACTCCGCCCCGTCGGGGATGTCGAGGCCGAGCCTGCGGTAGAAGGCGAGCGAGGCCGCCAGGTCGGCCGTGATGATGCTGATCGCGTCGAATCGTGGAGTCATGCCCCGACCGTAGGCACCCGGCGTACCGGCCGTCTTGTACGAATCGGTCACCCGGGAACGCGTGGCGCGGCCCTCACCCCAGGCAGTCGGCGGGCGAGGTCCCCGGGTCGGTCAGCGCGAGGCCCAGGGCGGCCCGCTCCGTGATCCACCGCGTCGGCCGGTGGCGCGGGTCGCCCGTCGTCGCGTGCAGCGACCGCTGGAGCCCCAGCATCGTCACGGCCCCGACCCGCTCGCCCCAGGCCAGTGGACCGGCCGGATAGCCGAGCCCCGTGGTCACCGCCAGATCGATGTCGGCGGGCGTGGCCAGCGAGCGCTCAGCGATCGAGCAGCCGACCGCGACGACGGAGGACAGCAGCCGCTGCGCGACCGAGCCCGCGGTGTCCCGCACCACCGACACCGCGTACGGCTCACCGCCCTCGGCCGCCCGCGCCAGCACCGCCCGCGCGTCCCGGGCGGCCACCGGATCACCGGCCGCCGTCACCGCGAGGACCCGCCGCCGCCCCGCCGCCGGCAGCACCTCCACGCCGAACGTACGGTCCCGGGGCAGCGCTCCCTCCGCGACCGCCGCCGACACCGACGTCCCCCAGACGGGCACCAGCACCACGGCCCGGGAAGACGGCCCCGCGCCCCGCTCGACGCGGACCCCCGCCGCCTCCAGCGCACCGGTCAGCGTCTCCTCGTACGCGGCGGTCTCCGGCCGCCCGCCCGGCACCAGGCACACCGGACGGTCCGCGTCCCCGGTGACCGCGCTCTCCGGCGCGGGGCCGGACGCCCCGTCGCCGTACGCGTACCAGCCCCGGCCCGTCTTGCGGCCGTGCAGCCCCGCCACCACCCGGTTCGGGGTGAGGAACGACGGGCGCAGCCGGTCCTCGTACCGGAAGCCCTGCCAGATCGAGTCGATCACCGCGGCCGTCACATCGAGACCGGTCAGATCCATCAGCTCGAAGGGGCCCATCCGCAGCCCCAGCACGTCCCGGGCGATCCGGTCGATCTCCGCCGGGTCCGCCACCGACTCCTCCAGCAGCGCGAGCGCCTCGGTCACCAGCCCCCGCCCGGCGTGGTTCACCAGGAACCCGGGGGTGTCGGCGACGGTCACCGCCTTGTGCCCGCACCCCTCCACCAGCCCGGTCAGCAGGGCCGGGATCTCCGGACGGGTGGCCGCGCCCGGCACCACCTCCACGATCCGCATCAGCGGCACCGGGTTGAAGAAGTGCAGCCCGGCCAGGCGCGAGGGGTCCTGGAGCGTCGCGGCGATCCGGGTCACCGACAGGGAGGAGGTGTTGGTCGCGAAGACGGCGGAGGAGGGCAGCGCCCGCTCCAGCTTCCCGAACACCTCGGCCTTGGTCGCCAGATCCTCCCGTACGGCCTCGATCACCAGCTCCACCTCCGGTCCCGCCGCCCACGGCTCGGCGAGCGGCACCAGCCGGGCCACGGCCCCGTCCCGGTCGGCGGCGGACATCCGGCCCTTGGCGACCGCCCGGTCCAGCATCGAGGCGACGAAGCCCAGCGCCTCCGTCACCGCCTCGGGCCGTACGTCCCCGAGCTCGACGGTGTGTCCGGCGCTCGCCGCCCACTGGGCGATGCCGCGGCCCATGGCCCCTGCTCCGACGATCCTGATACGCATGGCGGTGAGAGCCCTTTCCACAGAGGCGGAGGTGGTTCTTCGGAGGTGGTTCTTCAGATGTGGTTCTTCAACGGAGATAGACACGGCCGGGGTCGACATCCTCACGCAGGAGCAGCAGCTCCGCGGCGGTCGGCGGGGCCGTCGTCGCGACCGGGCCGGCCGTCCCCAGGTCCCACCCGGTCGCGGCCCGGACCTGCTCGACGGTGACGCCGGGATGCACGGCGACCAGCCGCAGCTCGTCGCCGACGCCCTCCCGGGCGAGGACGCCCAGCTCGGTCACGACCCGGGTGACGCCGATGCCCAGCGGGCGGATCCCGTCCGCCAGCGCCCGTTCCGGGCCCGGCGTGGTGCAGAAGTCCAGGGCGCCGGCGAAGGAACGCGGCGTGTGGCGGCGCATCACGACGAACACCTCCCGGGCGTTCGCCATCACCTCGACCGCGCCCCCGGAACCCGGCAGCCGAACCGCCGGGCGGTCCCAGTCCCCGATGACCGAGGTGTTGAGGTTGCCCCAGCGGTCGATCTGCGCGGCCCCCAGGAAACCCACGTCGATGTGGCCGCCCTGGAGCACCGAGCCGAACAGCGTGGGCATCGACACCACCGCCTCGGCCCCCGTGATCAGGACGGCGTCCGCGATGGTCTCCGGCAGCTGGGAGGGGTGCGCCCCGCAGACCCCGGACTCGTACACCACCTCGATGCCCGGGGCGACGGTCAGCCGCGCCAGCTCGGCCGCCAGCGTCGGCAGCCCGATTCCCGCGAACACCGTGCGGCGGCCCGCCAGTTCACGCGAGGCGACGACGGACAGCAGCTCGGAGGAGGTCACGGACCGGGTGGCCTCCGTGTCCTGCCCGCTCACAGCCGCCGCCCGTAGTCCACCGGCTCGCTCAGCGCCTCGCCGACCGCGAGCCCCGCCCAGTACGCCTCGCCCAGCTTCGCCGCGTACTCCGCGTGGTCGGCCGTTCCGTACACCCATTCCTCCAGCCACTCCCGCAGCCGCACCGGGTCCGCGCTGATCGCGGACCAGGACCGGTAGAAGGCGTTGTCCCGGTCGTAGTAGCCCTGCGCGAACGAGGGATGCGCCCCGCGCGGGCAGACCACCACCGCGTCCACCGCGTGCGCCGGGATCAGCGTGCGGTTCGGGTCCGAGCGGACCACCTCGTCCGCGACCAACTCCTCCACCACCACGACCGCCCGGTCCGCCGCGTACACCGCCTCGGCCTGCACCCCGGTCAGCCCCCAGATCTGGGTGTTGCCCCGGCGGTCGGCGCGCTGCGCGTGGACGATCGTCACGTCCGGGTTGACCGGCGGCACCACATAGATCTGCTCGGGTTCCTGCCCGTCCGGCCCGGGATAGGGCGAAGTCACCTTGCGGATACCCGGGTTGACCGAGGGCAGATCGCTGCCGCCGTACGAGCGCAGCGGATGGAACGGCAGCCGCTGCGCACCGGCGAGATACCGGCACACCATCCCGTAGTGGCTGTACTCCTCGAACGCCAGCGGCTCCGGATCGGCCCGCTCGATCCGCCGCCGCAGCTCACCGAGCGAACCGGCGGAGGAGTTGCCCACGAAGGACGAGACCAGCCGCGTCACACAGCCGGCCGCCAGCATCTGGTCCACCACGATGTCCGCCGTCATCCGTACGACGGTGAGCCCGCGCCGGCCCTGCCGGATGATCTCGTGGCCCGCGGCGGTCGGGATGAGATGGGTGAACCCCTCCAGGCTCACGGTGTCCCCGTCATGGACGAAGGCGGCGACAGCCTCCCTCATCGACATGACCTTGCCGGCCGTCCGGTCCACGGTTCTCCTCATCGTCCGTACACGCCATCGTCCGCATACGCCGGCCCCACGGTGTCAGCGCCCATTGATGGCTGTCCAATACCGAATTAAGGTCGGATCAAGACGCCGGGAGTATCAATGACACGCGGGGGTGTCCGCATGGAACTACGCCACCTCAAGGCGTTCCTCGCCGTGGCCGAGGAACTGCACTTCGGCCGGGCGGCCAAGCGGCTCCAGATGGCCCAGCCGCCGCTGAGCCAGCAGATCCGCCAACTGGAGAAGGAGCTCGGCGTCCAGCTCTTCCACCGCAACACCCGCTCTGTCCGGCTCACCAGCGCGGGGGAGTGCTTCCTCGAACCCGTACGGACCGTCCTCGACGATCTCGACACCGCCGTCCGGGCCGCGCGGTCGGCGGGGATCGGCGAGTACGGCCGGGTCACCATCGGCTTCGCCGGGGCCTCCAGCCACGAGACGCTGCCCCGGCTCACCCGGGCCGTACGCGCCGCCCACCCCGGGCTCGAACTCGTCATGACCGGCCAGACGTACGCCAACACCGCCCTGTCCCGGGTCGCGGACGGCTCGCTCGACCTCGGCTTCGTCCGGCTGCCGGTGACCCGTCCCGGCGTCGCCCACCGCGTGATCGACGAGGAGGAGCTGGTCTGCGCCCTGCCCTTCGACCACCCGCTCGCCCGGCGGGACACCGTGCCGCTCGCCGTGCTCGCCGGTGAACCGTTCGTCTCCTTCCCGGCCAACTCCGGCTCCACCGTCCGCGACGCCATGACCGAGGCCTGCGAGAGCGCCGGGTTCACCCCGCGCGTCGTCCAGGAGGCCCCCGACTCGTACACGATCCTCGCCCTGGTCGCCGCCGGGGTCGGCGTCACCCTCACGGTCACCTCGGTCCAGCACATCCAGCAGAACGGCCTGGTCTACCGCCCTCTCGCCGGGCCGCCCATCCGCCTGCGGGCCGCCCTCGCCTGGCGCGCCGACAACCCCTCCGCCGCCCTGCGCGCGGTGCTCGCCGTGGCGGAGGACGCCCTGCCGACACCCGTGCGAAACCGCGATTGAGACAGGCAGGCTCTCAATGCCGTACGCATTCGATATTGGACCGACTCAGTGACGTAATGCGAAGGTCGTCCCACCACCCTGCGCCCATGCCGCCCGTCGTCACCCCGAGGAAGGCCCCGCCGTGCCGCTCGACGTCGTCATCTGCGAACCCCTGCGTACCCCCATCGGCCGGTTCGGCGGGGCCTTCGCCCAGCAGACCCCGGCCGCGCTGGCCGCACACGTCATCGCGGAGATCGTCGCCCGTACCGGCATCGACCCCGCCCGGGTCGACGAGGTGATCCTCGGCCACGCCTACCCGACCAGCGAGGCCCCCGCGATCGGCCGGGTCGCCGCCCTGGACGCCGGACTGCCCACCACGGTCACCGGCTCCCAGATCGACCGCCGCTGCGGCTCCGGACTCCAGGCGGTGCTGGACGCGGCCATGCAGATCCGGGCCGGCTTCAGCGACGTCGTGATCGCGGGCGGGGTCGACGTCATGAGCGCCGCCCCCTACTACACCCACGACGGCCGCTGGGGCATCAAGGGCCCCGGCCTCCAGCTCCACGACGCCCTCGCCCGGGGCCGCGTCACCGCCGGAGGCGTCAACCACCCGGTCCCCGGCGGCATGATCGAGACGGCGGAGAACCTGCGCCGGGAGTACGGCATCGGCCGAGCCGACCAGGACGCCCTGGCCCTGCGCTCCCAGCGGCGCGCCGCCCGCGCCGCCGCCGAGGGCCGGTACGACGCGGAGACCGTGCCCGTCACCGTACGCACCCGCAGGGGCGAGACGACCGTCACCGCCGACGAGCACCCCCGGCCCGACACCACGGCCGAGCAACTCGCCGCGCTCCGGCCGGTGATGGCGAAATCCGACCCGGACGCCACCGTCACCGCCGGCAACGCCAGCGGCCAGAACGACGCGGCCGCCGCCTGTCTGGTCACCAGCGCCGAAACCGCCGAACGGCTCGGCCTCACCCCGCTCGTCCGCCTCGTCTCCTTCGCCCGCGCCGGTGTCCCCGCCGCGACGATGGGCATCGCCCCCGTCGCCGCCACCCGCACCGCCCTCGACCGGGCGGGCCTCACCCTCGCCGACCTCGACCTGATCGAGCTGAACGAGGCGTTCGCCGCCCAGGTGCTGGCCTGCACACGGGAGTTGGGCCTCGGCGACACCGACCACGAACAGCGGATCAACGTCAACGGCTCGGGCATCTCGCTGGGCCACCCGGTCGGCGCCACCGGAGCCCGCATCCTCGCCACCCTCACCCGCGAGCTCCACCGCCGCGAGGCCCGGTACGGCCTGGAGACGATGTGCATCGGCGGCGGCCAGGGCCTCGCGGCGGTCTTCGAGCGCATCGCGGACTGAAGGCGGTCGGAGCGCCTCCGCGCATCACCGGCCGAAGGCCGCCCCCGTGCCCGTGCCCGCGCTCGCATCCGTACGCGCATCCGTGGCCGCGGCCTCCTCGTAGAGGTAGTGCCGCGTCCCCGCCAGCACCCCGCGGAACCAGGCGTCCACCTCGTCCTGCCCCATCGCCGGCCAGTCGGGGGTCTCCTCGACCAGGGCGCGCCCCATCCGCCGGCCCAGCTCCACCAAGTGGGCGCCGGCCGCCGTGCGTTCGTCCGCGTACCGCTCCAGCGCGGCGGAGAGATCCTGCCGCCCCTCGCGGAGCACCCGTTCCAGGCACAGGGCGTCCTGCAGGGCCTTGACCGCGCCGGTGGCGGTATGCGGCCTGGTCACCCCGGCCGCGTCCCCGGCCAGCAGCAGCGGCGGCCGGGCCACCCGGGGGGCCCGCACATCGGTGACCGGGTGACAGACCGCCGCCCGCCGCCCGCCCCGCGCGACGATGTCCGCCCACGCCGCCGGAAAGTGCTCCCGCGCCAGCTCGTGCACATACGGACCTGGCTCGGCCCCCTCGGGCGGCCGGCCGTAAATGGCGTACGCGAGCAGCCGGTTGCCCTCACCGCCACTTCCGTCGCCGTCCTGCGGGCCGCCCGGGATCAGGTAGAAGATGCCGTGCCCGCCGGGGTGGCCCAGGGTCACCCACGCGGTGCGCAGCAGCTCCAGCTCCCGGGGGTGCCCGGCCAGCGCGCCGAGCGGAATCGCGCCGCGCCAGACCAGATACGGGGCGGGCTCCGGCCGCAGTCCCGGGGCGAGCAACTGCCGGGTGGCCGACGCGTGCCCGTCGGCGCCCACGACCACGTCGTACGGTTCCTCGCCCCGTGCGGTGGTGATCACCGCCCCGCCGGCTCCGTCCAGGCCGACCGAGACCACCGGCTGCCCCCGCAGATAGCGCACATCACGCACGTCCCCGGCGCTCGCGCGCAACGACCGCCACAGAACACCCCAGTTGCACGGGGTCACAGGGGAGGGCTGCCGGGCCAGCTCCCGCGCCGACCGGCCGCCGGGCTCCCGGGTCAGCCAGATCCGCGTCCCCACCGGGGCCGTCGGCATCCCCGCGTCCAGATAGCCGGACCCGACCAGCTCCGCGTGCAGCGGCGGCGGGATCACGATGCCGAACCCCCGGTCCTGGAGCTCGGCGTCACTCCGCTCGTACACGGTGACGTCCGCCCCGGCCCGTGAGCCCGCGACGGCCGCCGCGCACCCCGCGATACTGCCGCCGACCACCCCGATACGTAACGCTGTTGCCACGTCCCCGGCCCTTCCCGTCGTCCCGCTCGCTCCCGGTGTTCCGGGCCATCGTTCCATCACCGCGCCCGGAGCCCCGGGAGAACCGGCCGCCGCGCACACAGAAGGTCCGGCCGGACAGTCCCCGCTGTCCGGCCGGACCTCGTTCTTCCGCGGGAGCTCTATCAGTCCCGCGCGTTGCGCGTGCGGCGCATCAGCACCGCACCACCGAGCAGCAGCGCGGCGCTCGCGCCGGCGGCCAGACCCAGGTCGGCGGCACCGGTGTCGGCGAGGTGCGCGTCCGGGGTGTTGGACCCGGGCGTGCCGGAACCGGGAACGTCCGAGCCAGGAGTGTCCGAGCCGGGGGTGTCGGTACCGGGGGTGTCGGTCGGCGGCTCGTCGACGGGCGGCTGGTCCACCGGGGGCTCGTCGACCGGCGGCTCATCCACCGGGGGCTCGTCCACCGGCGGCTCGTCGACGGGGGGCTCGTCCACCGGAGGCTCGTCCACGGGCGGTTCGTCCACCGGAGGCTCGTCGACCGGGGGTTCATCGACGGGCGGCTCGTCGACCGGGGGTTCGTCCACGGGCGGCTCATCCACCGGCGGCTCGTCGACCGGCGGCTTGTCCACCGGCGGGTGGTGGTGCTTCGGGCCGTCGGCGTTCACGCACTTGTTGCCGAAGGCCGGGTTCAGCAGGGCGATCACATTGACGGTGTTGCCGCACACATTGACCGGGACGTGCACCGGCACCTGCACGGCGTTGCCCGACCCGACCCCCGGCGAACCGACGGCCGCCCCCTCGGCCGACGCGTCGGCGTGTGCGGTGCCGCCCACCGCCGCCAGGAGGCCCGATGCGGCCGCCATGACGATCATGCTTCTGTTCAAGACCTGTCGCATTACTTGCCCTTTCTTAGGACATTCGCGAGGACATCGCGTGGGTGCTTCGCGCGCGGAGGAACGGGCAGCCATCGGGCGGAGCCGATGCCGCAGCCGTATCCCGCGGGAAGCCGTGGTGAAAGTGGTGAAGACGTGCGCGCTGGACGACTGCCATAACGACTCGGAACCGTGCGGGAAACTTGGAGTTGCGTGGAAGTTGTGTAATCACCCGAACGGGTGGTGCTCATGGATCCCGCGCATCCCGGTTCGCAGAGCAAGAAAAACGATTCGTCCCCAACTGGGCCGTCCTCTGCCGGTGTTGACCACAAGAAAAGGCCCTCTCCGGATAGGTCGCGAGGTCAGCGTCATCGGATCTCGTCCACCCGTTCGGGCGAAAAGCCCCGGAGGGGGCGTGCGCAATTTCTTCACGAACGAACAGGTGGCCGTGCGAACAGGAGTGGGGGCCGTTCCCGTGTCCGGCATTCGGGTGAATGGGCGGAACCAAACGCCGGGTGGCGAGTTGACCAGGGCGCTCCACCGCGGGGCAATCGGTACGAGAAGGGTTAATCGTGATCAAGAAGGTTCTGGCTACGGGCGCTGTCGCCGCCTCCATCCTCGGTCTCGGCGCGACGCAGGCCATGGCGATCGGCAACGACGGAGGCACGACCTCGGTCAACGGCAACGGCGCTTCGCAGTCCTTCGGCAACGCCGAGACCCACGGCGACTGGAGCCCGCAGTTCGGCCTGGTCCAGGGCTCGCTGAACAAGCCCTGCGTCGGTCTGCCGCTGAAGGCCAACGCCGGTTCGCTCGTCGGCCTCGTGCCGATCTCGGTCCAGGACGTCAACGTCCTGTCCTCCCCGCAGAACCAGCAGTGCACCGAGAACTCCACCCAGGCCAAGGGTGACGAGGCTCTGTCGCACATCCTGGACGACATCCCGATCCTCTCGGGCAACGGCGCCAACAACGGCTGATACGGCTGAAATACCCGGGCCCGGGCCCTCGGCGTTCCTCCACCGAGCGGCTCGGGCCCGCTGCTGTCCCGGGCATTGCGGCATTCGGGCGGTTCTCCGGAAATCCGCTCCCGGGAGAGTTTCGATCACGGATGTTCATCGTTACGAATGACAGCGCCGGAGTCACGAGCGATCAGGACCCTGCTCGGGCGGCACGAAAGTCGTGACCGCACCGGACTCCGCCGAGGAAAGGGACGAAAAGTGAAGTACACCAAGATTGCCGCCGTCGCCGCCGGAACGCTCATGGCGATGGGCGTCGCCGCGCCGGCCATGGCCGACTCGGGCGCCGAGGCCATTGCCGCGCACTCCCCGGGCGTGCTGTCGGGCAACATCCTCCAGGCCCCGATCCACATTCCGGTCAACGTCTGCGGCAACACCGTCAACGTGATCGGTGCGCTGAACCCGGCCTTCGGCAACACCTGCATCAACAAGTGACCCTCTGACCGGCCGGGCCGCGTGCCCGTAACCGGTGGGCCCCGGACGGTGAATACCGTCCGGGGCCCTTTTCGTGGACCGGCCCCGCGACCGGCTTCGCAACCGACGCCGGAGAAAGCCCGCGCCCCACAGTTTCCCGAAAGCGACCTGATCGTTATTCAGGGAGAAAGCGGCAGGAGTCACAGGTAAAGAAGGCTTGTGTGCGGCACGGGAACGTGACCGAAACAGATGCCGCGCAGAAGGGATTCCCCAAGTGAAGTACGCGAAGACCGCCGCGCTCGTTGCCGGTTCCGTGGCCGCCCTCGGAGCGGCCGCTCCCGCCTTCGCCGCTACTGACGCCATGGCCCCCAACTTCAGCCTCGACCGCGGCCTCAACCAGGTCATGGCCAGCGCCCCGCAGGTCGTGGACCCGCTGGTCGAGACCGTCGGCGACACCACCGAGACGGTCTCGAAGGACGGCACGGTCGGCAAGCTGGCGGGCGAGGCCACCGGTGTGGCCGAGGGCGCCGCCCCGCTGCTCGGTGGAGTGCCTCTCGGCGGCTGACCGTCGAAGGACGGCAGTTCCGCCGGCTCTTTCGCCGGCCCCTTCCTCCGGTGCCTGTCCGCGTTCTCGTGGACGCGCAGAAGGAAAAGCACCGTTCGAGTGAATGGGCATAACCAGATCCCGCCGCGACGAGTTGATCAGATCGCTCCGGACAGGCGGGCACACGTTTCATCCAGAAGGGCTTTTCATGATCAAGAAGATTATGGCCTCGGCAGCCGTCGCTGCCTCGGTCGTCGGTGCCTCCGCTGCGGCCGCCCCCTCCGCCATGGCCATCGGCAACGACGGCGGCACCACGTCGATCAACGGCAACGGCGCCTCGCAGGCCTACGGCAACTCCGCCACCCACGGCGACTGGAGCCCGCAGTTCGCGCTCATCCAGGGCTCGCTGAACAAGCCCTGCATCGGCCTGCCCGCCAAGGCGAACCTCGGCTCCCTCGTCGGTGTCGTGCCGATCGCCGTCCAGGACATCAACGTCCTGTCCTCCCCGCAGAACCAGCAGTGCACCGAGAACTCCACCCAGGCCAAGGGTGACGAGGCCCTGTCGCACATCCTGGACAACATCCCGATCCTCTCGGGCAACGGCGTCGCCAACAACTGACGCCGCGCGGCACGACCCCGGGGCCAGCCCCTCCGTACGGCGACCGTTCTTCGCCGGACCGGACGGGCTGGCCCTTCGGCATGCCCGGCACATCCCGCGCGGAGACCGGCCCGGACGCGCGGCGGACGGTTGGGCCGGATGCCGTAGCGCCGCTGACGGTCCGTCCCCGCCCGGGTAGGGCATCTCCATGGATCCGTACGGCAGTCAGCCCCCGCAGCACAGAGTGCAGCAGCCCGCACCGAGCGGCACGCCGATCTACGACCGGCTCGTCGCCGAGTGGCGGGCGGCCGGACACGACCCGGCGCCGGAAGCCCCCCGGCAACCGGAAGCGCCCTGCGCGCCGGTCGCCCCCCGCGGCGGCTTCGTCCCGGCGGCCCGGTCGTCGGACGAGGCCGCCGGGACGTGAACGTCGGCGTCGACCTTGCGCCGGATCGAACCCATTTGAGTGGTACTGCGCAACCGATCACGGTCCGCGTCGGTTGATCAGTACGTTCCACAACGGGACGTTCCGAAAGGTGA
Organism: Streptomyces sp. NPDC091289; assembly: GCF_044757365.1. Classification (NCBI taxonomy): domain Bacteria; kingdom Bacillati; phylum Actinomycetota; class Actinomycetes; order Kitasatosporales; family Streptomycetaceae; genus Streptomyces; species Streptomyces sp. NPDC091289. The sequence continues at coordinate 400,261 of NZ_JBIVUT010000002.1, forward strand.
AGCTTGATGAAGAAGATGATGGCCGGCGCTGCAGTGGCCGTGTCCCTGCTCGGTCTGTCCGCGGCCGCGGCTCCCGCGGCGATGGCGATCGGCAACGACGGTGGCACCACCACGGTCAACGGCAACGGCGCCGAGTCGGAGTTCGGCAACGCCGAGACCAAGGGCGACTGGAGCCCGCAGAACCAGCTCGTGCAGGGCACGCTGAACAAGCTCTGCATCGGCCTGCCGGCCAAGGCCAACGTCGGTTCGCTCGTCGGCCTCGTGCCGGTCGCGGTCCAGGACATCAACGTCCTGTCCAACCCGCAGAACCAGCAGTGCGCCGACAACTCCACCCAGGCCAAGGGCGACGAGCCGCTGTCGCACGTCCTGGACGACATCCCGGTCCTCTCGGGCAACGGCGTCGGCAACAACTGACGTACCGAGCGCGGGCGGTCCGGAGATCACACTCCGGGCCGCCCGTCCGCGTTTCCGTGACACGGACGCACGGGCGAGGCCCACCACTCCACGGGGGGTGGTGGGCCTCGTCGTGTGCGCGGGGGTGTGCGCGGGGCGGCGGTCGGGTGCTCAGCCCAGGGAGCGGACCGGGAGCAGGCAGTGGGCGGCGGTGCGGACGACCTCCTCGTCGGCGGCGAAGGCCCGCAACCGGTCCTCGCCGACCGGCTGTCCGGGAAGGGCGTCCGGCCACGGGCTGGTGGCGAACATCCCGTACACCTGACCCTGCGCCTGGGCGGCGGCCAGCCACTCCGCGGGGGCGGGGTACTGCGCCGTGAGGTGAGGCAGCGTCAGGACGGCGCGCCCCGCCTGGACGAGGAGCTTCGCCTGGATGCCCGGGGTCTCGGCCGCGTCCTGGATCGAGCCGCCGACATGGAGGCCCGCGCGCTCCAGCGCGGCGCGCATGGCCTCGCGGCCGACCTCCGGGCCGTCCTGCCCGTCGCCGAGCGAGTAGGCGAGGAGGAAGGCGGTGTCCTGGTCGGCGTCGGGCTGCCGGCCGCTCCAGCCGATCAGGATCTGGGTGCCCAACTGGGCTTGTGTGAACGTGCCGGTGGAGGCCTGGGGTGTGGTCATGCTCGGCACCCTAACGGCCCCGGACCGGGCGCTATGCATGCGTATCACCCGATCGAGGGAGATCTACGGGTAACTCCGGCGAACGCCCCGGCCCGGCCGTTCCCCGGACGCCTCCATCGGAGGTGCGCGGAAAAGCTGTTGACGCCGCTCCCCGGGGCCGGGCTAATGTGACCACCGTCCGCACGCCGCAGTGACGCGTGCGACACGGAAGCGCGGCACGGAAGCCGGCGGAATCAGGAGGTGAGGACATTGATGACTGTCGTTGCGATGGGCACTGCCCGCAATCGGAAGAACATCGTCCTCATCCCCGTGGCCACCGGCTGAACCACTACTCCCACTTTTCCGCGCCGAGCGCGCGTGCCGGGGCCACCCTGTGAAGGGTTTCCCTTGTCTTTCTCGTTTCTCTCCGCACCTTCTTCCTCGCACCCGCTGGCTCCGTACGGCTGGGACGAGGACTGGGCGGCGGCCTTCTCCCCGTACGCCGAGCAGGGGCTCGTCCCGGGACGGGTCGTGCGGGTGGATCGCGGTCAGTGCGACGTGATCACCGCCGACGGCCCCGTACGCGCCGACACCGCGTTCGTGGTGCCCCGTGACCCGATGCGGATCGTCTGCACCGGCGACTGGGTGGCGCTCGACGCGGACGGCGACCCGCTGTTCGTCCGTACGCTGCTGCCCCGCCGTACCGCGTTCGTCCGCTCCAGCTCCTCGGAACGCTCCGAGGGGCAGGTGCTCGCCACCAACATCGACCACATCGCCATCTGTGTCTCGCTCGCCGTCGAGCTGGACCTCGGCCGCGTCGAGCGCTTCCTCGCGCTCGCCCTGTCCAGCTCCAGCGGCGCCGCGCTGCTCGGCGACGGTCAGGACACGGGCCACCGCCCCGAACCGATCGTGCTGCTCACCAAGGCGGACCTGGTGCCCGACGCGGTCACCGTGTCCCACCTCGTCCAGGACATCGAGGCGATCGCCCCCGGCGTCCAGGTGCTGCCGGTCAGCTCCACCACGGGCGAGGGGCTCGACGTCCTCGGGGCCGTCGTCTCCGGCGGCACGAGCGTGCTGCTCGGTATCTCCGGGGCGGGCAAGTCCACCCTGGCCAACACCCTGCTCGGCATGGACGTGATGGAGGTGCGGGCCGCCCGCGACGTCGACGGCAAGGGCCGGCACACCACCACGACCCGCAACCTCCTGCTCCTGCCGCACGGGGGCGTCCTCATCGACACCCCCGGTCTCCGCGGGGTCGGCCTCTTCGACGCCGCGACCGGGGTCGGCGAGGTGTTCTCCGAGATCGAGGAGCTGGCCGGGCGGTGCCGGTTCCACGACTGCGCCCACGAGGCGGAGCCGGGGTGCGCCGTCCTCGGGGCGCTGGAGGACGGCGTCCTGCCGGAGCGGCGGCTGGAGAGCTACCGCAAGCTGATCCGCGAGAACCAGCGGATCGCCGCCAAGACCGACGCCCGGATGCGTGCCGAGATCCTGCGGGACTGGAAGCGCAAGGGCGCGGAGGGGCGCGCGGCCATGCAGGCCAAGCGCGGCCGGGTGCGGTAGCCGGGGGCGTACGGCCTCGACGTCCGAAATCCGCGAGTGCGGCGGCCCCGGCTGCCGCACACTGGACGGTGTGATGGACGAACGGACCAGGTACGAGGCGGTGAGCAGCCGCGACGCACGGTTCGACGGCGCGTTCTTCTTCGCCGTCGTGACCACCGGCATCTACTGCCGGCCGAGCTGCCCCGCCGTCACCCCCAAACGCGCCAACGTGCGCTTCTACCCCACCGCGGCGGCGGCCCAGGCGGGCGGGTTCCGGGCCTGCCGCCGCTGCCGCCCGGACGCCGTGCCCGGCTCCGCCGAGTGGAACGTCCGCGCGGACGTCGTCGGCCGGGCGATGCGGCTGATCGGCGACGGCGTCGTGGACCGCGAGGGCGTCCCCGGACTCGCCGGGCGGCTCGGCTACAGCGCCCGGCAGGTCCAGCGCCAGCTCAACGCCGAGCTGGGCGCGGGACCCGTCGCGCTCGCCCGGGCCCAGCGCTCCCACACCGCCCGGGTGCTCCTCCAGACCACCGGCCTCCCGGTCACCGAGATCGCCTTCGCCGCCGGGTTCGCCAGCGTCCGGCAGTTCAACGACACCATCCGGCAGATCTACGCCCGCACCCCCAGCGCCCTGCGCACCGAGGCCGGTACGGGGCTCGGCGGCGGACGCCGCGAGGGGATGCGGGCCGGGATCCCGCTGCGGCTCGCCCATCGGGGCCCGTACGCCACCGCCGCCCTGTTCGACCTGCTGGCCGCCGAGGCGGTCGCCCGGATCGAGGAGGTGGCGGGCCCGCCCGGCCGCCGCACCTACCGGCGCACCCTGCGACTGCCGTACGGGACCGGGCTCGTCGCGGTCGACGAGGCGTCGCCCGGCGGCCCCTGGCTGGAGGCCCGGGTCCAGCTCACCGACCTGCGCGACCTGACCACCGCCGTCCAGCGGGTGCGCCGCCTGTTCGACCTGGACGCCGACCCGTACGCCGTGGACGAGGCGCTGGCCGCCGACCCCCGGCTCGCCCCGCTGGTCGCCGCCCGCCCCGGGCTGCGCTCGCCGGGCGCGGCCGACCCGGAGGAGGCCGCGCTGCGGACCCTGGTGGGGCGCGTGGACGCCGGGGAGCTGGTCGAGCGGTACGGGAAGGCGCTGGACGTGCCGTGCGGCGGGCTCACCCATGTGTTCCCCGAGCCCGGTGTACTCGCCGGTTCCGCCGAGGATCCGGCGCTCGTGGCCCTGGCCACCGCACTCGCCGACGGCCGGCTGCGACTGGACGCCGGGGCCGACCGGGACGAGGCGGAACGGACGCTGCTGACGCTGCCCGGGATCGGCCCCCGCACCGCAGCCCTGATCCGGATGCGGGCGCTCGGCGACCCCGACGTGGACCCGTACGGAACACCGGGAGCGGAGCGGTGGCGGCCCTGGCGCTCCTACGCCGTACGCCACCTGGAAGCGACGGGGGCGGCGGTCCCCGCCCGACCCGGCCCGATCCCGCGCGGACCCGCCCGCCGAAGGGGCTCGGGTCAGGCCCAGAGCAGCGCGCCCAGCCAGGCGCCCGCCACCAGCAGGCAGCAGAACAGCTCCACCAGCACCGCGTAGCCCGTCGCCCGCATCACCGAGCGCACCGACGCCCAGCCCGCGCCGCGACTGCCCAGACGCAGCCGCTCCGCGCCGAAGATGGCCCCCACGTACCCGAGGATCCCGCCCACCACGGGCACCACGAAGAAGCCCACGATCCCCGCGACGCCGCCGATCATCAGGGTCCGGCGGGGCGCCCCCGACTCACCCGGGCGGCGCGGCGGCAGCAGCGGTTTGAGGGCCTGGTTCAGCAGCATCAGCGCGGTCGCGCCGATCAGGACGCCCCAGGCGGCCGGAGTCATGTCCGTCAGCGCCCACCACAGCACCGCCGCCCAGACGATCGCCTGCCCCGGAACGCCCGGCACCAGCACCCCGACCAGACCCAGCAGCATGACCAGGCCCACGGCGACGAGCTGCCACACACTCATCTGACCAGCCTGCCGGAGAGTGCCCCGCTCCGCCCGTCAGGGCACCCCGGCCACCCGCGGCGACCTGCGCCGATGCCGCCCGGGGCGGTATGCCTCAGGCCGATTCGGTACGGGCCACCCAGCCACGCTCGTACGCATGCCAGCCCAGCTGGAGCCGCGTCGAGACCCCGGTCAGCTCCATCAGGCCCTTGACCCGACGCTGCACGGTCCGCAGCCCCAGGTCCAGCTGCTTGGCCACACTGGCGTCCGTCAGCCCCGCCAGCAGCAGCGACAGGATCTCCAGATCGGTCGGGTCCGGCCCGATCCCGTCCTCACGCACCCCGCCGCCCTCGCCCAGCCGCAGCGGCATCGCCTCCCGCCACACCGCCTCGAAGAGGCCCATCAGCGACTCCAGCAGACCGCTGGCGTGCACGACCAGGGCGGCGGGCTCCTCGCCGCGGCCGGTCAGCGGGACCATCGCGAGGCTCCCGTCGGCGACCACCAGCTTCGTCGGCACCCGGTCCACCACCCGGCACTGCTCGTTCCGGCTCAGCGCCGCCGACAGCTCCAGGATCCCGAACGGCGTCGACAGCACCTCGCGCTCCACCACCGCCCGGTAACTCACCCCGCGCGAGGTGGCCCGCTCCTCCGACTCGTTCTCCATCCCGGTCACCGCGATCGGCTTCCCCGTCACCAGGGCGCACACCTCGGACACCGCCCCCAGCTGCAACTGGTGGAAGCGCTGCGCGACGGCGCTCGCGCCCGTCACCACCTCCACCAGATCGTGCACCGCCGGTTCGCTCGCCTCGGCCCGGTACTCCTCGGCGAGCAGCGCGGACGCCAGCTCCGCCTGCTCCAGCTCGTGCCGCTGCTGGATCAGCAGCGCGCCCAGCGCCACCCCGGGCGGCGCCGCCACCCAGCGGCCCGGCCGGGCCGAGGACTGGGCGGCCAGCCCCTGCTGCTCCAGCCGGCGCAGCACGCGTTCGGCGTCCGCGTCGGACAGTGCCAGCCGGTGCGCGAGATCGGTGAGCTCCGCTGCTCCCGCCGCGACGAGCGCGCGGTACACGGTCTCCTGTCTCTCGTCGAGACCTATCGCCCCCAGCATTCTCCGACCTCCCCGGATGTGGTGATCGCGCATCACGGCGCCCCTGCGGCGGGTCCCGGGTGGCGGGAAAGGGCCACGGCGTAAACCCGCCGCCCACATCATCCCCTGTACCCCTGGCCCCTCTGCCACTGTGGCGCCACCGCAGCACCAACAACCTCCGGGATGCGGCCTCTTGGGCTGCTTCGTTCCGGATTGACCTGGGGAGAGCGATGCGCCCGATATCGCGTACGGCACTCGGAGCGGCGACCGCCGCCGTGCTTGCCGTCACCGTCGTCGCGCCGTCGGTGGCCGCGCCACCGGACGAGCGGGACGCGAACAGACCGATCACCGGAAGCGCGGCCACCGCCGCCACGGCCGCGAAGCCCGTCACGCTGACGCTCGTCACCGGCGACACGGTTCTGGTGACCACGGACGCCTCGGGCGCGTCCGCCGCCACCGCGCTGCCCCGCGAGGACGGCACCGTCCCGCTCGTCCAGACCCGGCAGTCCGGCGCGGACCTGTACGTCTACCCGGAGTCCGCCGTCCCCGCGCTCGCCGCGGGCACCGTGGACGAGGAGCTGTTCAACGTCACCGGGCTGATCCGCCAGGGCTACGACGACAGCCGCACCGACTCCGTCCCGCTGATCGCCACCTACACCGGCGACACCGCCCGCCGTGCCCCGGCCACCCCGCGCGGGGCCGAGCGCGGAGCGGCCCTCGACGTCATCGGCGGACTCGCGCTGAAGGCCGACAAGAAGAAGGCCGCCGACTTCTGGGCCGACCTCACCGCCCCCCGCTCCCGGTCGGGCTCCGGCCTCGAGAAGCTCTGGCTCGACCGCAAGGTTCAGGCCAGTCTCGACAAGTCGACGAAACAGGTCGGCGCGGACCTCGCCTGGGCCGCCGGCTACGACGGCACCGGCACCAAGGTCGCCGTCCTGGACACCGGGGCGGACGCCGAACACCCCGACCTCCAGGGCCGGATCACCGCATCCGAGAACTTCACCGACTCCGACACCACCGACGACCGCCAGGGCCACGGCACCCATGTCGCGTCCACCGTCGGTGGCTCCGGCGCGGCGAGCGACGGCAAGAACAAGGGCGTGGCGCCCGGCGCCGACCTGATGGTCGGCAAGGTCCTCAACGACAGTGGCTCCGGCGCCGCGTCCTGGATCATCGCGGGCATGGAGTGGGCCGTCGAGAACAAGGCCGACGTCGTCTCCATGAGCCTCGGCAGCGCGGAACCGACCGACTGCACCGACCCGATGAGCCTGGCCGCCACCGAACTCGGCAAGAACAAGGACACGTTGTTCGTGGTCGCCGCCGGAAACCTCGGCCCGTCCCTCAACACCGTCTCCTCGCCCGGCTGCGCCCCCGGTGTGCTGACCGTGGGCGCGGTGGACCGCGACGACTCCACCGCGAACTTCTCCAGCCGCGGTCCCGCGATCGTCTCGCACACCCTCAAGCCCGAGATCGCCGCGCCCGGCGTCGCCATCTCCGCCGCGGCGGCGGGCGGCCGGGGCTCACAGGCGTACCGCTCCCTGTCCGGTACGTCGATGGCGACCCCGCATGTCGCGGGCGCGGCGGCCGTGGTGAAGCAGCGTCACCCCGAATGGACCGCCCAGCAGATCAAGGCGGCCCTCGTCTCCTCGGCCCGGAGCGCCGTCCCCGGCGACGTACGCGAGACCGGAGGCGGCCGTCTCGACGTCGACCGCGCGATCCGTACGCCCGTACTCGGGGCACCGGCCGTGCAGGGCGGCACCTTCAACTGGCCGCAGGACAAGAGCGACCGCACCACCGTCGCCGTCCCGTACACCAACACCAGCGGCAAGCCGGTCAAACTCTCGCTGAAGGTCGCGGCCGTCACCGGCAACGACGGCTCCACGGTCCGCTCCAAGATCGCCACCCTCGACCGGAAGTCCGTCACCGTGCCGGCCGGGGAGACCGTCGAGGTCCCCCTCGCCCTCGACCCCGACGCCCGGCTGACCGCCGCCCAGTACGGCGACGTCACCGGCCGCGTCCTCGCCACGGCCCCCGGGGGCGTGCAGGTCTCCACCCCGTTCTCCCTGTACGTCGCGCCGGAGACCATCACCCTGCGCGTCAAGCTCGTCGACCGCACCGGCAGGCCCGCCGACGGCGTCTCCTCGGTCGACCTCATCGGCACCGACACCGCATCCGGCGAACGCCGCTTCAACGAGGGCGCCACCGACCAGACCTACCAGGTCCGGCCCGGCGCGTACTTCGTCTCCAGCTTCATCGCCTCGCCCGACACCACCGATGCGACCGGTCAACTCGTGGGCTCCATCGGCTATCTGGCGCGCCCTCAGCTGAACGTCACCAAGGACACCACCCTCGTCCTCGACGCCCGCAAGGCCCACCGCCTGAAGGTGCGGACCGAGGACAGGGCCGCCGAGACACGCGGCGCGACCCTCGCGTTCGGGCGCTCCTGGGACGACACCTGGCTGCACTCCGGGACCATCTCCGGCACCGGGCTGATCAAGGACTACCTGGTCGACGTCCAGGGCAAGGCGCGTGACGGGGACTTCGAGTTCGCCTCCCTCTGGCGCGCCTACGCCCCGCAGATCCAGAAGTTCTCCCTGACCGGCGGAGCGGCCCTGCACCCCCGGCCCGCCACCACGGGCTCGGTCAACCTGGACGGCACCGGCCGCGCCGAGGTCGTCGACGCCGGTGCGGGCAGCGCCGCCGAACTCGAGGCCGCCGGAGCGAAGGGCAGGATCGCCCTGGTGAAGGTCGGCGACGACTCCTCGGCCGTCCTCACCCAGGCGCGGGCCGCGCAGGCCGCCGGAGCGACGGCGCTCCTGGTGCACCGCCCCTCGGCCGGCGACTGGCAGCCGAGCGTCGGCTACGGCGCCGCGCCCCTGCCGGTCCTCGGTCTGCGCGCCGACGAGGCCGCGGTGTTGCGGACGGCCCTGGGCAAGGGCGCGGCGGAGGTCACCTGGACCGCCACGGCCGTCAGCCCGTTCGTCTACAACCTGTCGTTCCCGGAGAAGGGACAGATCACCTCGGACCGCACCTACCGGGTCCGTGACAAGAAGCTCGGCGCAGTCGTCTCCACCCATGAATCCATGGGCGTGGCCGCCGACTTCGTCGACACGCTCCTGGTCTCCCGCCCCTACGGAGCGACCTTCGGCGCGTCCTCGCTCGCCGTGGTCGCCGCCCCCGGAAAGCGCACCGAGTACTACACGGCGGGGGACACCGTCTGGCAGAAGATGCTCTCCTCCAGCTTCCCCTGGGGCGAGCTGATGACGGGCAACGCCCGTACGTACACAGCAGGTAGGACCACGACGGAGGAGTGGTACCGGGGCCTGCTGGTCCCCGGCGCCCCGCGCGACGCCAAGGGTGCGGAACTGCTCGCCGGTGAGCGCCAGGACAATGTGATCGGCGTCGCTCCGGCGTTCCTGACCGACTCCGAACACGTCGGCGAGCAGGGCTCGTTCGGTGACATCGGCAATACGCGGCTCACGCGTGAGGGTGAACTCGTCGGCGAGAGCGGCTATCCGTTCGGCGCCTTCGACGTGCCCGCCGAGGACGCGGCGTACGAACTCACCCTGATGACCACGAAGATCGGCTCGCCCGCCGAGGTCTGGAAGCGGTCCACGCAGACGGAGACCACCTGGAAGTTCCGTTCCGAGCGGAAGCCGGACGTGGAGTCGCAGGGCCTCCCGCTGCTCTTCCCGCGCTACGACGTGCCGTCGGACGGCATGAAGACCGTGCCCGCGAAGAACGGCCAGAAGATCGGGCTCGGCGCGACCGGGCACGCCGGCTACACCCCCGGCAGGCTCACGGGCGCGAAGGTCTCCTTCAGTTACGACGCCGGCGAGACCTGGCACCCGGCCACCACCGCACAGCAGGGCGGCCGCTGGACCGCGACCGTCGACCATGCGGACGCGAGCGGGAAGTCCGTCACCCTGCGGACGGAACTGAGCGACGCGAACGGCAACTCCGTCGTCCAGACGGTCAACGACGCGTACGCCGTGCGCTGAAGCGGCCGGCCCATCCGGCCGCTGAACCGTTGATCGGCCGATCAGACGAACGGCTGAAACGCCGACATGCCGATCACTCCGACCGGTCCGCCGGGCGTCCTTCCCGTGGGGGGTGGGCCGCCCGGCGGACCCTGTTTACGGGCCACTTTTTCCTGATGCCCCGTTTTCGGGCCGCCTCCGCGGTGGACAATAAGGGCATGAGTCAGCAGGGGGAGAAGCCCGCCGCCCACGAGGACGACTGGTGGCGCAAGCTGTACGACGAGACCGCGCCGGACACCGGCCCCAGCAGGGCGGCCGACAGCCTCGACGACCGCTTCGACTCCGTGTCGAACACGGTGGGCAGACCGGTGGACGACCACCGGGACACCGTGCGCGAGACCGTCCGGGACCCGTACGCGGAGGCGTACGAGGACCCGTTCGCGGACCGGTACGAGGAAGCGGACGCGGACCATTTCGAGGCCCCGTACGCGACGGATGCGTATCGGCCGCCGGGGCCGAGCGGATCCGTGGTGACACAGCGGAACCCGGACCGGGTCCCGGATCCGGATCCGGATCCGGGACCGATCCCGGACGCGACCCGGGTCCCGATCCCGGACGCGGACCTGGGCCCGGTTGCGGCACCGGCAGGGGACCCGGCGGTGATCCGGGGCCCGGGAACGGCCTCGGGAGCGGACCCGGCGCCGGCGGCGGCAGGGGACCCGGCAGCGGACCGGGACCTGGACCTGCGCCCGGCCCCGGGGCCGGATCCGGCTCCCGACCCGGCCCCGGCAGCGGCCCCGGACCCGTACCGGGCACCGGACCCGTACCGGGCACCGGACCCGTACCGGGCACCGGACCCGTACCGGGCACCGGCCCCGGACCGGGCACCGGACCCGGACCGGGCACCGGACCCGGACCGGGCACCGGACCCGGACCCGTACTGGGCAGCGGCCCCGGACCCGGCAAGGGTTTCCGACCCGGCCCCGGCAGCGGCAGCGGCCTCTGATCCGGTCTCGGGAGCCACACCGGACCCGGACCCGGACCCGGACCCGTACTGGGCAGCGGCCCCGGACCCGGCAAGGGTCTCCGGCCCGGCCTCGGCAGCGGCCCCGGATCCGGCAGTGGGTTCGGGTCCGGTGGCGGCTCCGGACCCGGGGCCGGTCCGTGCGAGAGAGCCGGACCCGGCAGTGCACCCGGCCCCGGTCCCGGCAGCGGCCCCGGAGCTCATGCCCGACCCGCGGTCGGCCTGGGACCCGTACGTGAAGCGCGACCCGCAGCCGGATCCTGCGCGGGCTGCTTCTGCTGTACCGGCGCCTGGGGCTGGGGCTGGGTCTGCCGTCGGTCCCGACCGGGCTGTCGGTCCCGAGTCCGCCGCCCCGCCCGACCCTCCCGCCCCGACTGTCCCGCGCACCACCCCCGTACCGCCGTCGCCGCCCGCCGCGCTCCGCACCACCGTCTTTCCCGCCCCCTGGGAGGCGCCCGCCGGGCAGCCGGGGCCCCGGACGTTCGCCGCGCCGCGCGCACCGGAACCGCCCGAGCCCGAGCCCGACCTCGCGCCCGATCCCAGCGCCCTGCACCCGCTTCCGCCGGATCTCGCCGACGGCCGGCCCGCCGTCGGGCATCTCGGGGACCGGCCGCCCACCTACGACGCCGAGCCCGCCGCCCTGCCCTCCGCCACCTCGGAGAACCTGGACGGCCTCGTCCCCGACACCGTCCTGGACGGCGCGCGGTACGGGACGTACACCCTGCGCTCCGTCTCCGTACGCGGTGACTCCGCCCGCTTCCGGGGCGAGCCCCGGCGCGACGGGCTGCTCACCGCCCGCTTCGGGGCCGCCGAGAGCGCCCTCGTCCTCGTCGCCGTGGCCGGCGGCCGGCGGGCCGGTGAGGCGGCGCACCTCGCCGCGGCCGACGCCTGCCGCTGGATCGGCGGGGCCGTCGCCCGCAGCCATGTCCGGCTCTCCGAGGACATAAGAGCGGGCCGCCGGGGCGACCTGAAGTCCGGGCTGCACCGGCTCACCGACCGTACGTACGGCAAGCTGCGCGCCCGCGCCGCCGAACTCGGCGTCGAACCGGACGCGTACACCGCGAGCCTCCGCTGCCTTCTGCTCTCCGCCGACCCCGACTGCCGCACCCGGGTCTTCTTCGGCGTCGGCAGCGGCGGCCTCTTCAGGCTCCGCGACGGGCTCTGGCAGGACCTGGAGCCCTACATTCCGGAGAGCGGTGGCCCGCAGTCGGGCGAGGAGCAGGAGGAGGGCCCGGACGGGGACCGGCTGACCATGGATCTCCAGATCACCGCGCCGCCGTCCCCGCACATCGAGGGGCCCGTACAGCCGCCCGCCGAACCCTTCCGCTTCCGGGCCTCCGTGGCGCGCCCCGGGGACACGCTGATGCTGTGCAGCAACGGTCTCGCCGAGCCGATGCGCGGCGAGCCGGCGCTCCCCGGCGAGCTCGCCGAGCGCTGGGGGAGTGCCGGACCGCCCGGTCTGCCCGCCTTCCTCGCCGACACCCAGCTCCGGATCAAGGGGTACGCGGACGACCGCACCTGCGCCGCCGTCTGGGAGGCGTAACCGCGCACGCCGTGGGTTGATGGATTCCGGAGCCCGGCGGACCGTGTTTCGCCGCTCCGGTCTCCGGACATCCGACGTGCACGGAGCACGGGCAAGGAAGGGCGCGCACCCATGGCCAAGCAGAACGTGGCGGAGCAGTTCGTCGACATCCTCGCCAGGGCGGGCGTCAAACGTCTGTACGGCGTCGTCGGCGACAGCCTGAACCCCGTCGTGGACGCCATCCGGCGTAACTCGGCCATCGACTGGATCCACGTCCGCCACGAGGAGACCGCCGCGTTCGCGGCCGGGGCCGAAGCGCAGGTCACCGGCTCGCTCGCGGCCTGCGCCGGCTCCTGCGGGCCGGGCAATCTGCACCTGATCAACGGTCTGTACGACGCGCACCGTTCCATGGCCCCGGTGCTGGCCCTCGCCTCGCACATCCCCTCCAGCGAGATCGGCCTCGGCTACTTCCAGGAGACCCATCCGGAGCTGCTGTTCCAGGAGTGCAGCCACTACAACGAGATGATCTCCAACCCGGAGCAGATGCCGAGGCTGCTCCAGACGGCGATCCAGCACGCCATCGGGCGTGGCGGCGTCAGCGTCGTCACCATGCCGGGCGACATCGCCTCCAAGCCCGCCCCCGAGAAGTCCATCGAGCACGCCCTCGTCACCACGCGGCCGACCGTACGGCCCGGCGACGACGAGATCGACAAGCTCTGCCGCATGGTGGACGAGGCCAAACGGGTGACACTGTTCTGCGGCAGCGGTACGGCCGGGGCGCACGCCGAGGTCATGGAGTTCGCCGAGAAGGTCAAGTCCCCGGTCGGGCACGCGCTGCGCGGCAAGGAGTGGATCCAGTACGACAATCCGTACGACGTCGGGATGAGCGGGCTGCTCGGCTATGGGGCCGCGTACGAGGCGACCCACGAGTGCGACCTCCTCATCCTGCTCGGCACGGACTTCCCGTACAACGCCTTCCTCCCGGACGATGTGAAGATCGTCCAGGTCGATGTGCGCCCCGAGCACCTCGGCCGCCGCTCCAAGCTCGACCTCGCGGTCTGGGGCGATGTGCGCGAGACCCTGCGCTGTCTGACGCCCCGGGTGAAGCCGAAGTCGGACCGTAAGTTCCTCGACCGGATGCTGAAGAAGCACGCCAACGCCCTGGAGGGTGTGGTCAAGGCTTACACCCGCAAGGTCGAGAAGCACGTTCCGATCCACCCCGAGTACGTGGCCTCCGTGCTGGACGAGATGGCCGACGAGGACGCCGTGTTCACCGTCGACACCGGCATGAACAACGTCTGGGCCGCGCGCTATCTGACGCCCAACGGCAAGCGGCGGGTGATCGGTTCGTTCAGTCACGGCTCGATGGCCAACGCCCTGCCGCAGGCGATCGGCGCCCAGTTCACCGACCTGGGCCGGCAGGTCGTCGCGATGTCCGGTGACGGTGGATTCTCCATGCTGATGGGCGACTTCCTCACGCTGGTCCAGTACGACCTGCCGGTGAAGGTGGTGCTGTTCAACAACTCCTCGCTGGGGATGGTGGAGTTGGAGATGCTGGTGGCCGGGCTGCCGTCGTACGGGACGACCAACGCGAACACCGACTACGCCGCCATCGCCCGCGCGGCCGGCGCCTACGGCGTACGGGTGGAGAAGCCCAAGCAGTTGCAGTCCGCGCTCAAGGACGCGTTCAAGCACAAGGGCCCCGCGCTCGTCGACGTCGTCACCGACCCGAACGCGCTCTCCATCCCGCCGAAGATCAGCGCCGACATGGTCACCGGGTTCGCACTCTCCGCCAGCAAGATCGTGCTGGACGGTGGAGTGGGCCGGATGCTGCAGATGGCCCGCTCCAACCTCCGTAACGTGCCGCGTCCGTAGGGCTTTTCAGGCCGGGGTCAGGCGCACCGTCAGGATCTGGAACGGCCGCAGATCGAGGACCAGCCCCTCCTCGTCGGTCTCCGCCGGGTGCAGCGGCCGCTCCAGCAGATCGGTGATCCGGGCCTCGGCGACCGGGAAGGACACCGTCAGCCGGGTCCGCGCCCGGCCGCCCGCCGACTCGTAGAGCCGTACGATCACCTCCCCGCTCCGGTCCTCGGCGAGCTTCACCGACTCGACCGTCACCGCCGGATGCCCCGTCGACACCAGCGCGGGCACGACCGGGGCCACCGCCGCCCGCAGCGGGAGGTTCAGCGCCAGGCCCTCCCGTACGGCGTCCGTCACCTCCGCGCCGGGCGCGAGCGCGTAGCGGAAGCGGTGCACGCCCAGGTCGGTGTGCGGGTCCGGGCTGTGCGGGGCGCGCAGCAGCGTGAGCCGGACCGTGGTGCCGAGCCCGTCCGGGTGCGGGGTGCGGGTCACCTCGTGGCCGTACGTCGAGTCGTTGAGCAGCGCGACCCCGTAGCCCGGTTCGGCGACCCGCAGCCAGCGGTGGGCGCAGATCTCGAAACGGGCCGCGTCCCAGGACGTGTTGTCGTGGGTCGCCCGGTGGACATGGCCGAACTGGATCTCGGCGGTGGACCGTTCGGCGTGCACGTCGAGCGGGAACGCCGCCTTGAGTACCTTCTCCGACTCCTGCCAGTCCACCTCGGTGTCGATGTCGAGCTGCCGGGCCCCCGCCGCGAGCCGCAGCTCCTGCACCACGGTCGACTTCCCGAAGGAGCGCACCACCCGCACGGCCGCCCGCAGGGGTCCCTCCTCCACCAGGGACACGGAGTCGGCGGCGGTGAGATCGGTGCGGGTGCGCCGGTAGTGCCGGTCGATGTCCCAGGCGTCCCAGTGGTTGGGGTGGTCCGGGTGCAGCTGGAGGAGATTGGCCCGGGCACCGGGAACCAGCACCTCGCGCCCGGCGACCAGATCGTGGACCGAGGAGACCAGCCCGTCCCCGTCCACCACGACCCGCAGCAGCCCGTTGTCCAGGACGATGTCGCCGCCCGGCTCCGAGGCTTCCGCCGTCACCGGGTGCTCCGGGACCGCCGCACCGTCCAGCAGGCCCGCCCCGAGCCCCGGACTCCGCGCCACCACCGCCGCCCGGCCCTCGCCCAGCTCCTGGACCCGCGCACCGGACGGCAGCACCCCGGCCGCCTCCGCGTCCAGCTCGATCACCTGAACACGGTCGTACGGGGAGGAGTTGAGCGCCACCATGCCCTCGGCCGCGCCCAGCGAGGTCACCGCCTCGGCCACCACCTCCGCCAGCTCGGCGCGCACCTCCTCATAGGTGTCCCGGGCCTCGCGGTGCACCCAGGCGATCGACGAGCCGGGCAGGATGTCGTGGAACTGGTGCAGCAGCACCGTCTTCCACACCCGGTCCAGACGCTCGTACGGATAGCGGTAGGACGAGGGCGAGCGCAGAGCGGCCGCCGTCGCCCACAGCTCGGCCTCGCGCAGCAGATGTTCGCTGCGGCGGTTGCCCTGCTTGGTCTTCGCCTGCGTGGTGTACGTCGCCCGGTGCAGCTCCAGATACAGCTCGCCCGACCAGACCGGCGCCTGCTCCCCGTACTCCTCCTCGGCCGCCGCGAAGAACGCCGAGGGCTTCTCGACCGTCACGCGCGGCGAGCCCTCCAGGTCCCGCAGCCGGCGGGCCCGCTCCAGCATCTCGCGGGTCGGGCCGCCCCCGCCGTCGCCCCAGCCGAACGGCACCAGCGAGTGGGTGGCCCGGCCCTTGTCGGCGAAGTTCTTCTCCGCGTGCGCCAGTTCGCGGGCGTGGAGCTGGGCGTTGTAGGTGTCGACCGGCGGGAAGTGGGTGAAGACCCGGGTGCCGTCGATGCCCTCCCACCAGAAGGTGTGGTGCGGCATCTTGTTGTGCTGGTTCCACGACAGCTTCTGGGTGAGGAACCACCGGACCCCGGCCAGCTTCGCCAGTTGGGGGAAGGCCGCGGTGTAACCGAAGGAGTCCGGCAGCCAGATCTCCTCCGTGTCCACGCCCAGCTCCTCGGCGAAGAACCGCTTTCCGTGGACCAGCTGGCGGGCCAGCGCCTCGCCGCCCGGCATGTTGGCGTCCGACTCCACCCACATCGAGCCGACCGGGGACCACTGCCCCGCCGCCACCGCCTCCCTGATCCGCTCCCAGATGTGCGGCTGGTACTCCTTCACCCACGCGTACTGCTGGGCCTGCGAGCAGGCGAAGACCAGCTCCGGGTAGTCCTGCGCGAGGGCGGTGACATTGGCGAACGTACGGGAGGCCTTGCGGACGGTCTCGCGCAGCGGCCACAGCCAGGCCGAGTCGATGTGCGCGTGCCCGGCCGCCGAGATCCGGTGCGCGCTCGCCGAGGCGGGCCGCGCCAGCACCCCGGCCAGCGCCGCCCGGCCGGCCGTCGCGGTGCCGGAGACGTCGTGCAGGTCCAGCGCGTCGAGCATGGACTCCAGCGCCCGCAGGATCTCGTGCCGCCGCGAGCGGTCGGCGGGCAGCTCGTGCATCAGCTCGGACAGCACCTCGATGTCCAGGACGAGATGCCAGACCTCCTCGTCGAGGACCGCGAGATCGGCGGAGGCGAAGCGGTACAGCGGACGGTCGCCGGCGGTCAGCACATCGCCGAGCGGGGTCGGCGCGAAGCCGTGCTCCAGGACCGCCGGATTGGCCGCCGCCTCAAGGAGCAGATCGACCGGCTCCCCGCCCGCCGCCGGGTGTGCGAGCGTGAGGTGCCGGTTGCGGGGATGAACACCCTTGAGAGGGACGCCCAGATGGTCGTACAGCAGGCCTTCCGCCTGGAACCCCGGACCCTGGCCGGTGAACCCCGGGTCGACGACCACTTCCACCCGGCGTCCCGACCACTGACCGGGCACCGCGCCCCGGATCCGGAACCAGCTGGTGGACCAGGGCTTCCCCCACTCCGTACCGGCCGTGAACGGCTCGAAGTCCGCCCCGAGGGCCTCGGCCACCGGCACCGGCTCGCCCGGAACGTGCCAGACGGACAGGGCGAGCGGGGCGCGGTCGGCGTACTGGGCCGGGCGGATGAACTGGTGGAGGGCCCTCTCCAGGCGGCCCTCCACCAGGGTGCGGTCGTCGTGCATCACAGCTCCTCGGGAAGGTGTGGGGTCCTGGCGCGGCGGCTCAGGTTCCCTTCCCCCGGAGCGGGCGGGAACACCCCTCGGAAGCGGGGTCAGCAGTCGTGGTCGACCAGGTCGAAGGAGGCGTAGTGGTCGGCGGTGTAGTAGTCCTCCTCCACCTGCTCACCGGTGACGATGCGGCGGGCGCCACGGTTCGGGGAGCCCGGCGTGATGACCGTGTACTCGTGGTAGTAGCCGGTCGACCGATCCGGCAGGAGGCCTTCGCGGTTCTGGAAGACGGTGCCGTCCTGCTCGTACGGGTACGGACCGCCCTGGTCGATCAGATCCAGGGTGTCGTGGGCCTGGGACGGCAGGGCGGAGTAGCAGATGCTGCCGACCGCGGCCGCCCGGAACGCGGTCGCGGAGTGGGCGGTGGGGGCGGCGGCCGGGGGTGCGGCCTGGGCCGTGACCGTGCCGGAGGCGAGGAGTGCGGACAGGAGGGCGGCTGTGCCGCCGAGCCGGATGACGCGTGGGGGGATGCGCATGCCATCATGATGACGCGCGTAGAAGACGGGTCGTCAACGCCAAGTAAGCGGTATTCGCGGGAAGTTAACCGCAGCTGCGCCTATGTGGTGATGGCGTGCGCGGGTGGGATGTTCCGTGCGCCCCTCACCGCTCCCGACCGTTCACTTATTGATGAGTCGACAAGCGTGACCGTGTGCGTACAGGGGCATGCATCCCGTGAGGCTGTTCGACGGACAGCTTGACCGGAGGAGGTCGGATCACTGTGCGGGCGGGGGAAATGGCGAAGCGTCAGAAGAGGACCGCGACCGTCGAGGGGCGCGGCCCCCGGGGCCGGAGACCGGGCGAGGCACCGCTGCCGGCCCGGATGCGCCGAAGGGTGGGCCACACCGAACGATCGGCGGTGGGAGAAGTGCGGCGGGAGCTGCGGGAGTTCCTCCGACATCGCTCCGGCCAGGAGCAGACCGAGGCGGCGGAGCTGCTGGTGAGCGAACTGGTGACCAACGCCCTCATCCACACCCGGCACGGAGCCGTGGTCACCGCCACGGCGACACCCGCCCGACTGCGGGTGGAGGTCCAGGACTTCGCGTCGGAGGACCTGCCCGCGCCGTACGTACCGAACGCCGACGACGGTACGCACGGCAGGGGCCTGATCCTGGTCCGGAGCCTGGCCGACGCCTGGGGCGTGGAGGCGCAGGCCCTGGGCAAGGTCGTCTGGTTCGAGCTGCACGGCGGAAGGCCCTGAGGGGCTCTCCGCCGCGCGTCGTGATCAGCCGAACTGCTGCTCCAGATCCTTCAGTTTCTGTTCCAGCGAGTCGAGCCGGGGGAGTGTCTGGGTGTCGTCCTCGGCAGTGAGGTCGACGGTCCGCGGGTCACTTCCCTGGTTCGCCGCGTCCAGGCTCTTCGAGCTCGAACCGTCCGCCGCCTGTTTCGGGCCGACGGCTTGCAGGGATGGCCGGGGTCGCAGAGGCAGCTGACCCGGCTCTGCTATGGCGGGCTCCGCGACGGCCGGCGCGCCGCCCGATGCGGGGGTGAGGGCGGGCACGTCCACCTGCTGCCCGCCCCGGCCGCCGCGTCCCCAGACCCGGTTCTGCCGGTTCAGGGCCTTGATGCGGGCCCGGTCCAGCTTCTCCTGGTCGCGTCGGCGCAGCCGGTCCTGCTCGCGCTCCTTGCGGTCCTCCCGCACCTCGTCCACCGCCTCGTCCAGGGTGCGGACGCCCTCCAGGAGCATCAGCGACCAGGCGCCGAAGGTCTCCCGGGGCGCCCGCAGCCAGCGGACGATCCGGATCTGCGGCAACGGACGGGGCACCAGGCCCTGTTCGCGCAGCGCGGCGCGGCGCGTCTGCTTCAGCGCCCGGTCGAAGAGCACCGCGGCCGAGAGGGACATCCCCGCGAAGAAGTGCGGGGCGCCCGCGTGGTCCATGCCCCGGGGGGCGTGCACCCAGTTGAACCAGGCGGCGGCCCCGGCGAACGTCCACACCAGCAGCCGGGAGCCGAGGGCCGCGTCTCCGTGGCTCGCCTCCCGTACGGCCAGCACGGAACAGAACATCGCGGCGCCGTCCAGTCCGAACGGGACCAGATACTCCCAGCCTCCCGTGAGGTTCAGGTTCTGCCGGCCGAAGCCGACGAGCCCGTGGAAGGAGAGCGCGGCGGCGACCGCCGCGCAGCAGAACAGCAGGACGTAACTGGCGGTGGCGTAGAGCGCTTCCTTGCGTCTGCGGCGGTCCTCGCTGCGTTCCCAGGAGTCGTCGGCCGCGGCCTTGCCGGCGGCACGCTTGCCGCGTGCGACCACCGTCACCGCCGCCATGACTCCCACGAGCAGTACGGCGCCCGGAAGCAGCCAGTCAAGCGATATGTCGGTCAGTCTCATGCGCGGTCCCTTGCGTCACGTAGGGCGTTTCGTGCGCCATCGTGACGGAATTCCCGTCCCGCTCCGGTGGTTTCGGGACAAGAGCACGCCATGGGGGTGGGAGAGGCTATCGATGGGTGGAATCTTCTCGAACGGCCGCCCGGTCGGGCCGGGTTGCGTTCGATTCCACGTCATCCGGACGGGCGGTGTGGATCAGGAAGCTGCGGCTACGGGGCAGCCCTCAGCTTCCGCACCCGGTCCGCGTCACAGGTACGCGGGCAGGTCACACAGGTGTCCTCGGGGCGCAGGGTGTAGAAGAGGCAGCAGCTCGCCCGGTCCCGGGTCGGCAGCGACTGGCCCTCGGGCCCGGTCAGCTCGCGGAAGCCCGCGGCGCCGACGTACGGCTTCGTCGTGCCGGGGAGCAGCAGCTCCAGCTCGGCCATCGCCCGGTGCTCCTCGCCCAGCAGATGGGCGATGTACCAGAGGCCCTCGACGATCTCGTCCGTCGCCATCCCCCACAGGGCCCGCTTCCCGCGCCGCATGCGCGGCCCGAAGCCCTCGAGCACCGGACCGAGGTGCTCGGTCAGGGAGGCCAGGACCTCGGCCCGCAGCGCCGCCTCGTCCGGGACGACCCGGGCCCCGGGCAGCGTGGCGGTCGGGTCGTCCGGCAGGCAGGCGAATTCCCGGACCCGCACGGTCAGGTGCCCCAGCGCCCGCTGGAAGGCCACGTCCTCGACCGGGATCCGCGGGACCCGGCGCTGCAGGAACCAGGGCACCGTCACCAGCAGACAGGCGGGCCAGGCGTACCGGTGCAGACCGAAGCTCGCCACCACGTCCGGGCGGGCCTGCTGACCGTAGTCGCGCAGCACCTGAGCGTTGTCCCAGGCCAGGAAGGTGTCCACGGCGGCGCCGCCGGCCGCCAGCTCGGCCGCGCCGACCCAGCCCGCGCCGGACGGGGCGACGGCGTCGCCGTCGAGCACGTCGGCCCGCAGACCGGGGAACACCTCGGTCAGGCGGGCGTACGCGGCGGTCACGGGGGACGTCGCGGCACCGGTGAACGGCGGGGAGAGGGTCATGCAGGGGACCACCGAATCGGGATCGTTTGCAGGTAAGGCTTACCTTACCCGACGCCATCGATGTTTGAACTGCAGCCTCCTCCATCTATCGTGCACAGGAGGTCCGGCACACGCGAGTCGGCCCGCGGCAGGCGGAGGAGGTCCGGGTGGAGCAGGGCAGCGCGCGTGAGGGCGCACGTCCGGCGTACGCCCCCGGAGCGTTCCCGCGTACTCCGGCGGAGGGCTGGATTCCGGAAGGCCGCGTGCCGGAACAGGCCCGGGGCGAGCAGGCCCGGGGCGAGCACACCCACAGTGAGCCCCCCGCACCCCGAGTCGTTCAGCGCCACTCCGTCCGCGGCCAGATCCTGGACGCCCTGCGCGCCGCCCTCGTCGACGGCGAGCTGGTGCCCGGCCAGGTGTACTCCGCCCCCGCGCTCGGCGCCCGCTTCGGGGTCTCCGCCACGCCGGTGCGCGAGGCCATGCAGCGGCTGGCCGTCGAGGGCGCCGTCGAGGTCGTGCCGAACCGCGGCTTCCGGGTCAGCGAGCGCGGGCCCCGCGAGCTGGCCGAGCTGGCCGAGGTACGGGCCCTGATCGAGGTCCCGGTGATGCTGAGCCTGGCCCGTACGGTCCCGGCGCACCGCTGGAGCGTCCTGCGCCCGCTGGCGGAGGCCACGGTCACGGCGGCGGCCGTGGGCGACCGGGCCGCCTACGCCGAGTCGGACCGCGCCTTCCACCGCGCGGTCCTCACACTGTCGGGCAACGAGCAGCTCGTGGCCGTCGCCGACGAACTGCACCGGCGCTCCCAGTGGCCGCTGGTCTCGAACCCCGCCACCCGCCGGGCCGACCTGCTCGCGGACGCCTCCGAGCACACCGCCCTGCTCGACGCCCTCATCGCCCAGGACCTGAACGTCGTCCAGGCCCTGGTCCGCGAACACTTCACCGGCGCCGAGGGCTGACGGCCTCCGGGCTCAGCTCGCCTCCGCCGTACGCGGGGCCGGGGGGCCCAGGTACGGGGCCAGCCAGGTGGGCACCCCGCCGAGGAGCCGGAACAGCCGGCCGGCCTCGGCGCGCAGCCGGGCCGCCTCCGGTTCCTCCGCCGCCTCCGCGAGGGAGATCAACGCCGGCGCCGTACCGACCAGGAACCCCAGTTCCTCCCGGATCCGCAACGACTCCGCGAAGCCGTGCCGGGCCTCGGCCGACTCCCCCTCCCGCAGGGCGAGCGCGGCCAGATGCCGCCAGGTGGACGAGAGCAGCAGCTCGTCGCCCCGGGCCGCCGCACCGGCGTGCGCCCGGCGGAACGCGGCGCGCGCCGACTCCGGCGACTCCGCGATGTTCTGGGCGATCAGCCCGCGCCGGAAGTCCAGCAGTGGCCGGGCCGGGGACGCGGGGGCCAGCAGCGCCGCCGACCGGCTGAGCGCCACGCTCGCCTCGTCGGCCCGGTCCCGTACCGCCAGGAGGGTCGAGGCGTACGCCAGATGGCCCCGCTCGGAGGCGGCCGAGCCGCGCTCGTCGTCGCTGCGGGCGATGGCCTCCGCCGTGCGCAGGGCGTCCTCGGCGTCGGTCCAGCCCTGCCCGGTGTAGAGACACCGCTCGGTCAGCAGAGCGGTGCGCTGGAGCGCCGAGGCCGGATCGGTGGTCGCGTGGTGCTCCAGCAGTGCGGCCGCGTCCGTCCAGCAGGCGCGTGACCGCAGCCGCCATACCGCGGTCTGGAGCGGCGGATCGTCATCTGCTGTCGTTCCGGAACCAGACATGGCGGTATGCGCCACATTGCCCTCCCCGAGCGCGCCATTGTGCTGTTGGGTACGGCGCATCTCAGCACGGAATGGCACGCCGGGCCAAGGGGTCCGGACAATGTCAGGTGAAAGATTTCACAATCGGCCGAAGTCCGACGGTGCCCCGCCGGACCCCGCGCGCGGCCGGAAGATCAGCTCATGCGCAGGGCGAGGAAGAAGTCGAGCTTGTCCTCCAGGCGCGAAAGGTCACGCCCCGTCAACTGCTCGATTCGTCCGACGCGGTAGCGCAGCGTGTTGACGTGGAGGTGCAGCCGGGCCGCGCAGCGGGTCCAGGAACCGTCGCAGTCCAGGAAGGCTTCCAGCGTCTCGATCAGCTCCGCCCGGTGGCGCCGGTCGTAGTCGCGCAGCGGGTCCAGCAGCCGGGCCGTGAAGGCGCGCCGGACGTCGTCGGGGACGAACGGCAGCAGCAGCACGTGCGAGGCCAGCTCGTGGTGACCGGCCGCGCAGACCCGCCCCGGACGGGCCGCGGCCACCCGGCGGGCGTGCCGGGCCTCCTCCAGCGCTCCGCGCAGCCCCTCGGCGGAATGCACGGCCGCGCTGACACCCAGTGTCAGCCGCCCGTCGTCGGCGAGCCCCGCCGAGAGCGGTTCGCGCACGGAGGCGAGCAGCGCGTCGGCGTGCAGCCCGGGGTCCGCGTCGAGGGCGTCGGCGTCCTCGACGCCCGCCCGCGCGGCGTCGCCCTCCACGCCCTCCCCGGAATCCCCGGGCTCCGGGGGCACGGTGGTGAGCGTCGGCAGCGGCACCAGGGCGATGGCCTCATCGCCCGTGTGGGCGACGGCGATCCGGTCGGCCGAGTCGGGGCCGCTGACCGCCGGGTCGACGAGGATCTCCTCCAGCAGCGCCTGGGCCACCGGCCCGCTCGCGATGTCGCCCGGGGCGGCGGTCTGGCCCGAGGCGCTCCAGTCCACCCGGGCCACCACGACCTGCCACTGCGGGGCCACGCCGAGCCCGGGCAGCAGGACCGGTGCGGCGACCCGCAGCCTGGCCGCGATCTCGGCGGGGGCGGCGCCCGCCTGGACCAGCTCCAGGACCTCCTGGGCGAGCCTGCGGCGTACCGTACGGGCCGCGTCGCGGCGGTCGCGCTCGACCGCGATCAGCTGGGTGACGCCCTGGAGCAGGTCGAGCCGGGCGGCGGGCCAGTCCGAGGCGTCCGCCTCGACCGCCAGCAGCCAGTCGGAGAGCACCGACTCCCGTACGTCACGGGCGGCCGGCACCGCGCCGCGGCCGGTGTTGCGGATCGGGAAGAGCGAATACGTCGTGCCGGCGACAGCGGCCCGGTGCGGACCCCGGCGGCCGGTCCGGGTCGCGGCCAGGTGGTGCCCGGCCAGCGCGGCGCCCAGCGGTCCGGGCAGCGGGGCGCCCGCCCCGGCGATCTGGCGGCCGGTGGGGGACAGGACCCAGGCCCGCAGGTCCAGGTCGGAGGTGAGGAGGTCCAGGACCACCTCGGGGCCGCCGCCCGCCGGGCCCGAGGTCATCAGCCGCCGGTGCCGGTCCACCACGGCCGCCAGATCGCCCGCCCGCTCGCCGGAGACCTGGCGTACGACGTACTCGGTGATCGTCGCGAAGGCCACCGTCTCGTGCACGGCGAAGAGGGGGAGGCGGTGCTGCAGGCACGCCTCGACCAGATCGGCGGGGATGGGGCCGAGCTCCGCCTCGCCGGCCGCGAGACCGGCCACCCCGGCGCCCGCCAGGATCCGGACGAACGGTTCGGAGTCCGCCGCGTCCCGGCGCCAGGCGAGGCCCGTGAGCACCAGCTCACCGCCGGAGAGGTAGCGGCTGGGATCGCGCAGGTCGGTCGTCATGACGCCGCGGACCGTGCGGTCCAGCTCGTCCTCGCCGCCGAGCAGCCGCAGGCCCAGCGCGTCGGTCTCCAGCAGTGCGCGCAGCCGCATCTCGTCGCCGCCGATCTTTCCGTAGAGGGAGGTAGGGGGAGGTAAGGGGAGTGGGTGAAAGAGGTGGTGAAGGAGGTCGTGGGGTGGGGAGCCGTGGGGTGAACGGGTATCTGTGAATTGCGGCGAGGTTACTGAATCCCGCCATTCGTTCGAATCTACAAGACGAGGACGGAGAGCAGCCAACTCCTTCAGTGTTTCGGTGACTGCACCGGCAGGGCGAGGGCTTGTGTACTGGGCCACACACCACGTGAACACCACATGAACGAGCCAGTCGAGGGCCGGCCGTCCCCAGCCCCAGCGAACGACCCGATTGAGAAGAAGAGAGCCACTCATGGACTTCCTTCGCCCCGCCAGCTGGGAGGAGGCGCTCGCCGCCAAGGCCGAGCACCCCACGGCTGTGCCCATCGCGGGCGGCACCGATGTGATGGTCGAGATCAACTTCGACCACCGGCGGCCCGAGTACCTCCTGGACCTGAACCGCATCGGTGAGCTGTCCGAGTGGGAGGTGGGCCAGGAGAGCGTGCGGCTCGGCGCCTCCGTGCCGTACAGCGCCATCATGGAACACCTGCGCACCGAGCTGCCCGGTCTGGCGCTCGCCTCGCACACCGTCGCCTCCCCGCAGATCCGCAACCGCGGCGGCGTCGGCGGCAACCTCGGCACCGCATCGCCGGCCGGTGACGCCCACCCGGCCCTGCTCGCGGCCGACTGCGAGGTCGAGGCCGAATCCGTACGCGGAACGCGGCTGATTCCTATCGACGCTTTCTACACAGGGGTCAAGCGCAACGCCCTGGCGCCGGACGAGCTGATCCGCGCCGTGCACATCAGGAAGGCCGACGGACCGCAGCAGTACTCCAAGGTCGGCACCCGCAACGCCATGGTCATCGCGGTCTGCGCGTTCGGTATCGCGCTGCACCCCGAGACCCGCACCGTGCGCACCGGCATCGGCTCCGCCGCCCCGACCCCGGTCCGGGCCAAGGAGGCCGAGGAGTTCCTGAACGCCGCGCTCGAAGAGGGCGGGTTCTGGGAGAACGGCAAGATCATCACCCCCGCGATCGCCAAGCAGTTCGCCGCCCTCGCGTCAGGCGCCTGCAACCCGATCGACGACGTACGCGGCACGGCGAAGTACCGCAGGCACGCGGTCGGCATCATGGCCCGCCGCACGCTCGGCTGGACCTGGGAGCAGTACCGCGGCGCGGGCCGCACGCTGGAAGGAGCTGCGTAACCATGCGAGTCAATTTCACGGTCAACGGCCGTCCGCAGGAAGCCGACGACGTGTGGGAGGGCGAGTCCCTCCTGTACGTCCTGCGTGAGCGCATGGGCCTGCCCGGCTCCAAGAACGCCTGCGAGCAGGGCGAGTGCGGTTCCTGCACGGTCCGCCTGGACGGCGTCCCGGTCTGTTCCTGTCTCGTCGCCGCCGGCCAGGTCGAGGGCCGCGAGGTCGTCACCGTCGAGGGCCTGGCCGACTACGCCAAGCACCGCGAGGACGCCCACCCCGGCGGCGGCTGCGCCACCGGCGCCTGCGGCACCACGCTGGACGCCGCCAAGCGCTGGCAGTCCAAGCCCACCGACGGCCAGACCGGCGAGGCCGTCCAGCTCTCCCCGATCCAGCAGGCGTTCATCGACGCCGGCGCCGTCCAGTGCGGCTTCTGCACCCCCGGTCTGCTGGTCGCGGCCGACGAGCTGCTGGAGAACACCCCCTCGCCGTCCGACCAGGACATCCGCGAGGCGCTCTCCGGCAACCTGTGCCGCTGCACCGGTTACGAGAAGATCCTCGACGCGGTCCGCCTCGCGGCCGCCCGTCAGGAAGAGGCGGTCCAGTCATGACGACCACCCCGAAGGCACAGAACGTACCGGCCGGCACACCCACCAAGATCACCCAGGGTTCGCCCACCAAGGGCGGCATCGGCGAGTCCACGCTCCGCCCCGACGGCACCCTCAAGGTCACCGGGGAGTTCGCGTACTCCTCCGACATGTGGCACGAGGACATGCTGTGGGGCCAGACGCTGCGCTCCACCGTCGCGCACGCCGAGATCGTCTCCATCGACACCTCCGAGGCGCTCGCCACCTCCGGCGTCTACGCGGTGCTGACCTACGACGACCTGCCCGCCGAGATGAAGAACTACGGCCTGGAGATCCAGGACACCCCGGTTCTCGCGAACGGCAAGGTCCGCCACCACGGTGAGCCGGTCGCCATCGTGGCCGCCGACCACCCGGAGACCGCGCGCCGCGCCGCCGCCAAGATCAAGATCGAGTACCGCGAGCTGCCGCTCATCACCGACGAGGCCTCGGCGACCGCCCCGGACGCCGTGCTCGTGCACGAGGGCCGCGACGACCACCACATCGGTCACGTCCCGCACCCCAACATCGTGCACCGCCAGCCGATCATCCGCGGCGACGCCGACGAGGCCGCCAAGCGCGCCGACGTCATCGTCAAGGGCGAGTACACCTTCGGCATGCAGGACCAGGCCTTCCTCGGCCCCGAGTCCGGCCTCGCGGTGCCCTCCGAGGACGGCGGCGTCGAGCTGTACGTCGCCACCCAGTGGCTGCACTCGGACCTCGGCCAGATCGCCCCCGTCCTCGGCCTGCCCGAGGAGAAGGTCCGCATGACGCTCTCCGGCGTCGGCGGGGCCTTCGGCGGCCGCGAGGACATCTCCATGCAGATCCACGCCTGCCTGCTGGCGCTCCGCACCGGCAAGCCCGTCAAGATCGTCTACAACCGGTTCGAGTCCTTCTTCGGACACGTCCACCGGCACCCGGCGAAGCTCTACTACGAGCACGGCGCCACCAAGGACGGCAAGCTCACGCACATGAAGTGCAAGATCGTCCTGGACGGCGGCGCCTACGCCTCCGCCTCCCCGGCGGTCGTCGGCAACGCCTCCTCGCTCTCGGTCGGCCCGTACGTCATCGAGGACGTCGACATCGAGGCGGTCGCCCTCTACACCAACAACCCGCCCTGCGGTGCGATGCGCGGCTTCGGCGCGGTCCAGGCGTGCTTCGCCTACGAGGCGCAGATGGACAAGCTCGCCGCGAAGCTCGACATGGACCCGGTGGAGTTCCGGCAGCTCAACGCCATGGAGCAGGGCACCCTGCTGCCGACCGGCCAGCCCTGCGACTCGCCGGCCCCGGTCGCCGAGCTGCTGCGCCGGGTCAAGTCCCGGCCGCTGCCGCCCGAGCAGCAGTGGCTGGCGGCGGGCAGCGAGGGCACCTCCATCGACGTCCGGGCGCTGCCCGGCGGGCTCTCCAACACCACCCACGGCGAAGGCGTCGTGCGGGGTGTCGGCTACGCGGTCGGCCTGAAGAACGTCGGCTTCTCCGAGGGCTTCGACGACTACTCCACCGCCCGCGTGCGGATGGAGGTCATCAACGGCGAGCCGGTCGCGACCGTGCACACCGCGATGGCCGAGGTCGGCCAGGGCGGCGTCACCGTCCACGCCCAGATCGCCCGTACCGAACTCGGTGTCAACCAGGTCACCATCCACCCCGCCGACACCCGCGTCGGCTCCGCCGGATCCACCTCGGCCTCCCGTCAGACGTACGTCACCGGCGGCGCGGTCAAGAACTCCTGCGAAGCCGTCCGGGAGAAGGTCCTGGAGCTCGGCCGCACCAAGTTCGGCACCTACCACCCGGCCTGGGCGACCGCCGAACTCCTCCTGGAGGGCGGCAAGGTCGTCACCGACGGCGGCGAGGTGCTCGCCGATGTGGCCGACGTCCTGGAGGACGAGGCGATCGACATCGAGCTGGAGTGGCGCCACCGGCCCACCGAGGCGTTCGACCTGCGTACCGGACAGGGCAACGGTCACGTCCAGTACTCCTTCGCCGCGCACCGCGCGGTCGTCGAGGTCGACACCGAGCTCGGCCTGGTCAAGGTCATCGAACTGGCCTGTGCCCAGGACGTCGGCAAGGCGCTCAACCCGCTCTCCGTCCTCGGCCAGATCCAGGGCGGCACCCTCCAGGGCATGGGCGTCGCGGTGATGGAGGAGATCATCGTCGACCCGAAGACCGCGAAGGTACGCAACCCGTCCTTCACGGACTATCTGCTCCCCACCATCCTCGACACGCCGACGATCCCGGTCGACGTGCTCGAACTCGCCGATGAGAACGCCCCGTACGGGCTGCGCGGCATCGGCGAGGCCCCCACCCTGTCGTCCACCCCGGCCGTCCTCGCGGCGATCCGGAACGCGACGGGTCTGGAGCTCAACAGGACACCGGTGCGGCCCGAACACCTCACCAGCACCTGAGGGCCTGCCGGGTGACCTCCCACCCGTCGTCACCCGGCAGCCTTCGAGCGGTCCCCCCCCCGAACTCTCCGGGCGGTGTGCTGAGCCGAGAACGTCACACTTTTCCGCACCCCGCACCGCCCGGAGGCCCAAGTACCGCACCGCTCGCGGTTCTTCGCCGTGCCGACAGCACGGCAGCGCCTCACGGATCATCCGTGCCGCCGGCACATCCGTTCTGCCTCAACAGTCCGTCCCGGCCGTCCCCGGGTCGTGCAGCCGACGCAGTCATCCCAAATCCCGCATTCAGGAATCTCCACGCGGGTGCCCCTGTGAACCTTGGGAGTCAGGCATCATGACCCAGCAGTCAGTGGAACCGAAGACCAGTCCGGAAGGTGCGGGCCCCGGCTCGCGCGTCCCCGCCGGAAGATCATGGCTCGACCGTTACTTCCATATATCCGAACGAGGTTCCTCGGTCGCGCGCGAGGTGCGCGGCGGCGTCACGACCTTCATGGCCATGGCGTACATCCTCCTGCTCAACCCGATCATCCTCGGCGGGGAGGATGTCAACGGCAACCTCCTCAGCCAGCCCGGCCTCATCACCGCCACCGCCTTCGCGGCGGCCGCGACGACCCTGCTCATGGGGTTCGTCGGCAAGGTGCCCCTGGCGCTCGCCGCCGGACTCAGCGTCTCCGGTGTGCTCGCCTCGCAGGTCGCGCCCAACATGACCTGGCCGCAGGCCATGGGCATGTGTGTGATCTACGGTGTGGTGATCTGTCTCCTGGTGGTCACCGGCCTCCGCGAGATGATCATGAACGCGATCCCGCTCGCGCTCAAGCACGGCATCACCATGGGCATCGGGCTCTTCATCGCCTTCATCGGCCTCTTCAAGGCCGGATTCGTGCACCAGGGCGAGGCGACCCCGGTCTCCCTCGGCCCGGCCGGTGAACTGGCCGGCTGGCCCGTCCTGATCTTCTGCGTGACCCTGCTCCTCATCTTCATGCTCCAGGCGCGCAACATCCCCGGCGCGATCCTGATCGGCATCGTCGTCGGCACCCTGGTCGCCATCGTCATCAACGCGATCGTCGACATCGACCCCAAGACATGGAGCCCCAGCGGCCCGCCGGAGCTGGAGGGCAGTGCGGTCTCCATGCCCGACTTCTCGCTCTTCGGGAACGTCGAGTTCGGCGGCTGGGGCGACGTCGGTGTGATGACGGTCGGCATGATCGTCTTCACCCTGGTGCTGGCCGGCTTCTTCGACGCGATGGCCACCATCATCGGCGTCGGCACCGAGGCCAAGCTCGCCGACGACAAGGGCCGCATGCCGGGCCTGTCCAAGGCCCTGTTCATCGACGGCGCCGGCGGTGTCATCGGCGGTGTCGCCTCGGGCTCCGGCCAGACGGTCTTCGTCGAATCGGCCACCGGCGTCGGCGAAGGGGCCCGGACCGGGTTCGCCTCCGTCATCACCGGCCTCTTCTTCGCCGCCTGCCTCTTCTTCACCCCGCTCACCGCGATCGTGCCGACCGAGGTGGCCTCCGCCGCCCTCGTCGTCATCGGCGCGATGATGATGCAGAACGCCCGGCACGTGGACTGGGGCGACCGCTCGGTCGCCATCCCGGTCTTCCTGACCGTGGTCCTGATGCCCTTCACGTACACCATCACCACCGGTGTCGCCGCGGGTGTCATCGCGTACAGCGCCATCAAGCTCGCCCAGGGCCGGGCCCGCGAGGTCGGGGCCTTCATGTGGGGGCTGACGGTGATCTTCATCGTCTTCTTCGCCCTCAACCCGATCGAGAGCTGGCTGGGCGTCCACTGACGCGCCGAGCCCTCCCCTTCCGCTTAAGGAGATACGCCATGCTGGACATCGCCGAAGAGCTGCACCGGTGGGTCTCGCAGGGACGCGAGTTCGCCGTGGCCACCGTGGTGGCCGTCGGCGGCAGCGCGCCCCGGCAGCCCGGCGCCGCCCTCGCCGTCGACCTCGACGGCACGGCCATCGGGTCGGTCTCCGGCGGATGCGTGGAGGGCGCGGTCTACGAACTGTGCCAACAAGCCCTTGCGGACGGGAAGTCCGTCCGTGAGCGCTTCGGCTACAGCGACGAGGACGCCTTCGCGGTCGGCCTGACCTGCGGCGGCATCATCGACATCCTGGTGACACCGGTACGGGCGGACGATCCCGCCCGCCCGGTGTTCGCCGCAGCGCTCGCGGCCGCCGCGGAGGGGACGGCGGCCGCGCTGGCACGGATCACGGACGGACCCGAGGAACTGCTCGGACTCCCGCTCCTGGTCCGGGCCGACGGCAGTTACGAGGGCGGGCTCGGCGGCCACCCGGCGCTCGACCGGACCGCCGCCGCCGAGACCCGTGCCCTGCTGGACGCGGGCCGCACCGAGCCGCTCACCATCGGCGCGGAGGGCTCGCGCTGCGGCCGGCCCATCGAGCTCCTGGTCGAGTCCAGCGTCCCGCCGCCCCGCATGATCGTGTTCGGCGCGATCGACTTCGCCGCCGCCCTGGTCCGGGCCGGGAAGTTCCTCGGCTACCGGGTCGCCGTCTGCGACGCCCGACCGGTCTTCGCCACCGCGGCCCGCTTCCCCGAGGCCGACGAGATCGTCGTCGACTGGCCCCACCGCTACCTCGCCGGGACCACCACCGACGCCCGCACGGTGCTCTGCGTCCTCACCCACGACGCCAAGTTCGACGTACCGCTCCTCGAGGCCGCCCTGCGCCTCCCGGTCGCCTACGTCGGCGCGATGGGATCGCGCCGCACCCACCTGCAGCGCAACGAGCGCCTCCGCGAGGTCGGACTCACCGACCGTGAACTGGCCCGGCTGCACTCGCCGATCGGCCTCGACCTCGGCGCCCGTACGCCGGAGGAGACGGCCCTGTCCATCGCCGCCGAGATCGTCGCGGTCCGGCGCGGCGGCAGCGGCGTACCGCTCACCGGGGCGCACACCCCCATCCACCACGACAGCAGCGGACAGCCGCTCGCCTCGGTGGCCTGAGCCGGTCCCAGGCGGTCCGAGGTGGCCTGAAAGATCCGTCCACCTCGGGCGGGTTACCGCCACGGCGGTTTCCCGCCCGCCCCGAACGCAGCGATCACCCCGGATTTACCGGTAGATCAGCTGCATGACTTCTTCCCCCTCCTCCGTTCCCGGCCGGGCGAGATCCGCCCGCCCAGGACGCAGAGCCCTGCTCCTGGCGACCTCGGCGGCCCTCATGGGCGGCTTGCTGGTGCCCTTCGCGGGCACCGCCGGCGCCGCCCCCGCACCGGGCGCCGACGCCGCACCGCGCTCCGGCATACGCACCGAGAGCCACACCGTCACCCTGGTCACCGGCGACGTCGTGCGGTACGTCGACGGCCCCGGCGACCAGGACACCGTCACCGTGGACCGCCCGGACGGCGCGAGCGGCGGGGTCCACATCCAGCAGGCGGGCGAGGACGTGTACGTCCTGCCCGACGAGGCCACCACGCTGATCGCGGCGGGCACCCTGGACCGGCGGCTGTTCAACGTCTCGGCCCTGGTGCGCATGGGCTACGACGACGAGGGCGCCGGCGCCATCCCGCTCATCGCCACCTACCCGGCGGCCAAGGGCGACGCGAAGGCCAAGGCCCTGCCCGCCGCCCCGCGCGGCGCGAAGAAGGTCCGCACCCTCGAATCGGTCCACGGGGCCGCGCTCACGGCCGACAAGGACGACGCGCGGACGTTCTGGAGCGCCATCACCCGTACTCCGAGCGCCCGTTCGCTCGACAGCGGGATCGCGAAACTCTGGCTGGACGGCCGCTCCGAGGCCCTGCTGACCGAGTCGGTGCCGCAGGTGAACGCCCCGCAGGCGTGGGCCGACGGCTTCGACGGCAAGGGCGCCAAGGTCGCCGTCCTGGACACCGGCATCGACGCCGACCACCCGGACGTCAAGGACCGGCTCGTCGGCTCCCGCAGCTTCATCCCGGGCGAGGAGGTCGACGACAAGAACGGCCACGGCACGCACGTCGCCTCCACCATCGCCGGATCCGGCGCGGCGTCCGACGGCGCGAACAAGGGCGTCGCCCCGGCCGCCGACCTGCTCGTCGGCAAGGTCCTCAGCGACGAGGGATCCGGCGCTGACTCCGGGATCATCGAGGCCATGGAGTGGGCGAAGGCCGAAGGGGCCGACGTCGTCTCCATGAGCCTCGGCTCCCCGGTGCCCGACGACGGCACCGACCCGATGTCCCAGGCGGTGAACTCCCTCTCGGCGGACGGCGGTCCGCTCTTCGTGATCGCGGCCGGCAACGCGTACGGGGCGGGCACCATCGGCTCGCCCGGCTCGGCGGAGCAGGCGCTCACCATCGCCGCCGTCGACAAGCAGGACGGCCGCGCCGCCTTCTCCTCCATGGGCCCGCTAGTGCGCTCCCACGGGCTGAAGCCCGACCTGTCGGCCCCCGGCGTCGACATCAACGCCGCGGCCTCGCAGTCCGTGCCCGGCATCGAGGGCCTGTACCAGTCGATGTCCGGTACGTCGATGGCGACGCCCCATGTCGCGGGCGCGGCAGCCATCCTGAAGCAGCGTCATCCCGACTGGACCGGCCAGCGCATCAAGGACGCGCTGATGACCTCGTCCAAGAAGCTCGACGCGTACACCCCGTACGAACAGGGGACCGGTCGGCTCGACGTGAAGGCGGCCATCGACACGACGATCGAGGCCACCGGCTCGGTGGAGGTCGCCTCCTACGACTGGCCGCACAGCCCGTCCGACGAGGTCGCCGAGCGCGCCATCACCTACCGCAACACGGGTGACACGGACGTCACGCTGAACCTGGCCACCGACACGGACGAAGCGGCCTACACGCTCTCCACGGACACGCTGACCGTCCCGGCCGGCGGCACCGCCGAGGCGGTTCTGTCGCTCGACCCGTCGAAGGTCGCCAACGACACCGCCTTCTCCGGCCAGGTCGTCGCCACCGACGCGGCGGACGCCACCGTCGCGCACACCGGCTTCGCGCTCACCAAGGAGAAGGAACTCCACGATCTGACGGTGAAGCTCCGCGACCGGTCGGGCAAGCCGATGGACGGCCTGGTCGTCCTCGCCGAGCTGGGCGACCCGCAGCTCGGCCTCGTCCAGATCAGCGGCGGCGAGACCACGCTGCGCCTGCCGCCCGGCAACTACACCGCCTGGTCCTCCGTCGACATCGACGGCGACCGCCCCGACTCCAAGGCGGTCGCGTTCCTCGCGGCCCCCGAGACGATCCTCACCGGCTCCACCACCGTCACCCTCGACGCCTCCAAGGCCCGCAAGGTGAGCGTGCGCACCCCGAAGGAGACCGAGACCCGCCAGCTCCGCTACGACATGGCGCGGACCTCCCCGGACGGCGTCGTCCAGCGCGACGCGTTCCAGATCCCGCTGACGTACGACCAGTTGTGGGCGAGCCCGACCAAGAAGGTCACCCAGGGCACCTTCAGCTTCCTGACCCGCTGGCGGCAGGGCGAGGAGCTGATCGACGTCGAGGCCGACGGCCGTGACGTACCGGTCCACGTCCAGGGCGGCGCGGCGGTCGCCGAGAAGAGCAGCCAGAAGCTGAAGGCGGTGTACGCGGGCAAGGGCGCACCGGCGGACTACAAGCGCCTGGACGCGCGCGGTAAGGCCGTCGTGATCACCCGCAGCGCCGACGTCACCCCCGCCGAACGCCTCGCGGCCGCGCTGGCCGCCGGAGCCAAGGCGCTGTTCGTCGTCAACGACGGACGCGGCGTGGCGATGGAGAGCTACACCCCGTACGGCGAGCAGACCACCATCCCGATCGCCTCGGTCCAGAAGTCGGCAGGCGACACGCTCATCAGGGCGGCGCAGCGCGGCAAGAAGGTCCAGGTCGACCAGAAGAAGTTCGCGGACTACCTGTACGACCTGGTGGACCGCCACGACGGCACGATCCCGGACCGCTCGCTGGCCTTCGCGCCCTCGACCCGGCAGCTGGCGAAGGTGGAGAACACCTTCTACGGCCACAAGAAGACGCTCGGCGGCGGCTACCGCTACGACATCCCGGACTACGGCCCCGGCCTCGGCTTCGAGGAGTACGAGCAGTTCCCCGGCGTCCGCACCGAGTGGGTCAACCCGCTGCCGGGCGACTCGTTCTGGTACGAGAACCACTCGGTCCTCAACGCGGAGCAGTCCGACCGGGCGCACGAGATACGCAGCGCCGAACTGGACTACCGGGCGGGCAAGGACTACCGGGCCGAGTGGTTCGCCCCGGTGACCCGCCCCCGTCTGGGCACCGGCTACTGGGGTCCGCACCGCACGGTGTACAACGACCTCCAGTTCAACATCACCCCGTGGACGGACGCGGGCGCCGGCCACTCCGGCTCGATGCCGGAGAACGAGTACGACACCACCTCGTACGCCATCCACCAGGGTGACAAGGAGCTCAAGAAGGGCGCGGGCCGGGCCGGTTACCTCGGTGACCTCGCCGCCGAGGAGCTGCCCTACCGCCTGGTGATCGACTCGCGGCGGGACGCGCAGACCTGGAAGACGTCGACCCGGACGCACTCCGAGTGGGGCTTCGTCTCCGGCGCGCTGGACGAGGGCGGCCCGTTCCAGACGGACATCCCGATGCTCCAGCTGGACTACGCCGTCGACACCGACCTGGCGGGCGACGTCCGGGCCGGACGCACCACGGAGATCGGCCTCTCCTCCACCACCCAGGAGTGGCTGCCGGGCGCGGTGAAGGCGAACAAGGCGTCGCTGTCGGTCAGTTACGACGACGGCAAGCACTGGACGAAGGTGGACCTCCGGAAGAAGAAGATCGGCGAGTGGACCGCGAAGTTCCGCACCCCGTCGAAGGGCGCGGCCTCGGTCTCGCTCAAGGCGCACGCGGAGGGCCCCGGCGGGCTCTCCGTCGACCAGGAGATCATCCGGGCCTTCGGCCTGAAGTGACCTGCTGAGCCGCTGACCTGGTCCCGCACCCCCCTCGGAGGGCGCGGGACCAGGCGCGTCAGCCCCCGGCCGGCAGTCCCGCCGGCGCCCGCCCGAACCGGGCCAGCAGATGCCAGACCTTCTTCAGATCCTGCTCCGCATGACCCCCGGACCGTACGGCGTCGCCGATGATCCGGGCGTCCAGACACCCGTCGACCGCGAGGGCCGCGCCGAGCTCGACGTACTCCGGCCCCCGGTAGCCGGGCCGGCGGCGCAGCTCGTCGACGCCGAGCCGGAACCCCTCGTGCCACTCGACGGGGCACGGCAGCTTCTCGGCCGCCTCCTCCACCGCCGTCCCCCGGTACGCCGGGTCGAGCACGAGCGCCTCCACGTCCCGGGCGAGCCGTACCGGGGCGTGGATCTGCGCCTCGATGTAGTCGTCCAGGGCGTCACGGCGGTCCGCCGCCGCCAGCTCGACCAGCCCCGACATCCGCGCCGCGACCCCGAAGCGCTCCGGCTCCGCGGCGCTGTCCGGATAGCAGAAGGTGGCCGAGCGGAGGACGTCCGCCGTCAGCCGGAAGTGCGCCGACCCGAACCGGGGCGCGGCGCCGCAGGAAGCGCGCCGGACGTCCAGCGCCCCGTAGACGGGCCGCTCGGCGGGCCCGGCCCGGTCGTACGCGCCGCCGAAGATCCGGCTCTCCCAGCGCCACCGGTCACCGCCGGGGCGCGCGGTGAGCCCGCCGTTGCTGGTTCCGGTCACGAACTGGGAGACGTACAGACCGTCCTCGCGCAGCCGTTCCAGGATCGGCCGCCCCGCCACCGTACGGTCGGGGTGGAAGTTCAGGGTGACGCGCGGTCCGGCGTCCAGGGGCGCCCCCGAGGACAGCGACGTGACGTGCTCCAGCGCCCGCCCACGGGGCGAGGTGACCGGGAGTTCGGCGTTCATCGGGACAGTGTGCCCGGGCGGCCACCGGAGGAGCACGTGAATTCCCCGGCGGGCCGGTGCGGTTGGATGTGGCCATGAGCGTTCACGACGTGGCCCGCGGGCTGCCGGGCCTATCCGCCCTCACCGATCTCTGCCGTTCCCTGGCGATGCTCGACGCGATCCTGTGTCCCGAGTGGGACCACCGCTGGCACAGCTTCGACGCGCAGTGGTCGCCGACGGAGGCGATGGCCTCCATGCGGGACGGGTCGGGCGGGGAGTACTCCGTGGTCTTCTCCGCCGACGGCGCGTACGCGCGGGGCTTCGACCACGAGTCGCCGATGAGCCCGTACGTGGACGACGTCCCCTGGCCCGGCGTCCTCGACGAGGTGCCCGCCGTGTTCCGCCGTTACGTGGACGAGCCGTCGTTCTGCGACGAGTTCGGCCTGCCCGTCGTCACCGCCTGCCTCTGGCGCGAGAGCGGCGACGACCGCTGGCGGGCGGGCAGTGTCGAGTTCCCGGAGGACGGCGAGGACTCCGACGGCGCGGACTGGCTCTTCCAGCTCCTCGTCACGGGCACCCCCGAGTCGTACCAGGAGTGGGCCGAGGACTACTTCGACCTTCCCGTCGACCTCGAAGCCGTACGCCATGTCTACGCGCTGCGGCCGCTCACCGACGAGGTGATCGCCGCGCTCGGCCCCGAGCGCGTGGCCGCCGAACTGGCCGAGGACATCAAGGAGATCGGGTATCCGGTCGGCGCGGGGGAGTGAGAGCCGGGTGGAAGTGGCGTGGCGTCAGTCCGCCTCCGGGACCGCCGGATCGCGCCGTGCCAGCGCCTCGGCCACCGGTACACCGGTCCGGGCCGCCACGGTCAGGCGGGCCCGGACCTCAGCGCCGGTGCGTGGGCGGAAGCGTGGCTGCTTGCCGCAGCCGCACGCCTCCAGGCCTTCGTAGCGCAGCCCCGCCCCCAGCACGGCCCCGACCGCGCTCCAGGCGTCGGTGTCCCGGCGCGGCGGGGGCGCGAAGTCGTGGCCCGCGCAGACCAGGGCGCGGCCGCAGTTCGGGCAGGGCTGCTCGCGGCCCTCCGCGGGATGCCGCTTGAAGCTGACGCGGCAGGGAACGCAGGCGTGGTGCAGCTTGTAGTGGACCATCGCGTAGTAGCACACAGGGCGACGGTACCGGGGCGAGGTTCTGCCCGACCACCCCGGGACCGCTTGCGCCCCCTGCTCAGCGGCCCGCCTGCAGAGCCTCCCAGGTGGCCGGGCCCACCTCGCCGTCGACGCCCAGCTTGCGGCTGGTCTGGTAGCTGCGGACCGCCGTCTCCGTGGCCGGGCCGAAGCTGCCGTCCACGCCCACGGTGGTGCCGAGCGCCGCCGTCAGGGCCCGCTGGAGCCGCTTCACCGCATCGCCCGAACTGCCCTGCTTCAGCACCGGGGTCGTGCCGGCCGACAGCAGGGCCGTCCAGGTCTTCGGGCCGACGATCCCGTCGGAGCCGAGGGAACGGGCCGTCTGGAACGCCTGCACCGCGCTCTTCGTGGTGGGGCCGAACTGCCCGTCCACCGCGCCCGGCTGGTACTTCTGCTGGGTGAGCAGCGTCTGGACGGCCGTCACCTGCGGACCCGACGAGCCGGACTGCTGGGGCGTGTACACGGGGAAGGTCAGCCCGTCGCCGCCGTTGCCCGGGTCACCGCCGATCAGCTCCATGTAGTAGTTCCAGTCCCAGTGCACACCCGGGTCGGTGTGGTCGTTGCCCGGCACCTCGCTGTGGCCGACGATGTGCGCCCGGTCCTTCGGGATATTGAACTTCGCGCTGAGGTGGGAGGTCAGCGCGGCCGACGAGCGGTACATCGCGTCGGTGAACCAGGCCGGATCGTCGACCCATCCCTCGTGCT
Organism: Streptomyces sp. NPDC091289; assembly: GCF_044757365.1. Taxonomy (NCBI): domain Bacteria; kingdom Bacillati; phylum Actinomycetota; class Actinomycetes; order Kitasatosporales; family Streptomycetaceae; genus Streptomyces; species Streptomyces sp. NPDC091289. Next base: position 438,418 of record NZ_JBIVUT010000002.1, read on the forward strand.
CGATGCCGACGGACGAGGCGTTGGCACTGCGCGCGTGCCACGCCGTGTCCTTGTCCCGGACCGTCTGGGTGACCTCGCCGTCCGAGGACCGGATCACATAGTGGGCGCTGACCTGGGACTCCGGGTTCTGGAACCAGCTGATGGAGCCCGCGTACGAGCCCTGCGTGACATGGACGACCACCTTGTCGACGGTCGCCGTGCGGTCGACAGCGAAGTTCGCCGAGTGGGCGGGCACCCAGCGCGCCGAGGGGTAGTCCTCGCTCTGGACGTAGACGTCGGACGCCGACAGTTCGCCCTTGTCCGGGGCGACCGGGCGGGAGGGCACCCGCACCTCCTCGCCGCCGGACACCTGCGCGGCCACACCCTCCGCGAGGAACGTGAAGACCGCGTCCGCGTAGAGCGCCGCGGCAGGACCCTCGGCGGCGCTGTAGCGGGCCACCGCCGGATACCAGGCGTTGACGTCCCGGCGCTCGGCGGCGTCCAGGCCCAGCGCGTCCGCGTGGTCGCGCAGGACGGCAGCGCCGCCGAGGATGTTGGCCGTCGTGTCCCGGCGCAGCCGGGCCGCGCTCTCGCCGGTCAGCTCGGAGGCCTTTTCCAGCGAGCGGTTGACGGGGTTGCTCGCCAGGTGCATCACGCCGTAGCCGTTCGCCTGGCTGGGCGCTCCGGCATGACCGTTCAACCGGGACTCGCCGTAGCCGACGGCGGCCAGCAGATCGCGCGGTACGCCGTACTCCCGGGCCGCCTCGGCGAAGGCGCGGTTCACCGGGTCGGCCGTGTCCGCCCGTGGGGCGGCGCTCGCCGGGTGTCCGGTCGCGAGGAGGGCCGCGGCGGTGAGGACGGCCAGGGCGCCGAAGCGGGCCCGGGTCCGGGCGGCGATGCGTGGAGGCATGGGGTCTCCTGCTCTGTGGGGAGAAGAGAAAAGCCCTCGGGCCCGGGTGGGCCAGAGGGATGCCGAACCCGGCCAGGCTATCGACATGAGCAGGGCATAACAACGCGGCGCGCGGGCGATTCGGCTGGCAACATCCTGCAGAATCAAGGGAGTTGGGCCTTTCGGCGGACAGGCCCTCCTCTCACCCCTGCCGGGTGGACCCTCACCCCCTGCCGGGTGACGGGGCGTCACCCGGCAGGGGGTCGCCGCCGAGGGGCGCGGAGGCCGGCCGCTACCAGCGGTCGCGGTGGATGACGTCCGCCACCGGCCGCCGCCGGACGGGCCCGAAGTTGCCCGCGGGCCACCCCACCGGAACGGCGGCGAACGTCGCCATGTCCTCAGGGATGCCCAGCTCCTTCTTCCACTCCTGCTCCAGCATCAGATGCCAGATGGTGATGTTCGCCGCGAGCCCGAGACCCCGGGCCGCGAGCAGCAGGTTCTGCACCCCCGGATAGACGCAGGAGCCCTCGGCCAGCGCCTGGAAGCGCGTCTGCGTGGTCATCATGTGCTCCGTGCCCGCCGGGCCGAGCGCCCGCGCCGAGGCCGCGAGCCCCTCCTCGTCCAGCCGCGGCTCGGGGAACCGGTAGCACGGCACGATCAGCACCGGGGTGTCGGCGAAGTGGTCGCGCTGATGCTCGATCGCCGCGACCATCCGGCCGTACGCCGCCTCGTCCATGCCCTCCGGGGCGTACTTCCCGGTCGTCGCCAGATACGCGTCCACGCACCGTTTCCACAGCGGGGCGAGCCGGGCCATCACCTGGCGGTCGGTCACCACCACGTACTCGTAACACTGCATGTTGCCGCCGCTGGGGCCCCAGACGGCGGCCTGTATCAGCTGCCCGACCGTCTCGTCCGGCACCGGGTCCGGCTTGAGACGGCGCATGGCGCGCATGGTGGACATGGTGGCGAAGAGAGCGGGGCCGCCGAGGGCGGAGGGGTCGGCCTGAACCGTTTCCATGGTCATGATCGCGGAGTTTACGGTTCGGACCGGCGCGCCATAAGGGCCCTCGGCGGCCGGTCCGTGCGGCCCGCCGCTCCCGCCTCAGCGCCGCGTCAGCCGGACGACCGGGATGTCCCGCTCGGTGCCCGCCTGATACTCCCCGTAGCGCGGGAACAGCTCCACCAGACCCGGCCAGACCCGCGCCTTCTCCCCGGCCGGCAGTGTCGCTGCGACCGCGCCGAACCGCTCGGTGTTCACCCGGAGTTCGACCTCCGGGTTCGCCTGGAGGTTGAGATACCACAGCGGCGGCCGGTCCGAGCCGCCGTTGGACGCCACGATCAGATAGTCCTCGCCGTCCCGCCCGTACATCAGCACCGTGCGCCGCACCGTCCCGCTGCGCCGGCCCACGTAATCCATCAGCAGACACGGCACCCCGAGCTGCGTGGTGCCCTTCGTGCCGCCCGAGGACTCGTAGAGCTCGGCCTGCCGGGCGACCCAGTCGGCGGGGCTCGGCGCGACCTCCGCGGTGCCGTCCTGATCGCCGTCCTGCTCGGCCGTCATCGGTTTCTCCTTTTCTCGTGCCGTCCCGTACGGGCTCCGCCTCCATCCTGGCACCCGCCCGCGCCGCACCCCGGATTCGTACACCTGGACACCCCTCCCACCGCACGGGGGAACGGGGACCGGTAACCCGGCCGCGAAGGCGTATAAAGGGTCCTTCCGGAGCAGCCGGCGTCCCCCGATGGCCCCTCCCCCCACCTCCCCTCACGCGGCAGGCGTCACCGCGTCACCGATCCCAGGAGCGCCAATGAGCACTTCGGAAGAGATCAGCGCCCTGCTGGTAGCGAAGTTCGGAACCGACCCCGAGGCCATCCGCCCCGATGTTCCGCTGCACCGGCTGCGGCTGGACTCCCTCGCGCTGGAGGAGCTGCGGCTGCACATCGAGGAGCGGCTGGACGTGGACCTGGAGGACGTCGCGCTGACCTCGCGCGACACCGTCGGGCGGCTCATCGAAACCGTCGACGGGAAGGTCACCGCATGAGCGCGGTCACCGCACCGCCCTACCGCCGGGCCCCGCTCACCCCGTTCGCCGCGGCCGTCACCGGCGTCGGCCTCGTCACCGCCGCCGGTACGGGCGTGGACGCCGCCTGGCACGGTGTCACCGAGGGCCTCGCGCCGTCCGCCGGCCACCGGCCCGAACTGGCCGATCTGCCCTGCGACTTCTTCTACTCCGTCACCGACTGCGACCCGGGGGCCGTCCTCGGCGTGGCCGCCCAGCGGCTGATGGACCGCTTCTCCCAGCTCGCCGTCATCGCCGCCCGCGAGGCCGTCGCCGACGCCGGGCTCGACCCGTCGGTCTGGGACAGCGGCCGCGTCGGCATCGTCATCGGCTCCGCCCACGGCGGACTGCCCTTCTACGACGAGCAGCACGCCGCCCTCGCCACGCGCGGCCCTCGCCGGGTCTCCCCGAAACTCGCCCCGCTCAGCGTCGTCAACGGCGCGGCCAGCAGCGTCAGCCTGGACCTCGGCGTCCACGGACCCAGCCAGGCCGTCTCCACCGCCTGCTCCTCCGGCACCGTCGCCATCGGCACCGCCCACCAGATGCTCCGCTCCGGGGCCTGCGACATCGTCATCGCGGGCGGCGCGGAATCCACCTGCACCCGCCTCCTGATCGCCAGCGCCTGCAGCCTCAAGGCCGTCTCCACCCGTCGTGAGGACCCGGCGGCCGCCTGCCGCCCCTTCGACATCCACCGCGACGGCTTCGTCGTCGGCGAGGGCGCCGGGATCGTGGTCCTGGAACACCCGGACCACGCCCGCGCCCGGGGCGCCGCCGTCCGCGCCCAGGTGAGCGGTTACGGAGCCTCCAGCGACGCCCACTCCGCCGTCGCCCCGGACCCCGAGGGCCTCGGCATCGAACGCGCCCTGCGCACCGCGCTCGCCGACGCGGGGATCGCCCCGGCCGACGTCGGGCACGTCAACGCGCACGGCACCTCGACGCTCTCCAACGACCTGATCGAGGCGACGATGCTCCGCCGGGTCCTCGGCGAGAGCCCCCTGGTGACCTCCACCAAGGCGATGACCGGCCACACCCTCGGCGCGGCGGGCGGCATCGAGACCGCGCTCACCGTGCTCGCCCTCCAGCACCAACTGGTCCCGCCCACCGTCAACCTGGACGCCCCGGACCCGCAGATCGAGATGGACGTCGTCGCCAAGGAGGCCCGCGGCGCCTCCTTCGACTGCGCGGTCAAGACCTCGCTCGGCTTCGGCGGGCACAACGCGGCACTCGTCCTCACCAGGGCCTGACCCGAAGGGAGTTGGGCAACCACCATGCCCGAGGAGATCATCCGTACGCTGTCGGTGGACGGCGTGCGGTACAGCTACCGCGTCCTGCGTCACGACTCCGACAGCGGCGCCCCTCTCACGGAACCCGCGCTCGTCCTCGGCGGCGCCCTCCAAGGCATGTACGGCTGGCCGCAGATGGACGACCATCTCGGCCCGGCCACCGATGTGGTCACCGCCGACCTGCCCGGCATGGGCTCCGCCGACCCGCTCCCGCCCGGCCCCAGCGCCGACCTCCTGCGCCGGGCGGTCCTGGCGATCGCCGACGACATCGGCGCCCCCCGGCTGAACCTCTTCGGCTTCTCGTACGGCACCGCCATCGCCTTCGGCTTCGCCCAGCTCCACCCCGAGCGGGTCGCCCGGCTCGCCCTCGGCGGCGTACCGCTCCATATCGACGAGGCCCAGGTGGAGCGCTGGGAGCGGGCGCGGGAGGTGCTGGCGGGCGGGGACCGCGAGGGCTTCGCGGCGATGGCCGCCGACGCGCTGATGTGCCTCGATCCCGAACGGACCGTGCACCGGCGGGAGTTGGCCCGCCGCTATGTACGCCGCTCGTTCCTGCACGCGCTCACCCATTCGCCGCACGCGACCAGCTCGCTCTACCGGGCGCTGGCCGACCGGCCGGACTTCTCCGGCGGGCTGAGCGGTGTGCCGGCGCTGGTCTTCGCCGGGGAGCACGACACGGTGACCCCGCCCGAGCGGCAACGGGAGTTCGCGGCGACGATCGAGGGCAGCCGGTTCCTGACGATTCCGGAGTCCGACCACTGGGTGGTCCTGGAGCGGGCCGTCGAGGTCTCTGAGCTGGTGTCAGGGTTCTTCCTGGAGGGGACGGCCGCTGCCGCCCCCGTCAGCCTGCCCCGGCAGGCGGGTGCCCCGGTGGGGCGGATCTGACGGTCCGCCCCACCGGGGATCGGCCTCAGAACCGGAAACCGTCGACCTTCACCCGCACCACCTGCGGGTCGTGGTCGCTCGCCTGGTCGGCGAACTCGGCGTTGATGTGCACCACGTCGTAGTCGAGACGCCGGATGCCGGGGCTCGTCAGGATGTGGTCCAGCGTCTGCGAGTTGCCGTCGAAGACATAGCTGTACCGCTCCGACGCGGGAAGCGTCGTGATCAGCGGCTTGAGCACCTTGCCCTTGGTCAGCGCCTTCATCGTCGGGGAGAACTCGAAGTCGTTGAAGTCCCCGAGCGCCACGACGTGCGCCGACCTGTCGGTCTTCAGCAGTGAGGTGACGAAGGTGTTGACCTCGGCGGCCTGCTGGATCCGCTTCGTCTCCGAGGAGCGCGTCGGCTCCTGGTAGCGGCCGTGCAGCGGCTGGTCGCCGCCCTTGGACGCGAAGTGGTTGCCGATGACGAAGACCGGCTTGCCCCGGAAGACGAACTCGCCCACCAGCGGCTTGCGGCTGTCCGCCCACGCCGCGCTCGCCGGGTTGATCCGGCCGGGCGAGGCGGAGAGCCTGACGCCCTTCCCCGCCTTCACGGCCTCCACCGCCGTGGTGGCGTCGCCGCCCGGACGGTCGGTGAAGGAGACCCGCTTCGGGTTGTAGAGGAAGACGTTGCGGATGTTGCCGCCGGGCTCGCCGCCGTCCTTGTTGTTCTCGGGGGCGATGTAGCGCCAGGCGTAACGCGGCCCGCCCTGCGCGACGATCGCGTCCGTGAACCGCTTCAGCGTGGCCTCGGACCCCACCGTGCCGTCGTTCACCGCACCGTTGTCGTCCTGGATCTCCTCCAGCGAGACGATGTCGGGGGAGGACAGATTGACCGCGACGCCCTCGGCCAGGGTGTCGAACTTGGTCTGCTCGTCGCCCGCGTCGAGGTTCTCCACGTTGTACGTGGCGACCGCCAGCTCGTCCTTCTTCTGCTTGCGGGTCACCTCGCGCCGCAGCTTCTTGTCGACGACCGTGCCCAGCTCGGTGGCCTGCACGTTGTAGCCGCCGTACGAGGCGTAGTCGAGGACGCCGGTGGTGCGGCCCTTGAGGACGTCGCCGACGTTCGCGGTCGGCACCGGCCGCGCCGGGTCCAGGGACATCACCTTGAGCCGGCCGGTGTTCTGGTCCTCGTACGAGGCGTAGAGCGTGCCGCCGCGCCGGGTCGGGTTCTCCTTGGGCTTGACCGTCACCCAGATCTCGTCGTACGGGGTCGTCGCCCCGGTCACCCGGGTGTCGGCGATCCGGACCCGGGAGCCCTCCAGCGCCTCGTACAGGTCCAGGGCGTAGCGCTTCGGGTTCAGGGGCAGCGCGTCGATCGCCCCGCCGTCCGCCGAGGGCACGTAGCGGCCGGGCACCGAGCGGGCGTCGAGGACGACCGGGGCGGGCAGCGCGTTGCCGGAGGAGAGCACGGTGGTGCGCGGTGCGGTGATCTGGGTGAGCGACTGGGTGCCGGTGGCCGGGTAGTACTCCGCGACCTTTCCGCTGACCAGGACCGCGTCCCCGACCGCCACGGCCGGCGCGGCGGAGCCGGTGTAGACGAACAGGCCCTCGCTCGTGCGCGGGTCGTTGTCGGGTGCGGTGTCCTGGATCCAGAAGCCGCGCGAACCGCTGGCCCGTACGCCGGTGACGACGCCCGGGACGCCGTCGACCGTCGCGCCGTCGAGCGGGGAGACCCGTGTGGTGCCCTGGATGTCGTGGATCCGTACGTCACCGGGCTCGGTGGGGCCGGGCTCCTCGGGCTCCTGACCGCCGCCCGACGTCTCGCCCTTCGCGTTGACCGGGGTCGGGGCGCCCGCGGCGAGGTCGGCCGCGTTGTCGTCGGTGTCGGCGAGCGAGGCGGCCCGCGCCACGGACGCGGTGGCCGAGGCGCCGGGGACCGGGCCGCTGCCCTCCCGGACGACCGCGGAACCGTAACCGACCAGATCGACGATCCGGGTGTCCGCCGCACAGTCCGCCGCCGACTTGCAGGTCAGCGGGGCCGTCCCGGAGACCAGGGCGACGGTGCCGCTGCCCGCCGCCATGGCGACCGTGCCGGTGGCGTCGGCGGTGGGCAGTGCGACCGTGCCGCCGGTGCCCGCGGCCTGGGCGACCAGATAGCGGCCGCCGGGCGCGATCGACCCGGTCAGCTCGGACACCTGCCACTGCGAGCCGGCCGACGGGCTGCCCGGCAGGTACTGGACGCTGAGGCCGCCGACCTCGAAGGGCGCGGAGCCGGCGTTGGCCAGCTCCACGAAGTCCCGGGTCAGTGTCGCGCCGGAGTTGCCCCCGCCGCCGTACACCTCGGAGATGACGGCGGTGGCGGACGGGGCCGCCTGGGCGGCGGGCAGGGCGGTCACCGCGAGAGCGACGGCGACGGCGCCGGTCAGCAGGACGGAACCGGATCGGTATATCTGCACGGGAGGTGCCCCCAACTGAACTGAGTAGTAGGGGCAAAAGCTATGCGCGTAGAACAGGGCATGACAAGGCATCATCGGTTAATTCCCGGCATCGTCCGGATGGAGGGCAGGTCTCACCGCCCCGCCCCGATCGCCGCACCCCCGCTTCGTACGCCCGCCATACGCCTGTCACATGCGGCAATACCCGGGCAACACGCCCTGCTGAGACGGCCGTCCACCATGCGGTCAACGGTTTGACCGGGTTACGCCGTTCCGGCTACGTTGCGCGCCATGCAGCGATCCGCACACCTGACGACGCGAGGTCATGTCGACCTGAAGCGCGTGTGCTCCGCGGCGTGTCACCGGGCCTGAACGCCACCCGCCCCGCCGTGACCGCCGCCGGAGCCCTTCCGGTGTGCGTGCACCCCCGGGCAACCGTTCCACGGGACAAGCCGAACCCGCTCCGGCCCGGCGCCGGCGGGGCCTCGGCACGAGGCTCCGTCCGGACGCCTTCCCGCACGGCCCGCTGCCATCGAGGACCTGTGAAGACACCTGTGAAGCGTCCGCCCGTGCCCGCCCGCCGCCCCGCCCCGCTGCGCCGCTCGGACATCCCGGCCGCCGCGCCCGCCCGCCGCGTCTCCGGCACCGGCTCCGGCTCCGTGCTGAGCGCCATCCTCGACCACGGGCCCGTCGCCCGGTCCACCGTCGCCCGGCTCACCGGCCTCTCCCCGGCGGCGGTCACCGGCCACGTCGGGCAACTGCTGGCACGCGGGCTCGTCCGCGAAGGTGCGGAGACCGCCGGGCCCAAAGGGCTCGGCCGCCCCCACATCCCCGTCGAGATCGACACCGGCCGCTATCTGGTCGCCGGGGCCCACGTCGCCGTCGCGCACTCCACCGTCGCGCTGATGGACCTGCGCGGCCGGATCGTCGCCGAGGACCGGCAGCCGCACGCGATCGGCGCGATGGGCCCGTACGCCACCGTCCCCGGCGGCTCCCCGCGCGGACTCGCCAGCGGTCCCGCCCTGCTGCGCGACCTCGCCGACCGGCTGCCCCGGCTCGTCGAGTCGCACGCCGCCGGGCGGACCGTCCTCGCCCTCGGCTTCGCCACCGGCCACCGGGTGGACCCCGCCGCCGGAGTCGTCGTCGAGCATCCGCACCTGGGCTGGCGGAACGTCCCGGTGCGCGAGATCCTCGAAGCCGCCACCGGCCTCCCGGTCCATGTGGACAGCCACTCCCGGGCGTTGGCCCGCGCCGAGCAGCTGTTCGGCGAGGCGTCGACCCGGGCCAGCACCGTCCTGCTCTTCGTCGGAGCCGTGGTGGACGCCGCGTTCGCCAGCTCCGGAACCATGCACCTGGGGCCCCGCTCCGGTGCGGGCAGCGTGGCCCATCTGCCGCTGGGGGCAGGCGGATCGGGCGGGGCCGAGCCCTGTTCCTGCGGCCGCACCGGCTGCCTCCAGTCGGAGGTCTCCGAGCGGGCCATGGTGCGCCGCGCCGCCGAACAGGGCCTGTACGTCGGCTCGTTCACCGAACTGCTCGACGGGGCCCTGGCCGGGGACCCGCGTGCGCTCGCGCTCTTCCGCCGCCGGGCCCTGCTCGTCGGCCGGGCGGCCGCCCTGCTGCTGGACATGTTCGACCCGGAGGTCCTCGTGGTCGTCGAGCCGGGAGCGGGCCGGATCCCGGAGTGCCTGGCGGACCTGCGGGCGGAGGTCGCGCAGCGCTCCTGGGTCTGCGACGACCCCGAACGGGCCGTGGTGCCGAGCAGCTTCACCGGATCGGTGCTGGCCACGGCGGGCGGCGCGGTGGCGCTCGGCGCGCTGTACACGGACCCGCTGGGACCCTGGCCCGCGCTGCCCGCGGTGTCCTGAACCCGGTTCCTGAACCCGGTGTCCTGAACACGGCGGCCGGCCCCTGTTCCCGGCCGGCGCGGAACCCGACTTAATTCAGAACGTTGCATTGTTGACCGGCCCGACAGACCCACAGGACAATGGATTCATGACCAGCCGACAGCGTATTCAGCAGAGCGTGCCCCGCACGGCTCGCCGCTGTCGCACGGCTGCGCCGGTGAGGGTTTTCTCCCGGCTCTCCGCGCTCTGTCGTCGTCGCCGCTGTCCGGGTTCCCGATAAACCCAGCCGACTTCCGAGCGGATTTCGTCACGGACCGGTCCTCGCGGGATATTGCCTTTCCCGGCGTGTGATCCGTGCTGTCCGCCCGTGCCCCCGTGCCCCCGTGCCCCCGTGCGCCCATTTCCCGCTTTCCCCTCCTTCCCCTCCGGGAGAGACCTTGACCGTCACCGTGCCCTCCTATGCCCCCGCCTACGCCCCCGACCGTTTCAAGCAGGTGTTCCGCCGCTATCCGGCGGGCGTGGTCGTCGTCACCGCCGACTCCGGCCGCGGGCCCGTCGGATTCACCGCCACCTCGCTCACCTCGCTCTCCCTGAACCCGCCGCTGGTCTCGTTCGGCATCGGCACCACCACCTCCTCCTGGCCCCATGTCGAGGTGGCGTCCTCCACCGTCGTCAACTTCCTCGGAGCCGACCAGGAATCCCTCGCCCGCACCTTCGCCACCAGCGGCATCGACCGGTTCGCCGCCCCCACCGCCTGGCGGCGGCTCCCGGAGGGCGAGCCCGTGCTCGACGGCGTGGCCGGCTGGCTGCGCCTGGAGACCGAACAGATCGTGCCCGCCGGCGACCACCGGATCGTCATCGCCCGGGTCACCGACTCCTGGCTCGACGAGGGCCGCAGCCCGCTGCTGTTCCACGACGGCACCTACCACTCCCTCTGAAACACAGGAACGCACCCCATGCCTCGTCACCGCACCGACGACCTTTCCACGACCACCCGAACCGTGGGCCGCCGCTCCTTTCTCGCTCTCGCCACCGGAACGGTTCTCGCCCTCGCCGCCTGCTCTCCGCAGGCCAAGACCGTGGCCAGTTCCGAACCCACGGGAAAACTTCCCTCGGGAGCCCCGCCGCCGGGCACGAAACTGACCGTCGCGGTCCGCCAGACCCGGCTCCAGCTCGAACCCGCCGGTCTCGAGAAGGACCTCGCCTTCACCGTTTCCGAATGGCCGAATCTGAGCGCGGGACCGGATATCATCCAGGGATTCCGGGCCGAATCCATCGACCTCGCCTCCAATGCCGGAATTCCGCCGATCCAGGCCAAGGCCATCGGCGTCGACACAAAGATCGTCGCCGTCCAGGTACGCCCGCTGCCCCTCTACACCTTCGCCACCGCACCCGGCTCGGACATCGCTTCGGTGGAGGACTTCCGCGGCAAGAAGATCGGCTTCTCCCAGGGCCAGGCCCAGGGCGTCGTCGTCCTGCGCGCCCTGAAGGCGGCCGGACTCAAGAACAGTGACGTCGAACTCGTCGCCCTGCCCAGCACCCAGTTCCTCACCGCCCTGCAGTCCAAGCAGGTCGACGTGGCGCCGCTCGGCGAGCCGACCCTCACCAAGTATCTCGACCAGTACGAAAAGGACGGCGCCACCGGTCTCAAGACCGAGGTGGTGGACCTGCTCACCGTCCTGTGGGCCCCGGTCGCGGTGCTCAACGACCCGGCGAAGGCCGCCGCCGTCCGCAACTTCGTCCCGCTGTGGGCCAAGGGGCTCGTCTGGGCCTGGGAGCACCAGGACGAGTGGATCGACACGTACTACGTGAAGGACCAGGGCGTCTCCGTGGCCGACGGCAAGCGCATCGTCGCCTCCCTGAACAAGCCGCAGTTCCCGCTCAGCTGGGACAAGGCCATCGAATGGGAGCAGGAGACCGCCGACCTGATGGCCGAGGGCGGCTTCGTACCGAAGCAGGACGTCGCCGACCTGTTCGACCGCCGCTTCGAGCGCCTGGCGGCCGAGTCCGTTCCCGCCGAGTACCGGGAGACCTCATGACCGACCTGCTCCCCACCACCCGCACCGGCCGCCCCGCCGTCCTCACCAAGGGCGCGGCACCCCCGGCGGACCCGCCCGGGAAGCCCGGCCCGACCGTCGCCCGTGGCACCCGCCGCCGGCTCGGCCCCGGCCGGACCCTCCCCTTCGGCCGGCTCATCGGCCCCGTCCTGCTCATCGCCCTGTGGTGGGCCGCCTCCGCCTCCGGCTACCTGGACCCGCGCATCCTGTCCGGGCCCGGCAGCGTGATCTCCACCGCCTCCGACCTGGTCGCCACCGGCCGCCTCCAGGACAACGTCCTCATCTCCCTCCAGCGCGCCGGGCTCGGCCTCTTCTTCGGCGTCACCAGTGGAGTGGTGCTCGCGGTCGCGGCCGGACTGAGCCGCAGCGGCGAGTACCTGATCGACGGGCCGCTCCAGATCAAGCGGGCCATCCCCTCGCTCGCCATGCTGCCCCTGCTGATCCTCTGGCTCGGCATCGGCGAGGAGATGAAGGTGACCGTCATCGCCCTCGGCGTCGCGGTCAGCATGTACATCAACACCTTCGCGTTCCTGACCTCCATCGACAGCCGGTACGTGGAGCTCGCCGAGGGACTCGACCTGAGCCGCGCCCAGTTCGTCCGCAAGGTCGTCGTCCCCGGCTCGCTGCCCGGCTTCTTCGTCGGACTGCGCCTGGGCGTCACCTCGTCCTGGCTCGGACTGATCGTCGTCGAGCAGATCAACGCCACCAGCGGCATCGGCTACATGATGTTCCAGGCCCAGCTGTACGCCCAGTCCGACGTGATCATCGTGGGCCTGGTGGCCTACGGGATCTTCGGCTTCGCCTCGGACGCGGCCGTACGCGCCATCGAGAGGAGGGCCCTGTCATGGCGACGCACCCTGGCGGGCTGATCACGAAGACCCCGCCCGCCGTCCGCACGTCCCGGCTGGTACGGAAGTTCGGCGACCGGATCATCCTGAAGGAGATCGACCTCACCATCGCACCGGGGGAGTTCACCGCCCTGCTCGGCCGCAGCGGCTCGGGCAAGTCGACCCTGCTGCGGGCCGTCGCCCGGCTGGACCACACGGTCGAGGGCTCCGGTGAACTCACCGTCCCGGAACGGGTGTCGCTCTCCTTCCAGGACTCCCGGCTGCTGCCCTGGCTCCGCGTCCTGGACAACGTGACCCTCGGGCTGCGCGGTCCCGGAGCCCGGATACGCGGCCTGACCGCCCTGGAGGAGGTGGGCCTGGCGGGCCGCGACCGCTCCTGGCCGCACGAACTGTCCGGCGGCGAACAGCAGCGCGCCGCACTCGCCCGCGCCCTGGTCCGCGAACCCGAACTCCTGCTGGCCGACGAGCCGTTCGGGGCGCTCGACGCACTGACCCGGATCAAGATGCACGGGCTGCTGCGCGAACTGTACGAGCGCCACCGCCCCGCGGTGCTCCTGGTCACCCATGACGTGGACGAGGCCGTGGAGCTCGCCGACCGGGTCCTGGTCCTGGAGGAGGGCCGGATCTCCGTCGACCTCGCCATCGACCTGCCCACCCCGCGCTCCCGCCGCGACGCCCGCTTCCAGGAGTACCGCGACACCCTCCTCGCCGCGCTGGGCGTCGAGCAGCCGGCCGCGGCCGCCTGACCCGTACCCGCGCCCGCGGCCCGGCGACCGGACGCCAACACCCTTCACCCGTACGGGAATCACTCCCGCACCCTGCCTGGAGACACCCATGCCTTCCGCCGCACCCCGCAAGCAGCTCCATCTCAACGCCTTCCTCATGTCCACCGGACACCACGAGGCGTCCTGGCGGCTCCCCGAGAGCCCCGCCGAGGCGAACTCCGACATCGCGCACTACCAGAACCTCGCCCGGATCGCCGAACGCGGCCGGCTGGACTCCCTCTTCCTCGCCGACAGCCCGGTCCTCATGGGCGACCCCGGCCGCCGCCCCGCCGCCAAGCTGGAGCCCACCGTCCTGCTCACCGCCCTCGCCGGGGCCACCGAGCACATCGGGCTCATCGCCACCGCCTCCACCAGCTACAACGAGCCCTACAACCTGGCCCGCAGGTTCGCCTCGCTGGACCATGTCTCCGGCGGCCGGGCCGGCTGGAACATCGTCACCACCGCCGGGGCGGACGCCGCCCGCAACTTCGGCCTGGACGACACCCCGCTGCACCACGAGCGCTACCGCCGCGCCGCCGAGTTCGTCGAGGTCTCCACCAAGCTGTGGGACAGCTGGGCCGATGACGCCGTCGTCGCCGACAAGGAGAAGGGCGTCCACGCGCTCGCCGAACGGGTCAAGGCCATCGACCACCGCGGCGAGTTCTTCCGCGTCGACGGACCCCTCAACGTCCAGCGCTCGCCGCAGGGTTACCCGCTGCTCGTGCAGGCCGGATCCAGCGAGGACGGCAAGGACTTCGCCGCCCGCTACGCCGAGGCGGTGTTCACCGCTCAGCAGACCCTGGAGGAGGGCGTCGCCTTCTACAAGGACGTCAAGGCGCGGGCCGTGGCGCTCGGCCGGGACCCCGACACCATCAAGATCCTGCCCGGCGTCGTCCCCGTCATCGGCGACACCGAGGCCGAGGCCCACGAGCTGGACGCCGAGCTGGACCGCCTCATCGTCCCCGAGTACGCCAAGCGGCAGCTCGCCCTGCGGCTGAAGATCGCCCCGGACGACCTCGACCTCGACGCCGAACTCCCCGAGGACATCCCCACCGAGGACGAGATCGAGGGCGCCAAGAGCCGCTACACCCTCATCGTGGAGCTGGCCCGCCGCGAGCACCTGACCGTACGGCAGCTCATCGGCAGGCTCGGCGGCGGACGCGGCCACCGCACCTTCGCCGGCACGGCCGTACAGGTCGCCGACACCATCGAGCACTGGTACGACAGCGGGGCCGCCGACGGCTTCAACATCATGCCCGCCGTGCTCCCCTCCGGCCTGGAGGTCTTCGTCGACCGGGTCGTCCCGATCCTCCAGGAACGCGGCCTGTTCCGCACCGAGTACACCGGCGCCACCCTGCGCGAGCACTACGGTCTGCCGCGCCCGGCCAACCAGCTCTTCGACGCCGTCGACACGAGCGCGGGCCACGTCACCGCCGCCCCGGCCACGGCAGGGGCCCGGTGACGGACTGTACGGCGCGCGACGGCGCCGGGACCCGGCAGCAGCCGGGGACCGGCGCCGCCCGGCGGCCCGACCCCCGACAGCACGACCCCGAACACGGCTGGGCGCGGCGGCTGTTCGCCTACTGCCTGCGCCACCGCACCGACCTCCTCCTGGCCTTCGGCGCCGCGCTCGTCGCCGCCCTGGCCACCGCCACCCTGCCCCTCGTCCTGCGCCACGTCGTGGACGGCCTCGCCGTGGACACCGGCTCCCTCGTCCCCTGGATCGCCCTGCTCGCCGCACTCGGAGCCGTCCGCTTCGGCGCGAGCTTCACCCGCCGCTACCGCTCCGGACGGCTCTCCCTCGGCGTCCAGTACGACCTGCGCAACGACGCCTTCGCCGCCCTGCTGCGGCTCGGCGGCGCCCAGCAGGACGGGCTGCGCACCGGACAGGTGGTGAGCCGGTCCATCTCCGACATCACCCTCGTCCAGACGCTGCTGCAGTTCCTGCCGAACCTCACCGGCAACGCCCTGATGTTCCTGTGCTCGCTGGTGTTCATGGCGTTCCTCTCCCCGCTGCTGACCGTCGTCGCCCTCGTCGTCGGCCCGCTGCTCTATCTGATCGCCCTGCGCAGCCGCCGCGACCTCTTCCCCGCCAACTGGCACGCCCAGCAGGAGGCCGCCGAGGTCGCCTCCACCGTCGAGGCGACCGTCACCGGCGTCCGCGTCGTCAAGGGCTTCGGCCAGGAGGACCGCGAACTGGCCGGTCTGGAGGAACGCGCCCGGGGCCTGTTCGCCTCCCGGCTGCGGGTCGTCCGCTTCACCGGCCGCTACAACCCGGCGCTCCAGGCCGTCCCCGCCCTCGGCCAGGTCGCCGTCCTCGCCCTCGGCGGCTGGATGGCCCTGCACGGCCGGATCTCACTCGGCACCTTCCTCGCCTTCACCACCTACCTCGGCTCCTTCGTCACCCCCGTACGCCAGGTCGCCACCCTGCTCACCGTCTGGCAGCAGGCCCGCGCCGGAGCCGAACGCGTCCTGGAGGTCATCGACGAGGCCCCCGTCATCACCGACGCCCCGGACGCCCGCGAACTGCCCGACCGGCCGCCCGCGCTCTCCTGGCAGGACGTCACCTTCCGCTACGGGGACGGCCCGCCGCTCCTGGACGGCTTCACGCTCGACGTCCGCCCCGGCGAGACGGTGGCCCTGATCGGCGCGGCCGGATCCGGCAAGTCGACTGCCGCCGCGCTGCTGCCCCGGTTCTACGACGTGCCTTCCGGCACGGTCACCGTCGACGGCACCGACGTGCGCGAACTGTCACTCGCCTCGCTGCGCTCCCGGATCGGCTACGTCTTCGAGGAGAGCCTGCTGGTCTCCGACACCGTGCGCGCCAACATCGCCTACGGATCACCGGACGCCACGGACGAGCAGATCCGCGCCGCCGCCCGGATCGCCCGCGCCGACACGTTCGTCGAACGGCTCCCCAAGGGCTACGACACCGTCGTCGGCGAACAGGGCCTCACCCTCTCCGGCGGCCAGCGCCAGCGCATCGCGCTCGCCCGCGCCCTGGTCGGCGACCCGGCGATCCTGGTCCTGGACGACGCGACCTCCGCCATAGACGCCCGCGTCGAGGCCGAGATCCACGCCGGGCTGCACGCCGAGACCCGCCGCCGCACGACCCTGATCGTGGCGCACCGCCGCTCCACCCTGGAGCTCGCCGACCGGATCGCCGTGCTGGACGGCGGCCGCGTCACCGACACCGGCACGCTGGACGAACTCCGTTCCCGCTCGGCCCTGTTCCGTACGCTGCTGTCCACCGCCGAGCCCACGGCCTCCGAACCGGTGGCCCAGGCGCCGGCCGGCGGGGTGACCGCGGACCTGTGGCTCCGGGACGAGGCGGCGGGCGTCGACACCGAGGAGGGCACCGCCGTCCGGGCCGCCCAGGCGCTGGCCGAGGCCGCCGCCACCTCGGGGCCCGGACGCGGCGGTCCCGGCGGCGGGGTTCTCGGCTCGGCCCCGCCGAGCCCCGAGCTGATCGCCGGACTCGCCCGCCTCCCGCTGCCCGAGGCCGACCCGAAGGTCACCACCGCACAGGCGGTCGCCGCCGACCCGGAGTTCCACCTCGGCACTCTGCTACGGCCCTTCCGGCTCCCGCTGATCCTCGGGCTGCTGCTGGTCGCCCTCGACGCGGCGGCCCAGATCGCCGTACCGGTCCTCGTCCGCCACGGGGTGGACCACGGCGTCGCCCGGCAGGCCGGAGGAGTGCTCCTGGCGGCCGCCGCCGTCGCGGGCCTGGTCGTCGCGGCGAACTGGCTGATCGGCGTGGCCCAGGTCCGCACCACCGGACGCACCGGCGAGCGACTGCTCTACACCCTGCGGGTGAAGACCTTCGCCCAGCTCCAGCGGCTCGGCCTGGACTACTACGAGCGGGAGCTCGGCGGCCGGATCATGACCCGGATGACCACCGACGTGGACGCCCTGTCGAACTTCCTGCAGACCGGTCTGATCACCGCCGTCGTCAGCCTCCTCACCGTCATCGGCGTGCTGGTCGCCCTGCTGGTCATCGACGCGGGCCTCGCCGTCGTCCTGCTCCTGGCCCTCCCGGTCCTGATCGGCGCCACCGCCCTCTTCCGGCACTATTCGGTCCCCGCCTACCGCGAGGCCCGCGAGCGCGTCAGCGCGGTCAACGCCTGCCTCCAGGAGAACGTCACCGCCATCCGCGTCACCCAGGCGTTCCGCCGCGAGGAGCACAACGCCCGCGACTTCGCCGAACTGGCCTGGGGTTTCCGGGACTCACGGCTGCGCGCCCAGCGGTACATGGGCACGTTCTTCCCGTTCGTGGAGTTCCTCGGCACCCTGTCCACCGCCGCCGTCCTGGTCGTCGGCGCGGGCCAGGTGCGCTCCGGCGAGCTGAGCGCGGGCACTCTGATCGCCTTCCTCCTCTACGTGGAGCTGTTCTTCTCGCCCATCCAGCAGCTCTCCCAGGTCTTCGACGGCTACCAGCAGGCGGTCATCGGCCTCGGCCGCCTCCGCTCCCTGATGCGCACCCCGGCCGGCACCCCGCAGCCCGAACAACCGCTCGCCGTAGGCCGGTTGCGCGGCGAGGTGGAGTTCGACGAGGTGTCGTTCGGTTACGCGGGCGGCGGCGGCCAGGAAGTCCTGCACGGGCTGCGGCTGCGCATCGCGCCCGGCGAGACCGTCGCCCTGGTCGGGGCCACCGGCGCGGGCAAGTCCACCGTCGTCAAACTGCTCGCCCGCTTCTACGACCCGACCGCCGGAACCGTCCGGGTCGACGGCCACGATCTGCGCGACCTCGACCTGCCCGCCTTCCGGCGCAGACTCGGGCTCGTACCGCAGGAGCCGTATCTCTTCAGCGGGACCGTGCGGGACGCCATCGCCTACGGGCGGCCCGACGCCACCGACGCCGAGGTGGAGGCCGCCGCCCGGGCCGTGGGCGCGCACGAGATGATCGCCGGACTCCGGCTCGGCTACCTCCAGCAGGTGGGGGAGCGCGGCCGGAACCTGTCCGCCGGACAGCGTCAGCTCCTCGCCCTGGCCCGGGCCGAACTCGTCGACCCCGACGTCCTGTTGCTCGACGAGGCCACGGCCTCGCTCGACCTGGCCACCGAACGCCGGGTCGCCGCCGCGACGGACGCCCTGTGCCGTCGCCGTACGACCGTGGTCGTCGCCCACCGGCTGACCACCGCCGCCCGCGCCGACCGCGTGATCGTCCTCGACGCCGGAGCCGTCGTCGAGAGCGGCACGCACACCGAACTCCTCGCGGCGCGGGGCCCGTACCACCGCCTGTGGGAGGCCTTCCGGCAGACCGGCGTGCCGGCCGTGCCGGAGAAGGACCACCCCGACACCACCACCAGTCAGCTCGTCAAGGAGAGTGCCAGATGACCGAATACCGCAACCTCGGCCGCACCGGCGTCCAGGTCAGCCCGCTCGCGCTGGGCACCATGATGTTCGGCGCGCGCGGCAACACCGATCACGACGACAGCGTCCGGATCATCCACCACGCCCTGGACTCCGGCATCAACTTCGTCGACACCGCCGACGTCTACTCGCAGGGCGAGTCGGAGACCATCGTCGGCAAGGCCCTCGCGGGCGGCCGCCGCGACAACGTGGTGCTGGCCACCAAGTTCCACGGCCGCCTCGGCGACGACCCCAACGAGTTCGGCAACAGCCGCCGTTGGATCATCCGCGAGGTCGAGAACAGCCTGCGCCGGCTCGGAACCGACTGGATCGACCTCTACCAGGTCCACCGCCCCGAGCCCGACACCGACTTCGACGAGACGCTCGGCGCGCTCTCCGACCTGGTCCACCAGGGCAAGATCCGCTACATCGGCACCTCCACCTTCGAGCCCTCCGCGATCGTCGAGGGCCAGTGGACCGCCGAGCGCCGGGGCCGCGAGCGCGTCGTCGCCGAGCAGCCCCCGTACTCGCTGCTGGCCCGGGGCATCGAGCGCGAGGTGCTGCCGGTGGCGCAGCGGTACGGGCTCGGCGTGCTGTCCTGGAGCCCGCTGGCGGGCGGCTGGCTGACCGGCCGCTACCGCAAGGGCGCCGAGCAGCCGGTCTCCAGCCGTGCCGAGCGCCAGGCCGCCCGGTTCGACATCGCCGCGCCCGAGAACGCGGCCAAACTGGCGGCGGCCGACGCGCTCGCCGGCCTCGCGGATGAGGCCGGTCTGACCCTGGTCCAACTCGCTCTGGCCTTCGTGCTGGAGCACCCGGGGATCACCTCGGCGATCATCGGTCCGCGCACCTTCGAGCAGCTGGAGAGCCAGCTCGGCGCCGACAAGGTGAAGCTGAGCCGGGACGTCCTCGACCGGATCGATGAGATCGTCCCGCCCGGCGTCAACCTGTCGGCGCGCGACGCCGGTTACACCCCGGCGGTCCTCACCGACGCGTCCCTGCGCCGCCGTTCGGTCTGACGGCGCGGGGAGCGGGCCGGGGTCACTCGCGGATGCGGTCGCGGATCCAGACCCCGGCCTCCTTGAGGACCCCGGTCCCCGTCCAGTCGCTCCCGCCGCAGGTGCCGGTCTTGAAGACGGCTCCGGAACGGTGGTCGTCGGAGTAGTTCCAGTTGGTCCAGGAGATCTTCTTGCGCTTCATCAGGTCGAGGTAGCGCTGCGACATCGTGAAGTCGTTCGCGCCCTCGCCCGCGTAGTTCTGCGTGCCGAACTCGGTGACGAACACGGGCAGTTGGTCGGAGGCCCGGTCGAGCGCGCTCAGATACTCCTCGCGGTGCGAGGCCGCGTAGAAGTGGAAGGTGTACATGATGTTCGAGGCGTTGACGGGGTTGTTCACGACCTCCGACTCGTCGGAGCCCTCGGACACCCCGAACGAGGACCAGGCGCGCGTCCCGACCAGGACCACCGCGTCCGGGTCCTCGGCCCGGATCACCGGGATGATCTGCTCGGAGTACGACTTGATGCCCGACCAGCTCACCCCCGAGGGCTCGTTGGCGATCTCGTAGAGCACGCCCGGGTGGTTCTTGTACTTCTTCGCCATCGCGGTGAAGAAGGTCTTGGCGTTCGCCAGGTTCGCGTTCGGGTCGCCCGGGGAGAGCATGTGCCAGTCGATCACCGCGTACATGCCGCGCGCGTGCGCCGCGTCGACGAACTTCTGTGCACGGGCGGTGAATCCGGCGGGGTCGGTCTCGTACCCGCCCTCCTGTACGTAGGTGGAGACGCGCAGCACGTCGGCGCGCCAGTCCTGGGCCAGGGCGTCGAGCGAGCCGTCGGTGACGCACTGGGCGTACCACTGGGTGCCGTGCGTGCTCATCCCGTTGAGGGCGACCGCCTGGCCCGAGTCGTTGCAGAGCTGAAGGCCGCAGACGGAGAGCTGTCCGTTGGCGGCGAGCGGGGTGGCGGCGGTGGGGGAGGCGCCGGTGGGAGCGGCGGGGGCCGGTGCGGCTCCCGCCCGGACCGGGGCCATGAGCGCGGTGACGACACCGAGCGCGGACGCGGCGAGCAGGGCCTTGCGGGCCATTCCGCGACGGCCGGTCGTGGGGGCGGAACCGGTGGGGGGATTGGTGCGCTGGTGCATGGTGGTGCTCCCTTCAGAGGGGGGTGGGAGGCGCCATGTCGGCAGGACTGAAAGTAAAGGTTCCTTCCAATTGCCGTCAACAGTGTTGGGAAACTTTCCTGTCTATTAACGCGGGTGGCGGCAGGGCCCGTTGGGCCATCCCCGACCCGTCCTGGGAATCCGGGCCACCGGTGCGGACGTGTCCCGGATGAGGAAACACCCGGCGCGACCTAAGGTGCCCACCATGGCACGGAGCGCGGCGAACCCCGGCCCGACCGGGGGCGACGCCGCCCCGGACGGCCCCGACCCCCGGCGTTGGCAGGCCCTCGCGGTCTGTCTGGTGGCGGGCTTCATGACCCTGCTGGACGTCTCCATCGTCAATGTCGCCCTCCCCTCCATCCGGGAGGGCCTGAACACCCCCGAGTCCGACCTCCAGTGGGTGCTCTCCGGTTACGCCCTCGCCTTCGGCCTCTTCCTCATCCCCGCCGGACGCCTCGGCGACGCGCGGGGCCGCCGGGCCGTCTTCATGGTGGGACTCGCCCTCTTCACCCTGGCCTCCGCCGCCTGCGGAGCCGCCCAGTCCAGCATGTGGCTGGTGATCGCCCGACTGGTGCAGGGCATCGCGGGCGGCCTGATCTCCCCACAGATCTCCGCCCTGATCCAGCAGATGTTCTCCGGGCGGGAGCGCGGCCGGGCCTTCGGCATGTTCGGCACCGTCGTCGGCATCTCCACGGCCGTCGGCCCGCTGCTCGGCGGTCTGCTCATCCAGGCCGCCGGACCCGAGCACGGCTGGCGCTGGGTCTTCTACGTCAACCTCCCGCTCGGCGCCGTCTGCCTCCTGCTCGCCCACCGGCTGCTCCCCGACACCCCGTCCGCCGGCCGGGTGAGGCCGCGCGACCTGGACCCGGTGGGCGTCGCCCTCCTCGGGGCCGGGGTGCTGGCCCTGCTGCTGCCGTTCGTCCAGGCCCAGCAGTGGCCCGGCGACACCAAGTGGCTGTTGCTCGTCCTGGCCGGGGTGCTCCTCGCCGCGTTCGTGGCCTGGGAGTCGCGGTGCACGGGCGGGCGCACCCACCCGGTCCTGGACCTGTCGCTGTTCCGGCTCCGCTCCTACTGGCTGGGCTGTCTGCTGATCCTGCTCTACTTCGCCGGGTTCACCTCGATCTTCTTCGTCACGACCCTCTACCTCCAGTCCGGTCTGGGCTACTCCGCCCTCCAGGCCGGACTGGCCATCACCCCCTTCGCCCTCGGCTCCGGCGTCGCCGCGGCCATCGGCGGCCGGCTCGTCGGCCGCTTCGGCCGCCCCCTGGTGGTGACGGGCCTGGCCATGGTCGCCCTCGGCCTCGCGGGCACCGCCCTCGCCGTCCACCTGGTCCCCGGCGACGGAGCGGGCTGGGCCATGGCCGCCCCGCTGCTTCTCGCCGGTCTCGGCAGCGGACTGGTCATCGCCCCGAACCAGACGCTGACCCTCGCGGAGGTCCCGGTGCACCGGGCCGGAAGCGCCGGGGGCACCCTCCAGACCGGCCAGCGCGTGGGCTCCGCCATCGGGATCGCCGCCGTCGGCGCGGTGTTCTTCGCCCAGGTCGGCCCGGACGGCTGGGCCGACGCCTACGACCACGGGCTCATCGTGTCCGTCGCCTTCGTGCTGGCCGCGCTGATCGTGGCGCTGGCCGAGGTCGCAGCCGACCGACGGGGCAGACGACGTACAGCGGACCGATCCACCGACGCATCGAGGAGCACGGCATGAGCGACACGACAGCGGACAGCACGGGGACCGAGGGCAACGATTCCTACGGCCACAAGCCGTTCAAGCGTTCCCGGAGCCACTTCGCCGACCGGATCACCGCGGACGGCCGCGACGGCTGGCCCGTCGAGCCGGGCCGCTACCGCCTCGTCGTCAGCCGCGCCTGCCCCTGGGCGAGCCGCGCCCTGGTCTCCCGGCGGCTCCTCGGCCTGGAGGACGCGCTCTCGCTCGCCGTCGCCGACCCGATCCAGGACGACCGCAGCTGGCGCTTCACCCTTGACCCGGACGGCACGGACCCGGTCCTCGGCATCCGCCATCTGAGCGAGGCCTACGACGCCCGGGAGAACGGCTATCCCGGCGGCGTCAGCGTGCCCGCGATCGTGGACGTACCGAGCGGGAAGCTGGTCACCAACGACTACCAGCAGCTCACCCTCGACCTCGCCACGGAGTGGACCGCCCTGCACCGGCCCGGCGCCCTCGACCTCTACCCCGAACCGCTGCGCGCGGAGATCGACGAGGTCATGGAAGGCATCTACCGGGACGTCAACAACGGCGTCTACCGTGCCGGGTTCGCCAGCTCCCAGGAGGAGTACGAAGAGGCGTACGAAGCCCTCTTCACCCGCCTCGACCAGGTCTCCGCCCGCCTCACCGACCGCCGCTATCTGGTCGGCGACACCATCACCGAGGCCGACATCCGCCTCTTCACCACCCTGGTCCGCTTCGACGCCGTCTACCACGGCCACTTCAAGTGCAACCGGAACAAGCTGACCGAGGACCCCGTCCTGTGGGCGTACGTCCGCGACCTCTACCAGACGCCCGGATTCGGCGACACGGTCGACTTCGACCACATCAAGCGGCACTACTACCAGGTGCACACCGGCATCAACCCCACCGGCATCGTCCCCGTCGGCCCCGACCTCTCCGGCTGGACCACCCCGCACCACCGCGAGCAGCTCGGCGGCCGGCCCTTCGGAGACGGCACGCCTCCGGCGGCAACCTTCTGAGCCCCGGCGGCGACAAGGAGTCGTCCGGCCGCACCGGACCGGACGACTCCCGACCGCCGACCGAACGAAGGACCCCCCTCACGTGAGCACCAGCAGAGGACGACACCGCAGGACGCGTACGCTCCAGGCCGCCGTGGCCGTCGCCGTGACCGCAGGCCTCGCCGGCGTCTGGCTGACCACCACGCCGGACGACGCGAACGCCGCCACGACGGTCGTCGTCTCCACCACGCCGGAGCTGGAGAAGGCGTTCGCGCAGGCCGGCCCCGGCACCACCATCCAGCTGCGCGGCGGCACCTACCGCCCGGGCAAGAGCCTCAAGAGCCAGGCCGACGGCACCGCGCGGAGCCGTATCACCGTCACCGCGTACCGGGCGGAGAAGGCCGTCGTCGACGGATCCGCGCTGCCCGGGGGCGACTGGCTGGTCGCGATAGACGGCGACCACTGGACACTGTCCGACCTGACGTTCCGCAACTCCCGCGCGCACGGCGTCGTCGTCACCTCGTCCGTCGGCGGGATCTTCCGCAACCTCACCACCCACGGCAACGGCGACTCCGGGTTCACGCTGCGCGGCGAGGGAACGACGGACAACCTCGTCGAGAACCTCGACTCCTACGACAACTACGACGCGAAGAACCACGGCCAGAACGCCGACGGCCTCGCGATCAAGTTCGGCTCGGGCACCGGGAACCGGATCATCGGCGCACGGCTGTACAACAACGCCGACGACGGCGTGGACCTGTGGCAGTGGGCGAGCCCCGTCCGTATCGAGCGCAGCTGGGCGTACGGGAACGGCGTGAACCGCTGGAAGGACCCGGCCTTCGAAGGCAACGGCAACGGCTTCAAGCTCGGCGGCGGGGGCGCGAGCACGGCCCACGTCATCACCGGCAACGCCGCCTGGGACAACGAGAAGCACGGCTTCACGGACAACAGCAACCCGGGAGCCCTGCGGCTGCACCGCAACACCGCCTACGCCAACGACGCATCCGGCTTCTACCTCGCCTCCTCGCCCTCGCGCCTCTCCCGCAACCTCGCCCTCGACAACACCACCGGCGCGGCGAAGCTCGGCAGGCGCGTGGTGTCGGCCGCCAACTCCTGGGACGCCGACGGCGCACCGGTCGCGGGCAGGGTCAGCACCGATCCGGCCACGGCGTACGGCCCACGGCGCGCGGGCGGTGCGCTTCCGGCGACGGACTTCCTGGCGACCGGCACCCCGGACATCGGCGCTGAGATGCCGTAGCCGTCGCCCGCCCTCGTACGACGGGTCCCGGGGCCGGCGGACGGCCGCCCCGGGACCGGCACATAGGATCCGGCGCTCGGGCCGTAGCGGCGCGCACGACAAAGGGGTTCCCGGTATGGCCGACGACGCATCGGCGCAGTTCCACGAGTTCTTCGACCGCCATTACGCCGAACTGTCCCGGCTGGCCTTCCTCCTGACGGGCGAGGCGGACGCGGCCGACGACCTGGCCGCCGACGCGTTCGTCGCGCTCTGGGACCGCTGGGACCGGGTGTCCGCCGCCGAGCATCCGGTGGCGTACGCCCGCGGAGTCGTCGCCAACCTGGCGCGCAGCCGCATCCGCGGTGCCGTACGCGAGCGCCGGCGCGTAGCGCTGTTCTGGTCGCGGCGCGCGGAGCGGACGGACGGCCCGGACGTGGCGGCCGTGCTGGACGTACGGCAGGCGCTGCGCGGACTGCCCTTCCGCAAGCGGGCCTGCGTCGTGCTGCGGCACGCGCTCGACCTGTCGGAGAAGGACACCGCTCTGGCGCTCGGCATCTCCGTCGGCACGGTGAAGAGCCAGACCTCCAAGGGCATGGCGGAACTCGAACGGCTGCTGGGCGACCGTACCGGCCTCGAAACCGTGGGAAGTGGACGACGATGAGCGACCTGCGCAGGGAACTGGAAGAGGCCGCCCGGTCACACCGGCCCGACCGGGCGCGCATGCTGGCCCGGGTCGAGCGGGCGCGGGACCGCGCGGCGGCCGGTGCGGAGCCCCGGAGCACGCGGGCCCGCCGCACCCGTCCCGGCTGGCCGCGCGTGGCCCTCGCGGCGGTCGCCGCCACGGCGGTGTGCGCGATCGGCACCGTCGCCGTCACCTCACTCGTACGGGAGGACGCGACCGGTCCGCGGGTGTCCACCGGGACGCTGCCGGAGACCCCCGCCGCCACGCCTCCACCGACCGGTTCCGGCCGGCCGCCGCTGCCGGGGCAGAGCCGCACCACGGACGGTCCGCTGTGGGCGGACGGTTCCGTCGCTCCGGACGACAACGTTCACTGGGCCCAGAGCAATGTCACGCTCACGACCGAGGAGCCGCTCACCGCGCTCACCGTGGAACTGTTCGTCGCCCGGACGGACGGGGTGCGGACCACCGGGCGGTGGGAGACGCGCCCCGAGGCGGACTTCGATCTCTCCGTGCACGAACGCGACGGCATGCTCGTCTACCGCTGGACGCTCGGGCCGGGACGGACGGTGCCGGCCGGGACACACGTCTTCGCCGGACAGTACGACCACCCCTCCGGCGGCCGCGACGCCGGTGCCGACGTGTACCGGGCCACGGCGACGGCGGCGAGCGGGACGTACGAGGTCCACGGCGACTTCGCGCGCACCACCTGATCCGGACGGCGGGTTCACCCAGGTGCGAGCGTGCCCCTGGCCAGCGGCGTACGGGCCAGGCGCACGCACCCCGCGGCGATCAGGGCCAGCGCCGCCAGCTCGGGCAGCAGCCACCAGCCGGTCCGCAGCTCCTCGTCGAACAGCGTCACCCCGTACAGGATGCTGATCAGTGCGTCCCCCAGGGTCAGCATCGGCTGCACGGCCACCAGACTGCCCGCCTGAAGAGCGTTCTGGAGCAGGAACAGGGCGCCCACCCCGGCCGCCGCCGTCGCGTACAACTGCCAGGACGCCAGCAGCGCGAGAACCCCGCCGTCGTCGAGGTTCGCCATCGCGTCCTTCATCAGCGCGGCCGTCAGCGCGTAGCCGCACGCGGCGGCCAGCCCGAGCAGGGCCGCCCGGGGATTGCCGCGCGTCCGGAGCGCGGAGCCGATCAGCGCCGCCTCGAACAGCCCGGTCAGCAGCAGCGCGGGCACCCACGCCGCGTCCCGGACCGTGTCACTGCCCTCGACCGGCGCGGCCGACGCCATGCCGAGCGCGAGCCCGACCGTGACGGCGGCGACCCCGTACCAGACGGTGCGGTCCACCCGGGCCCGCATCACGTACCCGGCGATCAGCAGCGTCGCGGGCAGCTCGATCACGAAGATCGGCTGGACCACCGCGATCGGCCCGGTGGCCAGGGCGACCGCCTGACAGACGGCCGCCACGATCACCAGCCCGATACCTGCGAGCCACACCTTCTGACGCAGCAGATGGCCGATCAGCGAAAGCCGCATCGCCTCGCTGTCGGGCACCCGCATCGCCGCCCGGCGCTGGAGCACCGAGGCGGAACCGTTGCTGAGGGCGGTGAGGACGGCGAACAGGACACTGATCACCGGTTCATCATGGAGCCGCCCCGCCCGGGGCGCCCGGCGCACAGGCCCGGTGGGCGTAACGCACATACCCCGCAGGTCTTGCGGACCGTAGCTGTCCGCAAGCCCCGGTAGCGTGCGGACCATGGCCGCGAAGACGCACCGCACCGCCGCACACTCCGCCGCACACCCCGCCGTCCTGTCCACCCGGGAGCTGAACCGGGCGACCCTGGACCGTCAGCTCCTGCTCCGCAGGTCGCCGATGTCCGCGAAGGACGCGGTCGCCCACCTCCTCGGGCTCCAGGCGCAGAACACCAAGCCGCCGTACTTCCAGCTGTACGCCCGGCTCGCGGACTTCGACCCCGAAGAGCTGTCCGCCCTGATGGAGTCCCGTGAGGTGGTCCGGATCGTCAGCCTGCGCTCGACCCTCCACACCCATACGGCGGACGACGCGCTCACCCTGCGCCCCCTGGTGCAGGCGGCACGCGAGCGGGAGCTGAAGACCTTCCGGCGCGGCCTGGAGGGAGTGGACCTGGACCGGCTCGCGGGCCTGGCCAAGGACCTGGTCGAGCAGCGCCCCCGCCCGGTCAAGGAGCTGCGGGAGGAACTCCTCACGCACTGGCCGGACGCCGACCCGCTCGCGCTCACCGTCGCCGCCCGCTGCCTGCTGCCCCTGGTCCAGGTCACCCCGCGCGGACTGTGGGGCCGCAGCGGGCAGGTCGCCCTGACCACCGTGGAGCACTGGCTCGGCCGGCCCGCCGGACCCGTGGCCGCGCCCGACGCCACCGTGCTGCGCTACCTGGGCGCGTTCGGCCCCGCCTCGGTGATGGACTTCCAGTCCTGGGCGGGCCTCACCCGGACGAAGGAGGTCTTCGAACGGCTCAGGCCCCGGCTGCTCACCTTCCGGGACGAGCGGGGCGTCGAGCTCTTCGACCTCCCCGACGCCCCGCGCCCCGACCCGGACACCCCGGCCCCGCCGCGCTTCCTACCCGAGTTCGACAACCTGCTCCTCGGCCACGCCGACCGCACCCGCGTCATCCCCGCGGTGAACAAGGGGCGCAACGGGGTGGGCAACCAGGCCTACGGGTCCGTGCTGATCGACGGGTTCTTCGACGCGGTCTGGCGCGTCGAACGCGAGGGCGGCGCGGCGATCCTGACCGTCCAGCCGCTCCGGAGCCTGGCCCGCGCCGAGCGCAGGGAGATCACCGAGGAGGCGGCGCGGATGTTGGCCGTGATGACGGACGCGACGGACCACGACGTCCGGTTCGGCACGTTCCTGGACTACGGAGACTAAGACTCTTACGGGCTACGGGCTACGGGCTACGGGCTACGGGCTACGGGCTACGGGCTACGGGCTGTTGGGCTGCGGGGTTGCGGGGCGCGGATCAGGGCAGCAGTCCCGCCCGGCGGGCCGCCACCACCGCCTCCAGCCTCGTATGCGCCCCCAACTTCCGCATCGCGGACCGCAGATACCCCTTCACCGTCTCGGGCCGCAGCCCCAGCCGCTCGGCCGCCGCCGCGTTCGTCGCGCCCGCCGCCACACACGCCACCACGTCCACCTCGCGCGGCGCGAGACGGACCTCCCGGGCCGCGGGCACCTTGGCCCCCGACGCCGAGGCCAGCCGCCCGCACACCTCCAGGAGCTCGTCGCGCAGCGCCGGATCGACGATCCTCGGGACCAGGGCGCGCAGTTCGCGGTGGGCCTCGCGCACGTCCTCCCAGGCGCCCGGCACCGTGTCCGGATCGCAGACCTGCTCCCGGCCCGCCGCCAGCAACTGCCGTACCTCGTCCCGTACCGCGAGCGACTGCTCCACATCACGGGCCGCCGCCACCACCGCGTCGAACGTCCGGTCGCCGAGCGTGACCGGCGTGCGCAGCGCCCCGTAGAGCACGCCCCGCACCGCACGCCGTACGACGACGGGGACCGCGACCACCGAACGCAGTCCCTCCGCTGCCACCGCCGCGTCGTATTCGTGGCTGATGTGGCGCGAGGAGGCGTAGTCCGTCACCGCACAGGGCCGGGACAGCGCGATGGCCTTGCCGCCCAGGCCGCTCCCGGCGGAGATGACCAGGCCCCGCAGCGCGCTGGTCTGCGCCCCGTTCAGCTCGGCGATCCGGGCATGGCGGGCGTCGGACAGCAGGCCGCCGAACACCACGGGCAGCCCGCTCGTGCGGCGCAGCCTCAACAGTGCTGCCTGCATCTCGACCGCATCGACCGGTTCCGGCACTCCGACGCCCTTCCACCCGGCCCGTGCGCCTCCCCCGGACGGGGGAGAGGACCACCCCCGTCCGGGGGTGGTGAGACCTGGGTCACTGTTTACATGATGTTAAGCGACCGGTCCGTAATGAGGAGGGCACATGTCGGCAACCAGCGCGACCGAGACGTTCCGGGCCGCCCGGGACTTCCTGCTGGAACACCGCGAGGACTACGCAACCGCGTACGCGGGCTTCCGCTGGCCCCGGGCGGACCACTTCAACTGGGCGCTGGACTGGTTCGACATCATCGCCGAGAACAACGACCGCACCGCCCTGCACATCGTGGAGGAGGACGGCCGGCGCACCGAGGTGTCCTTCGCGGCGATGTCCGAGCGCTCCGACCGGGCCGCCAACTGGCTGAAGGCGCAAGGCGTTCGGGAGGGGGACCGCATCCTCGTGATGCTCGGCAACCAGGCCGAGCTGTGGGAGACCGCCCTCGCCGCGATGAAGCTGCGCGCCGTCGTCATCCCCGCCACGCCGCTGCTCGGCCCCGCCGATCTGCGCGACCGGGTGGAGCGCGGCCGGGTGCGCCATGTGCTGGTGCGGGACGCGGACACCGCGAAGTTCGACGAGGTCCCGGGGAAGTACACCCGGATCGCGGTGGGCGATGAGGTGCCGGGCTGGCTGCCGTACGCGGAGGTGGCCCAGGCGCCCGCCGTGTTCACGCCCGGCCGGGAGACGGACGCGGACGAGCCGCTGATGCTCTACTTCACCTCCGGCACCACCGCCAGCCCCAAGCTGGTCGAGCACACCCATGTGTCCTACCCGGTGGGCCACTTGTCGACGATGTACTGGATCGGGCTCAGGCCGGGCGACGTCCATCTGAACATCTCCTCGCCCGGCTGGGCCAAGCACGCCTGGTCGAACCTCTTCGCCCCGTGGACCGCCGAGGCGACCGTCTTCATCTTCAACTACACCCGCTTCGACGCGGGCCGGCTGATGGCCGAGATGGACCGCTCGGGCATCACGAGCTTCTGCGCCCCGCCCACGGTCTGGCGGATGCTCATCCAGGCGGACCTGAGCCAGTTGAAGGTCCCGCCGCGCGAGGTCGTCGCGGCGGGGGAGCCGCTGAACCCGGAGGTCATCGAGACGGTGCGGCGGGAGTGGGGCGTCACCATCCGGGACGGCTTCGGCCAGACGGAGACCGCCGTCCAGGTCGCCAACACCCCCGGCCAGCTCCTCAAGACCGGCTCCATGGGCCGCCCGAGCCCCGGTTTCACCGTCGAACTGCTCGACCCGGTGACGGGACAACCCGGCGCGACGGAGGGCGAGATCGCCCTCGACCTCTCCGACCGCCCCGTCGGCCTGATGACCGGCTACCACGGCGACCCGGACCGCACCGCCGAGTCGATGGCCGGCGGCTACTACCGCACCGGGGACATCGGCGCACGCGACGCGGACGGCTACATCACCTATGTGGGCCGCGCCGACGACGTGTTCAAGGCCTCCGACTACAAGATCTCGCCGTTCGAGCTGGAGAGCGCCCTGCTGGAGCACGAGGCGGTCGCCGAGGCCGCCGTCGTGCCCGCCCCCGACCCGCTCCGCCTCGCCGTCCCGAAGGCGTACGTCGTGCTCGCGGAGGGCTGGGAGCCGGGGCCGGACACCGCGAAGATCCTCTTCGAGCACTCCCGGGCGGTCCTCGCCCCGTACAAACGCATCCGCAGGCTGGAGTTCGCGGAGCTGCCCAAGACCGTCTCGGGAAAGATCCGCCGCATCGAGCTCCGCGAACGCACCGCCCTGGGCACCGGCACCGAGTTCGACGAGGGGGACCTGAAGTGAGCCTGCTTTCGTACGCACATGGGGTGGGCGACACCGAGCTGCTCGGCGACACCATCGGCCGCAACCTCGACCGGGCGGTCGCCGCGCACGGCGACCGCGAGGCGCTGGTCGACGTGGTGTCCGGTCGCCGCTGGACGTACACGGAATTCGCCACGGACGTCGACGAGCTGGCCCGCGCCCTGATGGCGTCCGGGGTGGCGAAGGGCGACCGGGTCGGGATCTGGGCGGTCAACTGCCCCGAGTGGGTGCTCGTGCAGTACGCCACGGCCCGGATCGGGGCCGTCATGGTCACCATCAACCCGGCCTACCGCGCCCACGAGGTGGAGTTCGTCCTCCAGCAGGCCGGCATCTCCCTGCTGGTCGCCTCGCTCTCCCACCGCACCAGCGACTACCGCGCCCTCGTCGACCAGGTCCGCGCCGACTGCCCGGAGCTGCGTGCCGTCCACTACATCGGCGACCCGTCCTGGGCGGAGCTGACCGCCGCCGCCCCCGCCGTGACGCGCGAACAACTGGCCGCCCGCGAGGCGGAGCTGTCCTGCGACGACCCGATCAACATCCAATACACCTCGGGCACCACGGGCTTCCCCAAGGGCGCGACGCTCTCCCACCACAACATCCTCAACAACGGGTATTTCGTGGGCGAGACGATCGCCTACACCGAGGCGGACCGGGTCTGCCTGCCGGTGCCCTTCTACCACTGCTTCGGCATGGTGATGGGCAACCTCGCCATCACCTCGCACGGCGCCTGCATCGTGATCCCCGGCCCGTCCTTCGAGCCCGCCGCCGTGCTGGCCGCCGTCCAGCAGGAGCGGTGCACCTCGCTGTACGGCGTGCCCACCATGTTCATCGCCGAGCTGAACCTGCCGGACTTCGCCGCGTACGACCTCTCCTCGCTGCGCACCGGGATCATGGCTGGTTCGCCCTGCCCGGCCGAGGTGATGAAGCGGGTCGTCGCCGAGATGCACATGGCCGAGGTCTCCATCTGTTACGGAATGACGGAGACGTCCCCGGTCTCCACCCAGACCCGCCGCGACGACGACCTGGACCGCCGCACCGGCACGGTGGGCCGCGTGCTGCCGCACATCGAGGTCAAGATCGTCGACCCCGTCACCGGAGTCACCCTGCCGCGCGGCAGCGCCGGCGAACTGCGCACCCGGGGCTACAGCGTGATGCTCGGCTACTGGGACCAGCCCGACCGCACCGCCGAAGTCGTCGACGCCGGGCGGTGGATGCACACGGGGGACCTCGCGGTGATGCGCGAGGACGGCTACGTCCAGGTCGTCGGCCGGATCAAGGACATGATCATCCGGGGCGGCGAGAACGTGTACCCACGGGAGATCGAGGAGTTCCTGTACGGCCACCCGAAGATCGCCGACGTCCAGGTGGTCGGGGTGCCCGACGAGCGTTACGGCGAGGAGATCCTGGCCTGCGTCATCCCCCGGGACCCGGCCGACCCGCCCACCCTGGAGGAGGTCACCGCGCACTGCCGGGAGCGGCTCGCGCACTACAAGATCCCGCGCAGGCTGTGGATCCTGGAGACCTTCCCGATGACGGTCAGCGGGAAGGTCCGCAAGATCGAACTGCGCGAGACCTACGCGGACTGAGCGGGGGAGGCGCGGCGGGTGCGTCAGGTGCGTCGCGTCGGGTCAGGCGGCTTCGATGATGTCGGGGCCGCCCCGGGTCGCCGCCGCCCACTCGATGAGCAACACCTCGTACGTCGCCGCCTCCACCTCGGACCAGTCCTGTCCGGAGGCGTCGACGAGTGCGCGGATGGCCTCGTTGGCCTGCTCGGCGGCGGGCGCGGGGTGGTCTGCGGAGAGGTCTGCGGGGAGGTGGGAAGGGAGGGAGCTGTCCGGGAGTAAAGCCATGCGCACAGCTTACGGGCTGCCACTGACAGCAACGGCTTCCGAAGTGTCCGAGGACGGCGAAGTGTCCGGGACGCGCGGGGCCTTCGCGGTCCCCGGAGCATCCGACGGCCGGGCGGCGGATGAGGCGGGCGCCAGTTCGCGCCGCATGCAGACCCGGGGCCAGCGGTCGAGGCCGTGCTGGGCCTCCTCGGCCCGGATCGCGCGGAGCCCGTCGGTGAGTTCGGCCTCGGGCAGGATCCGGAATCCGATGCGGGCGTAGTACGGGGCGTTCCACGGCACATCGGTGAAGGTGGTCAGGGTGAGCGCCGACATGCCCCGGGCCGCGGCCCGGGCGGCGAGGTGGGCGATCAGCGCCCGGCCGATGCCCCGCCGGGCGGCGGAGGGATCGACCGAGACCTGCTCGATGTGCAGGGCGTCGTCGACGGGGTCGGCGAGCACATAGCCGAGCGGCCGGTCGCCGGTGGCGGAGAGAGGGTCGGTGGCCACCCAGCAACGGCCTGCCTGCCGGTAGCCCTCCAGCAGGTCGAGCGGGGGCGGATCGTCGTCGGCCACGAAGGCCATGCCCAGGGCGCGGAACGGTTCCCCTGCGGCGCGCTCGATGTCCTGGAGAAGTGGAAGATCCGAGCGTCTGGCGGAGCGGATACGCATGTACTCAGTGTGCCGCGCCGGACGGCGGACCGGTACGCGGTGGCCGGATCCGCTCCCTCGGCGGCGGTGCCCGGGCAGGTGTTTCAGGCGCCCGTGCTGACCAGCTCGTCCGCGGGGCTGTTCACCGGCTGCGGGGTCCCGGTGAGATCCATGACGAAGAGCGGGAGTCCGACGCCGTCCGCGCGGGCCCGGGCGTCGGCCGCGTACCCCGCGAGGGAGAAGAACACCCCGGTCGCCGAGGCGCCCAGCGCGTTGAGCCAGAGGGTCTCGACCGCGCGGAGCGACGTCGGCCGGGTGCTGGAGTCGACCTGCGCGATCAGTCCGTCGGCCCGCAGGTCGATCCCGGAGGCCGGGCCCGCCCCGGGCCGGCCGACGTCGCGATAGCCCAGCCAGGTCAGATACAGACCGGCCGCGCTCACCGCGTCGTGGCCGGTACGGATCGTCATCGGCCGGAACGTCGGGCGCGGGTGCGCGGCGGTGCGCGGCAGGGGGATGTGGGCGGGGGAGACCGGCGCGGTCGGGGCCGACGCGGCGGCCACCGGCCGCACCGGTATCCGCAGGACGGTCCCGCACGGGCAGCACAGCTCGGGCTGCGGCCACTGGTCCTCCCGTGCGCAGGACGCGCAGCGGACGGTGACCCAGACGTCGTTCCAGCTGCGGTGGGTGACCAGGACCGCCGGGGCGTCCGGCAGCAGCGGCGGGGCGGTGGGCATTCCGCACGGGCAGGGGTAGGCCGGGGCGCTGTAGGCGTGGTCGCGGCTGCAGACAGGACACCGGACCGGCACGGACTCCACGAACGTCTCCCTCCGGCACGGACGCGCGGCCGACTGCGCTCCGTGCCTCCCTCGTCACCCCATCGTCCACCAGGAGCGAGGCTCTGGGGAGGGAATTGACGCACTTCGTACGGGCGAGCGGCACTGCGCGCCCTTGACGGCGGTCGTCCCACGTTTTAGATTGCTTCCGTATAGCAGAACTGAACTTCCGTAATGCGGAATTGGTGCTCTCAGGTGGCGCGACAGAGCCCGACTCCACCAATCCCGAGCAGGAGCACTCAATGCCTCGTATGACCGCTGCCCGAGCGGCAGTTGAGATCCTCAAGCGCGAAGGCGTCAGCAACGCGTTCGGTGTGCCGGGTGCGGCGATCAACCCCTTCTACGCGGCCCTCAAGGCCTCCGGCGGGGTGCAGCACACGCTGGCCCGGCACGTCGAGGGCGCCTCCCACATGGCCGAGGGCTACACCCGGGCCAAGGCCGGCAACATCGGTGTCTGCATCGGTACGTCGGGCCCGGCGGGCACCGACATGATCACCGGTCTGTACTCCGCCATCGCCGACTCCATCCCGATCCTGTGCATCACCGGCCAGGCGCCGACGGCCGTCCTGCACAAGGAGGACTTCCAGGCCGTCGACATCTCCTCGATCGCCAAGCCGGTCACCAAGGCCGCGACGACCGTCCTGGAGGCCGCGCAGGTCCCCGGCGTCTTCCAGCAGGCCTTCCACCTGATGCGCACCGGCCGTCCCGGACCGGTCCTCATCGACCTGCCGATCGACGTCCAGCTCACCGAGATCGAGTTCGACCCCGAGCTGTACGAGCCCCTCCCGGTGCACAAGCCCGCGGCCTCCCGCAAGCAGATCGAGCGGGCGATCCAGATGCTGAACGCCTCGGAGCGCCCGGTGCTCGTCGCGGGCGGCGGCATCATCAACGCCGACGCCTCCGAGCTCCTGGTGGAGTTCGCCGAGCTGACCGGCGTCCCCGTCATCCCGACCCTGATGGGCTGGGGCATCCTGCCCGACGACCACGAGCTGAACGCCGGCATGGTGGGCCTGCAGACCTCGCACCGCTACGGCAACGCGAACTTCCTGGAGTCCGACTTCGTCCTCGGCATCGGCAACCGCTGGGCCAACCGCCACACCGGCAAGCTGGACGTCTACACCCAGGGCCGCACCTTCGTCCACGTCGACATCGAGCCCACCCAGCTCGGCAAGATCTTCGCTCCGGACCTCGGTATCGCCTCCGACGCCAAGGCCGCGCTGACGCTCTTCGTCGAGGTGGCGCGCGAGCTGAAGGCCGCGGGCGAGCTGAAGGACCGCTCGGCCTGGGCGGAGTCCACGCAGGTGCGCAAGGCGACCCTCCAGCGCAAGACCCACTTCGACAACGTGCCGCTCAAGCCGCAGCGCGTGTACGAGGAGATGAACCGGGCGTTCGGCCCGGAGACCCGTTACGTCACCACGATCGGGCTCTCCCAGATCGCCGGCGCGCAGATGCTGCACGTCTACAAGCCGCGCCACTGGATCAACTGCGGCCAGGCCGGCCCCCTCGGCTGGACGATCCCGGCCGCGCTGGGCGTCGCCACCGCGGACCCGGAGGGCACGGTCGTCGCCCTCTCCGGCGACTACGACTTCCAGTTCATGCTGGAGGAGCTGGCCGTCGGCGCGCAGCACCGCATCCCGTACGTCCACGTCCTGGTGAACAACTCCTACCTGGGGCTCATCCGCCAGGCGCAGCGCAACTTCGACATCGACTTCCAGGTCAACCTGGAGTTCGAGAACATCAACTCCCCGGAGCTGGGCGTCTACGGCGTGGACCACGTCAAGGTCGTCGAGGGCCTCGGCTGCAAGGCGATCCGGGTCACCGAGCCGGACCAGCTGCTGCCGGCCTTCGAGGAGGCGAAGAAGCTGGCGGCGGAGTTCCGGGTGCCGGTGGTCGTCGAGGCGATCCTGGAGCGGGTCACGAACATCGCGATGAGCGGTACGGACATCGCGTCGGTCAACGAGTTCGAGGACATCGCCACGGACGCGTCGCACGCGCCCACCGCGATCCGCCCCCTGACGGCTTCCTGACGGAACCGTCACCCACGAGGGCCCCTGGGCCGGAGCGAACCTCCGGCCCGGGGGCCCTCGTCGTGTCCCCATGAACGCGGGACCGCTCTAGCGGGCCCCGCACGCCGCCCAGAAGCGGTTCAGCGCCTCCGCGCCCCGGTCGGGGTCCTGGAGCATCCAGTAGTGGGTGAGCCCGTCCAGCTCCGTCGCCCGCGCACCGAGGCGGTGGGCCACCTCCCGGTCCATCGCGGGCCGCGCCATCGGATCGCCGTTCGGGATCAGGACGAGACCCGGCGCCGCGGAGGGGCCGTCGAACTCCCGTCCCCAGTCCGCGTGGAGGGTGGGCCGCGCCGAGCGGTAGAGCGCGAGGACGGACGCGCTCATCACCTCGTCGTGCACGGTGTCGACCTCCTCCGCCAGTTCGGCGCTCATGCCGCGGGGGCGCAGGAAGTCGCCGAAGGACGGGCTGTCGGGGGACCCGGCGCGCAGCGACGCGAGCAGCTCCTCGCCCTGCGGGCTCTGCTGGAAGAGGAGGGCCGCCTCGTGCCACCGGTAGTCGGGGTGCCAGCCGTGGGCCACGTCCGACACCCAGCTGCGCACCGGAACGTCGTAGGCGGAGACGACCCGCATCGTCAGGTGCGCCCCCCAGTCGTGGCCGACGAGGTCCACCGGTCCGCCGATCGCGCGCAGTTCGTCCGCCAGCCAGGCGGCGTACGCCTCCTTGTCCACCAGGCCGGCCGGGCGGGGGCTGCCGAACCCGGGCAGCCGCAGGGCCAGGGTGGGGCGGTCCATCCGCTCCCGCAGGGAATTCCAGAGGGAGGGCGTCTCCGGCACTCCATGGACGAACACGACGGTCATGACGACTCCTGGGCAGAGAAGTGGATTACCTATCCACTTGACCGTAACAGTGAGCTGATAAGTTATCCACATCGGTTTGCCGAGGAGGATGCGATGAGGGCCGACGCTGTACGCAACAGGGAGAAGGTCTTCGACGAGGCCCGGCGGGCCGTCCGCGGCGGGGAGATCACGCTCACGCTCAACGAGCTCGCGCGCAGGGCGGGGGTGGGCGTCGGTACGGTCTACCGTGTCTTCCCCACGCAGCGGGCCATGCTGGAACGCGTCCTGGAGGGGGCGGTGCGCGAGCTCATCGACGTGGCCGAGGAGGCCGAGGGGCGGGCCGATCCCGCTTCCGCCCTGGTGGACTTCCTGGGCACGGCGCTCGCGGCCGCGCTGGCCCGACCCGGGCTGATCGACGTGCTGATCAGTGGGTCGGACGAGACGGAGTCCCTGCGCCGGGCCAAGGGGGAGCTGGTCGCGGCGGTCTCGCGGCTGCTCGGGCTCGTCCGCCCGGCGCCTGCTCTGACCGGCGAGAATCTGCTCAAGCTGTTGTGTGGGCTGGTGCATGCGGTGGGCGAGCATCCGGCGGAACGGCGGTCGGCTGCCGCCGACAGCTACCTGGCGCTGCTGTCGGGCGGCCTCGCCCCGAACTCCGGCCCGCCCGCACCCATCCGCCTGTCCGGCGATTGAGGGTGGGCCCGCACCCATCCGCCTGCCCGGCGCTTGAGGGCGGAACCGTCGCGAGGGTTCCGCCCTCAAGCGCCGGACGGGCTGGGGGGTGTGCGGGCGCACGAGAAGGGGGGGGGGGGGGGGGGGGGGGGGGGCCGCCCCCCCCCCCGGGGGGGGGGGGGGGGCCCGTGGGGGTGGGGGGGGGGGGGACGCCGGGCGGGCGGGGCGGGCC